>DAOLBY010000191.1:0-5907 GCA_035324325.1 Paracoccaceae bacterium | reverse complement strand
GAGGGGCGGTGATCAGGGATGCGCGCAACGCGGGGGCCTGGGGCAGGGACGGCCCGCGCGACCATCGGCATGGCGCGTCACGAGGTCAAGCCGGGAAAAGGGGGGCGGCGGGTCCAGGGAGGAGGAGGGACCCGCCGCCAGTTTCGCCCGGCCGAGGGAGGAGGAAAGGCCGGTCGAATCGTGGTGGGCGCGGCCGCTTGGCCAAGACGCCCGGAAGAAGGGTGCGCCGGGAAGGGGGGGGGGGGGGGTCCGGGGGGGGGGGGGGACCCGCCGCAGGATCGAGCGGCCCGAGGGAGGAGGAAGGGCCGTCCGAAGCCGTTCGGACGCTGACCATGCGTCCCGGTAGAAAAGGCGGCGGCGCCAGGGAGGAGGAGAGACGCCGCCGCTATTGCCAAGGACCCGAGGGAGGAGGATGGGTCCGGCAGGAAACCTTACTTGCCGTAGGCGGCCTCGAGCGCGATCCGCGTGATCATCGACCGGTCGATGCCGAGGTCGGACAGTTCGCGGTTCGACAGCGCACGCAATTCGCGCAGCGTCTGGGTGTAGACGGCACGCCGGCGCAGGCCCTCGCGGACCGAGGCGACCAAGGCCGCCGCGCGTTCGCCGAGGCCGGCGGTCAGGGCACGGGTCATGTTCATCGTCGTCATCTCACTTGCCTCACGCTTGGGGGTGGCGGGTTCTCCGCTCTGTTGCCGGTAACATGGGACGATTGCTGCGACTGCACAATAGTCTCGGCCCGCAATGCTGCCATGCAGCAAGATCATGGCTTGCCTGCCGCTTTTCCCCAAGGGAAACAGGCGCTTCGCTGCATTTCCGTGCAGTCTGCGAACGCCCACTTGCCGATTGCCCGCCAAAGCGCAAGGGTTGTAGCGCTCTTGAGCAGAAGGAACATGCCATGACCGACCCCGATGCCATCCGCCGCATACTGGACGGCATCGCGCTGCCCGGCGGCGGCACCTTCGGCAGCCGCGACCTGATTCGCGCGCTGTCGGTGGAGGCCGGCCGCGTGTCCTTCGTGATCGAGGCCGGGACGGCCGAGGAGGCGCGCGCGCTCGCTCCCGCGCAGGCGCAGGCCGAGTCCGCAATCCGCGCGCTGCCGGGGGTGTCGGCAGTGTCGGCGGTGATGACGGCGCCGGCCGCGCAGAAGGCGCCGCCGTCGCTCAGGATCGGGCAGCACCCGACGCCGCAGCAGGGTGGGCCGCAGCGCGTGGCCGGCGTGGACCGCATTCTGGCCGTGGGCTCCGGCAAGGGCGGCGTGGGCAAGTCCACCGTTGCCTCGAACCTCGCTGTGGCGCTGGCGCGCGCGGGACGCCGCGTGGGTCTTCTGGACGCCGACATCTACGGCCCCAGCCAGCCGCGCATGATGGGCGTCAGTGCCCGCCCGCAAAGCCCCGACGGCAAGACGATCATCCCGCTGCAGGCGCACGGCGTCACCGTCATGTCGCTCGGCCTCATGCTGAAGGAGGACGAGGCGGTGGTCTGGCGCGGCCCGATGCTGATGGGGGCCCTGCAGCAGATGCTGACGCAGGTGGCCTGGGGGGCGCTCGACGTGCTGATCGTGGACCTGCCGCCGGGCACCGGCGACGTGCAGCTGACGCTCTGCCAGCGCACGCAGCTGACCGGGGCCATCGTCGTCTCCACCCCGCAGGACGTGGCGCTTCTGGATGCGCGCAAGGCGCTCGACATGTTCCGCAAGCTCGGCACCCCGGTGCTGGGGCTGATCGAGAACATGTCGACCTTCTGCTGCCCGAACTGCGGGCACGAGACGCCGATCTTCGGCCATGGCGGGGTTCGGGCCGAGGCGGCGCGGCTGGACCTGCCCTTCCTGGGCGAGCTGCCGCTCGACCTGTCGGTGCGGCTGGCGGGCGACGCGGGCACGCCGGTCGCAGCCGGGCAGGGGCCGGTGGCGGAGGCCTATGCGCGACTTGCCGCGGGGCTGGTGGCGGGCGGCATGGCCTGAGCCCGGGAATCGGTTGACTACATACTGACCGGTCGGTATGTTGGTCTTGCGGCACCCGGTCCGGGTGCAGGGAGACCGACATGGCCGACACTGCTGTCCATCCTCGTCCCGACCCGCGCGTCATGCAGGGGGTGATCCCCTACCTGAACCTGCGCGGCCGCGCGGCCGAGGCCGCCGACTTCTACATCCGCGCCTTCGGCGCAACCGACCTTGGGCGCATGGCGCATGACTCGGTGCCGGGAATGCCCGGCACGCCGGGCCACCTGCTGCATGCCCAGATCGAGATCAACGGCGGCGCGCTGATGATGACCGACCACATGGACGCCGGCGGCGATACCGCGGCCGGCCCCATGCCCTCGGGCCACCTGCAGCTGGTCGTCGGCGACGGCCGCGCCTGGTGGGACCGCGCCCTGGCCGCCGGTTGCACCGAGGTCATGCCCTTCGGCCCTCAGCCCTGGGGCGACGACTGGGGCCTGATGGTCGACCCCTTCGGCATCCACTGGGCCATTCTGCAACCCGGGCCGGAGTCCGCGTGACATGACCCATTCCATCCGCACCTGCCTGTGGTTCCGCGACGGCCGCGGCCCCGAGGCCGCCACCTTCTACTGCACGTTGATCCCGGGCAGCCGGGTCGAACGGGTCTTTCGCTTCGACAACGGCATGGGCGACGCGTCGGTGACCGATTTCTCGCTTGGCGGCGTGCCCTACCAGATCCTCGATGCCGGCCCGCATTTCACCCTGACCGAGGCGGTGTCGATCTCGGTCGAGACCGACGACCAGGCCGAGAGCGACCGGCTGTGGTTCGCGCTGACGGCCGACGGCGGGCAGGAAAGCATGTGCGGCTGGCTGAAGGACCGCTTCGGCGTGTCCTGGCAGGTCTTTCCGCGGCGCCTGACCGAACTGACGCTGAACGCCGACAAGGCGGTTGCGGGCAAGGCGATGGCGGCGATGATGAAGCAGCAGCGGATCGACATCGCCGCGATCGAGGCGGCGGTCGCGGTGTGAGCCGCGTTCCCCGTGGCGAGGCGCGCGCGCGGCTGATCGAGGCCGCAACCGATCTGGTGCGGCGCAAGGGATTTGCCGCCACCAGCGTCGATGATCTGTGCGCGGCGGCAGGGGTGACGAAGGGGGCCTTCTTCCACCACTTCGCCAGCAAGGACGACCTTGGCGCCGCGGTGGTGGAGAACTGGACGAGGACCACCGCGGCCATGTTCGCCGCGCATCCCTACAACGATCTGCCCGATCCGCTTGACCGGGTGTTGGCCTATCTCGACCTGCGCCGCAGCTTCCTCGACTGGCCGCTCGCGGCCTTTTCCTGCGTTGCCGGAACCATGGTGCAGGAAACCTGGTCCACGCATCCCGGCATCCGGGCCGCTGCCGGGGCCTCGCTGTCCTCGGGCGCTTCGCATGTCGAGGCGCATCTGGCCGAGGCGCTGGCCGCGCATCCGGTTCCGGGGGTAACGGCGGCGGGCCTTGCCGGCTTTGTGCAGGTCGCAGTGCAAGGCGGCATCATTGCCGCCAAGGCGCTCGACGATCCCGGGGCGGCGCGCGACGCGCTCAACCATGCCGAACGCTACCTGCGGCTTCTGTTCGCGCGGGACTGAGCGGGCAGGGCACCGGCGAAGGCAAGGCCATGGGAAATCATGGTCGAAGCCGGGAAACCGCGAATCAACGGGATGTGAATCGGCGTGATTCTCCAAGCTGTTGGAGGATGTTCCTGATACGTTTGCTGTCCGTGACCCGTCAGCCAGGCCGCCACCGCGATTTCGTGGCTGCCGCCCGGCCAATGCAGTCAGGCCCTGAATTGTCTATATCTGGTATGACAGTAACTCACGGACACGATTTGTGCTTCCATCGCCAGCCCTCACGGGCGCCGGTTGGGCAGGTCGTCGGATGGTTCACCCCGATTTCCCGCATGGAACCAGAAAAAACCGTTGCCACCCATGATTTCCCATGCCATGCATTCACTCACGGAGACGGGAACGGAACACGGAACAGGGGCGGCTCAAGACCCCGAACCAAAGGCAAAGCAGGCTTTCATACAGGCACCGCTTTCGTCTCCGAACGACAAGGATCCGGCGCGCGGGCGAGCAGACATCCCCCCAGGTGGCGCGCGCAGTCGGACAGCCCGGCGACGGGACAGGGCGGCGGATCGGGCAGTGGCAGCAGCCCGATCCGCCGTTGTCCGTTCCGGGGGCAGCATCATCACCGCACGGGGGCGAAGGGGGCGAAGGGCGCAACCGGAATGGCGTTTCGCGGCGAGTTCAGCCAGAAGGTGGACCGCAAGGCCCGGGTGTCCGTCCCGGCGGCCTTCCGCGCCGTGATCCAGTCGGGCGACCCCGATCATACCCCTGCCAAGCGCGCCCGCTTCGTCATGGTCTACGGCGGTGACACGCGGCGCTATCTCGAATGCTACACCCTGGCCGGCATGCGCCGGCTGGAAGGCCGCATCGCCCGCATGAAGCTGGGCGACCGGCGCCGCACCTACCTGCAGAAGAACCTGATCCGCCAGTCGATCGAGGTCGAGATCGACGAGGACGGCCGCATCGTCCTGCCGCCGCAGGGGCGCGAGAAGATCGGCCTGGCGGGCGAGGCGCTGGAGGACGGCGCCGAGGCGGTGTTTGCGGGCGATCTGGAGACTTTCCAGGTCTGGAACCGGGCGGACTACGATGCCGACATGGCCGGCACCGCCGAGATGGCCGGGGAACTTCTGGCCTCGGGTGAGGACATGCTGTCGCTTCTCCCCGACGATGACGACGACGTCGACGCGGGGGCCTGACGGTGGCCGGGACCGACCCGCAGGCCGGCCGCGACGACGCGCCCCATGTTCCCGTGCTGCTGGCCCCGATCCTGGCCCATGCGGCGCCGGTGCGGGGCCTCTGGCTGGATGGCACCTTCGGCGCGGGGGGCTATGCCCGGGGGCTTCTGGCGGCCGGCGCCGACCGCGTGATCGGGATCGACCGCGACCCAGCCGCCCATGCCCTCGCCGCCGCCTGGCTGCCCGAACACGGCGGGCGGATCGAACTGCACCGCGGCACCTTCTCGGACCTCGACCGCTTCGCCCCGGCGCCGCTCGACGGCGTGGTGCTCGACCTCGGGGTATCCTCGATGCAGCTCGACGAGGCATCGCGCGGCTTTTCCTTCCTGCGCGACGGGCCGCTCGACATGCGGATGGGGCAGGACGGCGAGAGCGCCGCCGACATCGTGAACGGCGCCTCCGAGGAAACGCTCGCCGACATCATCTTCCTGTTCGGCGAGGATCGCGCCGCCCGTCGCATCGCCCGCGCCATCGTCGCCGCCCGCGCGCAGGCCCCCATCGTCACCACCCTGCGGCTGGCCGAGGTCGTGGCCTCGGTCCTGCCGCGACCCAAACCGGGGCAGAGCCACCCCGCCACGCGCAGCTTCCAGGCCATCCGCATCGCCGTGAATGCCGAGTTTTCCGAACTGGTCGAAGGGCTTGCGGCCGCCGAGCGGGCGCTGGCCCCGGGCGGCATCCTGGCCGTCGTGTCGTTCCACAGCCTTGAGGACCGCATCGTGAAGCGCTTCCTGGCCGAGGCCGCGGGTGGCCCTGCCGCCAATCGCCACGCCCCGGCGACAGCGGCCGAGACGCCCCGCCTCACCCCGGTCACCCGGGGTGCGGTCGAGGCCGACGCCGCCGAACTGGCGGCCAACCTCCGCGCCCGGTCCGCCCGCCTGCGCATGGCACGGCGCACCGCCGCCCCCGCCCGCCGCCCCGACCCGCGGTCGCTCGGGGTGCCGCTGCTTCCCCCCCGATCCACCCGCAAGGCCCGTGCATGACCCGCCCCTTCCTCACCGTCCTGTCGATCTGCGCACTGGTCGCACTGGCCTTCTGGGCCTACCGCGAGAACTACTCGACCCAGCGGGAACTGCGCGCACTCGCCTCGCTCCGCGCCGAGATCGCGCAGCTGCATGAGGCGCTGTCGGTG
>DAOLBY010000190.1:4007-5931 GCA_035324325.1 Paracoccaceae bacterium | reverse complement strand
TGCGCAGCCGATTTCTGACCGGGACGATGATGCTGGCGCTGTTCGCCACCGGCTTTCCTTCCGTCCCGACGACCGTCGCCAAGACGGTCAGGCCCGCGCCGCAGCAGAGTTTCTGCCGTAACGCCGACCCGCTGCCGCGCCTTGAAGCCGAAGCGCAGACCCGGCCTCAGCAGACCGGGCGCCCGGCGCCACGATATCGCGACTCCGCCCGTGACGGCGCCGCGCCGCCGCCACCGGCTACGGCCTGATCGCCGAGATCAAGAAGGCCAGTCCCTCGAAAGGCCTGATCCGGCCCGATTTCGACCCGCCGGCGCTGGCCCGCGCCTATGCGGCCGGGGGCGCCACCTGCCTGTCGGTTCTGACAGACCGCGACTACTTCCAGGGCAACGACTCCTTCCTCGTGGCGGCACGCGAGGCCACGGCCCTGCCCTGCCTGCGCAAGGAGTTCCGGTTCGATCCCTGGCAGGTCGCGGAATCCCGCGCGCTTGGCGCCGACTGCATCCTGATCATCATGGCCGCGGTCAGCGACGCACAGGCCGTGGAACTGGAAGCGGCAGCGCAGGGCTGCGGCATGGATGTGCTGGTCGAGGTCCATGATCGGGCCGAACTCGACCGCGCGGCACTGCTGCGCTCGGGCCTGATCGGCATCAACAACCGCAACCTCCACACGTTCGAGGTCGACCTCGCCGTGACGCGCGACCTGGCTCGACGGGTCCCCGAGGACAGGCTGATCGTCTCGGAATCGGGCCTCTTCACCCCCGCCGACCTGGCCGACGTGGCCCGTTTCGGCGCCCGCACCTTTCTCGTCGGCGAAAGCCTGATGCGGCAGGCGGATGTCGAGGCCGCGACGCGCGCGCTCCTGGCGCAGCCCCTGACCGCGCAGGGCGGCGCATGACCGCGGGCCCGCTGACGCATTTCGACGACGCCGGCGCAGCGCACATGGTCGACGTGTCGGGCAAGCCCGCGACCGAGCGGACCGCGGTGGCCGAAGGCTGGGTCCGCATGGCGCCCGGAACGCTCGCGCTCGTGGCCGAGGGGCGGGCGGGAAAGGGCGATGTGCTGGGGGTGGCGCGATTGGCCGGGATCATGGCGGCCAAGCGCACGGCCGAGCTGATCCCCCTCTGCCACCCGCTGCCGCTCACGAAGGTCGCGCTCGACCTCGCCGCCGACCCCGCCCTGCCGGGCGTGCGCATCACTGCGACCGTGCGCACCGCCGGCCAGACCGGGGTGGAGATGGAGGCGCTGACCGCCGTCGCGGTCGCCTGCCTGACGGTCTATGACATGCTGAAGGCCTCCGAGAAGGGAATGGACATCGGCGGCATCCGCCTTCTGCGCAAGGAGGGCGGAAAGTCCGGCACCTGGACCGCCGCGCCGTGATCACGGTCGAGGAGGCGCAGGCGCGCATCCTGGCGCTGGCCGGCCCGCTGCAGGTCGAGGAGGTTCCGCTGGCGCAGGCCGCGGGCCGACGGCTGGCGGCAGCCGTCGCCGCCCTGGCCGACGCCCCGCCTTTCGATGCCTCGGCCATGGACGGCTACGCGGTTGCAGGCGCGGTGGCCGAGGGCGCCGTCTTCCGCGTGATCGGACAGGCCGCGGCAGGGCAACCCTGGCCCGGGCGGCTCGCCCCGGGCGAGGCCCTGCGCATCTTCACCGGCGCGATGCTGCCCGAGGGCGCGCAGGCCGTGCTGATCCAGGAGGATGCAGAGGTCACGGGCGAAACCGTGACAGTGCGCCCCGGCCACGACCGCGCCCGTTACATTCGCCCCCGCGGGCAGGACTTTGCCGCAGGCTTCACGCTCGCGCCGCGGCGGCTGCGGCCGGCCGATCTGGCGCTGCTGGCGGCCATGGGGCATGGCCGGGTGCCCGTGGCGCGGCGCCCCGTGGTGGCCGTGATCTCGACCGGCGACGAACTTGTGCCGCCCGGCGG
>DAOLBY010000190.1:0-3997 GCA_035324325.1 Paracoccaceae bacterium | reverse complement strand
ATCGCGGCCTCGAACAGCGTGGCACTGGCCGCACTGGCCGAGGCCGAGGGGGCGATGGTGCGCCGCCTGCCGATCGCGCGCGACGAGCCCGCGCATCTGGCAGCGGTGCTGCGGCTGGCCGAGGGGGCCGACCTCGTCGTGACCTCGGGGGGGGCCTCGGTTGGCGACCATGACCTGGTGGCACCCGTGGCGCGCGCGCTCGGCCTGAAGGCCGCCTTTCACCGCGTGGCGATGCGGCCCGGCAAGCCGCTCATGGCGGGGCGGATGGGCGGGACGGCGCTGATTGGCCTGCCAGGAAATCCTGTTTCCTCAATTGTCTGCGGGCTGATCTTCATGTGCCCTTTGATCCGCGCGATGCAGGGCGATTCCGCCCCGCTGCCACAGCTCTCGCGCGCCGAACTGGCCGAAGACACGGGCCCCACCGGCCCGCGCACCCATTACATGCGCGCGCGGCTGACCCCGGGCCCGGCCGCCGTGCCACTGATCGCGCCCTTCCCCTCGCAGGATTCCGGCCAGTTGCGGACCCTGGCCGAGGCCGACGCCCTGCTGATCCGCCCGCAGGGCGACGGACCGCGCAGGCGCGGCGAGGCGGTTGACTACATTCCCTTGTGATTCGTGCGCCCCGGCGCACCGGGGCTTGACACAAACCGGGAACGCGGGCAGAACATGGGGCGAACGAAGGTGCTGTGCCATCTCGCCGGGGGCCCCATGCTGACACGCAAGCAACTGGAACTGCTCGATTTCATCCGCATCCGGATGGACCGGGACGGGGTGCCGCCATCGTTCGACGAGATGAAGGACGCGCTCGACCTGCGGTCGAAATCGGGCATTCACCGGCTGATCACGGCGCTGGAAGAACGCGGGTTCATCCGGCGGCTTGCGCACCGCGCCCGCGCCATCGAGATCGTGAAACTGCCCGAGGCGATGGAACGCCCGGGGTTCTCGCCCCGTCTGGTGGCCGACAACCCCGCACCGCCCCGCCGCCCCGCCGCGGCGGTCGAGGTGCGCGTTGCCGACGCCATGGAACTGCCGGTCATGGGCCGCATCGCCGCCGGTGTCCCGATCGAGGCGATTTCCGAGGTCAGCCACCACATCGCCGTGCCCGGCGCCATGCTTTCGGGCCGTGGTCAGCACTATGCGCTCGAGGTCAAGGGCGACTCGATGATCGAGGCCGGCATCAACGACGGCGACATCGTCGTGATCCGCGAACAGTCGACGGCCGAGAACGGCGATATCGTCGTGGCTCTGGTGGAGGAGCAGGAGGCGACGCTGAAGCGCTTCCGCCGCAAGGGGGGCATGATCGCCCTCGAGGCTGCGAACCCCGCCTACGAGACGCGCGTGCTGCCCGACCACAAGGTGCGGGTGCAGGGGCGCCTCGTCGGGCTGATCCGCAGCTACTGACCCCTGGACGCCTGACCGCGGCCCGGGTGGCGATTTCCGTGACGGAAATCGCACCGGAGCCTGTAGCAGGCTCCGGTACGGAATTTGCTGCAAATTCCGCCTGCCGGACGCTGGCGCGCCTCGTGCTCGGCCGCAGGAGAGCGGCCTACCGCGCTGGCCGGTCCCATAGCATCGGCGCCGCTGCCGGCCCGCCCGTCCAGCGGCGCGCCGTCGCCTCGGCCGGTCTCAGGCGCAGCCGCCCGTCGGGCAGCGGGTCGATGGCCAGCGCACCGGTGCGGGTCAGCAGCGCCGCGTCGATCACTCGGCAGCGCCCCGGTGGCGGGCCGTCGATCCGCGCGGGCAGGATCACGAGGTCGGCCGACGCGCAGGCCGCCGGCAGCGCCTCGGCCATCCCCCGTCCCTTCAGCACGACGCCCCGCCAGCCGCCCAGGGCGAAGCGTCGGGCGCCCGGCGGTCCCTCGAACCCCGGGCGGGCCGCCGCGCCGGCCTGATCGCCGGCGTCGCCGTCGTTCTCCAGCCACTGGCGGGCGGCAAAGCCCGCCCCGCGCGGCGACGACAGCGCGCGCCCCCCCGGGCCCATCAGCCCGACCAGCCCGCCGTCGGGGGCCACCAGCAACGCCGGCCGGGCGCCCGCCGTCCACAGCGCCACCGCCAGCAGCGCCGGCGCCAGCCCAAGCCAGCGCACCCGCCCTGGCCAGAGCATCACCCAGAGCACGCCGAGCGCCATCACTGGCAGCACCATCCCCCCCGGCGCGGGGATCAGCGTCACCGCCCCCTCCAGCCCCGCCACCCAGCCGGCCACGCCGAGGATCCAGCGCGTGCCCTGCGCCATGACCCAGAGCGCAGCCCCTTCCAGCCCGAGCGGCGCAAGCACCGCCGCCGCCACCGCCGCAGGCATCACCAGCGTTCCCATCAGCGGCACAGCCAGGACATTGGCCAGAAGCCCGTAGTCGGACATGCGGTTGAAATGCGCTGCGGCCACCGGCGCAGTCGCCAGACCTGCCACCAGCGAGGTGAATACCACCCCGAACACCGGCACCAGCCAGGCCGGCAGGCGCCGCCGCTCGCCCGGCCGGCGCAGCGCGCCGAAGGCCACGATCAGCGCCACCGTCGCCGCGAAGGACATCTGGAACCCCGGTTCGGCCAGCGTCTCGGGCTGGATCAGCAGAATCACGCAGGCCGCCAGCGCCACCGACCGCAGCGACAGCGCGCGCCGGTCGGCCAGCACCGCCACCAGCATGACCGAGACCATGACATAGGCGCGTTCGGTCGCGACGTTGCCGCCCGACAGCAGCAGGTAGAACCCCCCCGCCGCCAGCGCCACCACCGCCGCGACTTTCTTGGTGTTGATCCGCAGCGCCACGGGTGGCACCAGCGCCAGGCCCGCCCGCACCGCGCCGAAGACGAAGGCGGCAAGGAGGCCCATGTGGAGCCCGGAAATGGCCAGCAGATGCGCGAGGTTCGAATCGCGCAAGGACTGCAGCGCCCCGGCCGAGATGCCGGCGCGGTCGCCCGTCACCAGTGCCGCGGCGAAGGCACCGGCATCGCCCGGGATGTGGTCCTGCACGGCCGCGCGCATCCGCGCCCGCAGGCGGTTCACCGCGGCTTCGCCCGGGCCGGGCGGCTCCCACAGGATGACGGGGGTGCGGGTATAGCCGACGGCGCCCAGCCGATCGAACCAGGCCATGCGGCGGAAGTCGAAGCCGCCCGGTTCCACCGGCCCCTCGGGCGGCGCCAGATGCGCGGTCATCAGCACCGTGTCGCCGGGCAGGGGCAGCGCGTCCTGTGCCGCCGCGCCATGCAGCGACACGCGCACCCGGGCGGGGGTGGCATCGGGCGCGCGGCCGGCCAGCACCACGCGGTCGAGCGTCAGGCGCGGCTGGTCGGCCTGCGAGCGGTCGATCATCACCACGCGCCCCTGCACCGGGCCATAGCTGCGCCATTCGAGCCGCGGCGCATCGACCCGCCAGGCGCGGACCTCGGCCGCGAGGAACCCCGTCGCCAGGCAGACCACGGCCAGCGCCGGCAGGTGCCAGCCCTCCCCCCCCCGGACCCGCAGCGCCGCTGCCGCCGCGCGCTTTGCGCTCTACCGCAAGATGACCACCAACGAAGAAACCCCAACCGACAAGGAGACCGCGAGATGACAACCCGCCCCCTCTGGGCCGCGCTGCTGGCGTCAGCCGCCTTTGCCACAACCGCCATGGCCGCCGACCTGCGGATCGGCCTGCAGGAAGACCCGGATGCGCTGGATCCGGCGCAGGCCCGGACCTTCGTCGGTCGGATCGTGTTCGAATCGCTGTGCGACAAGCTGGTGAACATCGACAGCGACGGGAACTTCGTGCCGGAACTGGCCGAGAGCTGGGCCTGGTCCGACGATGGTCTGACCCTGACCATGCGCCTGCGCACCGACGCAAGGTTCCACGACGGCGAGCCTGTGGACGCGGCCGCCGTCGTCGCCAACATCGAGCGGAACAAGACGCTTGAGGAATCTCGGCGCAAATCCGAACTGGCCTCGGTGGCCAGCATTGCGGCAACGGGCAGTCACGAAGTCGCCTTCACCCTGGCGCGCCCGGATGCGACGCTTGTCGCGCAACTG
>DAOLBY010000189.1:0-5947 GCA_035324325.1 Paracoccaceae bacterium | reverse complement strand
GCTACAACCAGTCCTTCGCGTCCGGCATCATCTGCGCCGGCGGCACGCTGGGCATCCTGATCCCGCCCTCGATCATGCTGATCGTCTATGCGGCCTCGTCGGGCGTGTCGATCGTGCGGCTCTATGCCGGCGCGCTTTTGCCGGGCTTCACGCTGGTCGGGCTCTACCTCATCTACATCATGGGCCGTTCGCTTCTGAACCCCACGCTCGCCCCCAGGCCGACCGAGGAGGAACTGCCCTCGGTGCCCTTCGGCAGGCTGATGTGGATGCTGGCCACCAGCTTCTTCCCGCTGGCCTTCCTGATCCTGTCGGTGCTGGGCTCGATCCTGTTCGGCCTCGCCACGCCCACCGAGGCCGCGGCCATCGGCTCGCTCGGCGGTCTGGTGCTGGCGGCGGCGTATCGCGCGCTGACCTTCCAGCGGCTGCGCGAAAGCGTCTATCTGACGGTGCGCACCACCGCGATGGTCTGCTGGCTGTTCGTCGGCTCCTACACCTTCTCGGCGGTGTTCTCCTACCTCGGGGGCGAGCATGTGATCGCCGATTTCGTCAAGTCCTTCGACCTGACGCCGATCCCGTTCCTGATCCTGGCGCAGATCATCATCTTCCTCCTGGGCTGGCCGCTGGAATGGTCCGAGATCATCATCATCTTCGTGCCGATCTTCCTGCCCTTGCTGCCGCTTTACGGCATCGACCCGCTGTTCTTCGGGGTGCTGGTGGCGCTGAACCTGCAGACGAGCTTCCTCACACCACCGATGGCGATGTCGGCCTATTACCTGAAGGGGATCGCGCCACCGCAGATCAAGCTGACCGAGATCTTCTCGGGCGTGCTTCCCTATGTCGGGATGGTCTTCATCTGCATGGTGCTGATGTACGCCGAGCCGCAGATCGTGTTCTACCTGCCGGAGCTGTTCTATGGGCCGTCCCGCTAAGGCCGCGGCAGCGCCCGAGGCGCTGCTCGCCCTGCCGACACTGGAACTGCGCGACCGGCTGGCGCGCGGGGCGCTGAGCGCCGTCGCGCTGGTCGAGGCCTGCCTCGCACGCATCGCCGCGACCGAACCCGAGGTGCAGGCCTGGGCCTGGCTGGACGGCGACCATGCGGTGGCGCAGGCCCGTACGCTGGATGCCCGAAGGCAGTCGGGCGCCGCCATCGGCCCCCTGCACGGCCTGCCCGTGGGCCTGAAGGACATCATCGACACCCGCGGCATCCCGACCGCCAACGGCACGCCGATCGATGCGGGCCGGGTGCCTGCGGATGACGCCTGGATCGTGGCGCGGCTGCGCGCGGCGGGGGCGGTCATCCTGGGCAAGACCGTCACGACGGAATGCGCCTTCCTGCATCCGGGCAAGACGCGGAACCCCTGGAACACCGGCCACACCCCTGGCGGGTCGTCGCAGGGGTCGGCTGCGGCGGTGGCGGCGGGCATGGTGCCGCTGGCCGTGGGCACGCAGACCGGGGGGTCGGTGATCCGGCCCGCGGCCTTCTGTGGCGTCGTGGGGTTCAAGCCCAGCTTCGGGCTGATCCCGCGCAGCGGCATCCTGACGCAATCGCCCTTCCTCGACACCGTTGGGGTGTTCGCGCGCGATGTCGCGGGCGCGGCACTGCTGGCGGAGGTGCTGGCGGGCCAGGATGCGGGCGACGAGGCGACCCAGCCCCTGCCGATGCCCCGGATGCTGGAGGCCGCGCAGGCCCGCCCGCCGGTGACGCCGCACCTGATCCGCGTGCGTCTGCCGGCCGAATCCGAGGCCCATCCCGAGATGACCGGCGCGATGGACGAACTGACCGCCGCCCTGGGTGAAGGCTGCGGCGACCTGAGCCTGCCCGCGACCTTTGCCGAGGCCGAGGGCGAACGCCGCCGCATCAACCTGGCCGAGATGGCACGCCATTATGCCGACCACGAACGCCGGGGCAGGGCGCAGATGTCGCCCGTGCTGTCCGCGGCCATCGACGAGGGCAAGGCGGTGACAGCGCGCGACTACCTCTGGGCGCGCGACTGGCGCGGCATCGTGAACGCGGGGCTGCAACAGGTGCTTTCACGCTGCGACGCGTTGATCTGCCCTGCGGCCCCCGGCCCCGCGCCGGAGGGACTGGGCAGCACCGGCAATGCCGTCTTCAACGGCGTCTGGACGCTGGCCGGGGTGCCGGCCGTCACGCTGCCCGTGTTCACGTCGGAAGGCGGCCTGCCCATGGGCCTGCAACTCATCGGCCGGCGCGGCGACGACGCGCGGCTCCTGCGCACGGCGGCCTGGCTGTCGGCGCGGATCACGGACCTTCAGGGAAAGGAAACGGCATGAACCGGGTTATCGCGCTGCTGGCCCTGGCGGTGCTGGCGGGCGACCTGTCGGTGGTCGTCGGCCTGACCTTCCTGATCGCGGCCTTCGACATCTGGCAGACCGGGCTGCGCGGAAAGCGCTAGTCGATCCGCGCCGCCGTCACCTCGACCTCGACCAGGAATTCGGGCCGCGTGAAGCCCGACACGATCACCAGGGTCGAGGCGGGCTTCACCGCGACCCCCGCCAGCCAGGCATCCCGCGCCGCCATGTAGCCCGGCATCTGGGCCCGGTCGGTCACATAGGCGCTGACGCGGATCACGTCGGCCGGCCCCATCCCCGCCTCGGCCAGGATCGCGGCGCAGTTGGCAAAGCACAGCCTCGCCTGCGCCTCGGCGCCCTCGGGAACCGTGCCGTCGGCGGCCAGCGCCAGCTGCCCCGAGGTCACCGCCAGCCGCGCGCCGGAGGGCACAGCGACGCCGTGCGAATAGGCGGCGAAGGGCGGGGCGATGGCGGCGGGTGTCAGGGCTTTCATGCAGTCTCCGGCGGTTCTGCCCAAATATTGGGCGCATGATGGCGGATGCCGCGGCAATCGGCGGGCCGAATGCCGGAATCGCGGCTGCAGGGCCAGCGGCCCCCTCGCCCTCATCCTTTGCGGTCCTAGGCTTGGGGCAAGAAGAATCGCATCCCCGCAGGAGGTTCCCATGCTCGCCCGCATCACCCTGACCGCTGCCGCCCTGACGCTCTCGGCCTCGCTGCTGGCCGCACCGGCGCTGGCGCAGAACACGCCCGTCACCTTCGGGACCAACTGGCTGGCCCAGGCCGAACACGGCGGCTTCTACCAGGCGCTGGCCGACGGCACCTATGCGGCCTGCGGCCTCGACGTGACGATCCAGCCGGGTGGCCCGCAGGTGAACAACCGCGCGCTGATGATCGCCGGGCGCATCGACTTCCACATGGGCGGCAACCTGCTGGAGGCCTTCTCGGCGGCGCAGGAGGGCATTCCGATCGTGGCCGTCGCCGCCGCCTTCCAGAAGGAACCGCAGGTCATCCTGACCCACCCCGGCAAGGTGAAAAGCTTCGAGGAGATCAAGACCCTGCCGCGCATCTTCATCGGCGACCAGGGCTTTGCCAGCTTCTACCAGTGGATGATCAACAGCTACGGCTTCACCGCCGAACAGCGCGTGCCCTACACCTTCCAGGCTGCCCCCTTCATCGCCGACCCCGACAGCGCGATGCAGGGCTACCTGTCGTCCGAACCCTTCTTCGTGGCCAAGGAAGGCGGGTTCGAGCCCGATGTCTGGCTGATCGCCGATGCCGGCTATTCCACCTACTCGACGCTGATCGAGACGATGGCGCCGACCATCGCCGACAAGCCCGAGGTTGTGAAGTGCTTCGTCGAGGGCTCGATCAAGGGCTGGTACAGCTACATCTACGGCGACAACGCGGCCGCCAATGCGATGATCAAGTCGGACAACCCCGACATGACCGACGAGGCGATCGCCTATGCCATCGACAAGATGAAATCCGAAGGCATCGTCGATTCGGGCGATGCGCTGGAAAAGGGCATCGGCGTGATGACCGAGGCGCAGGTGAAGGACTTCTTCGACAAGATGGTGGTGGCGGGCGTCGTGTCGGGCGACATCGACTGGACCAGGGCCATCGACTTCTCCTTCATCGGCCAGGGCGTCGGGATGGACCTGAAGAAGTAAGGCAGGCCGGCCCCGGGCCGCCGGGGCCGCCTTTCCCGCATGGCCGATCCCTCACCCATTCCCGGCGCGCGCCGGCCCGTCCTGACGATGCAGGCGGTCGACAAGACCTTCGCCGGCGGCGTCCAGGCCCTGTCGCGCATGGACCTGGCCGTGGGCACGGGCGATTTCGTGTCGCTGCTCGGGCCTTCGGGCTGCGGCAAGTCCACCGCGCTCAGGCTGATCGCGGGGCTGATGCCGCCGACGGCGGGGCGCATCCTGTGGGAAGGCGGCATGCAGGCGGGCGATCTCGGCGTGGTGTTCCAGGAACCCACCCTGATGCCCTGGGCGACCGTCGCGCAGAACGTCTGGCTGCCCTTCCGGCTGCGGGGACAGTCGCTTGCATCCGTGCGGGCCGAGATCGACGAGGTGCTGGCGCAGGTGGGGCTGTCAGGCTTTGCCGGCAGCTACCCGCGCGAACTGTCGGGCGGCATGAAGATGCGGGTGTCCATCGCCCGGGCGCTGGTCACGCACCCGCGCCTGATCCTGATGGACGAACCCTTCGCCGCGCTGGACGAGATCACGCGCCAGCGGCTCAACGACGACCTGCTGGCGCTGAAGGCCCGGATCGGCTGCACCGTGGTCTTCGTGACCCATTCGGTCTTTGAAAGCGTGTTCCTGTCCGACCGCATCGTGATCATGGCGCCGCGCCCGGGCCGGGTGGTGGCCGAGGTGGCGGTGGATGCGCCCTATCCCCGCGATCTGGGCTGGCGCACCTCGCCCCGCTACGCCGAGATCGCGCGCGAGGTCTCGGGCCTGCTGCACGGCGCGATGGAGGGGGCGGCATGACGGTGCGCCCCGAGGCGGTGCCCATCGACCCCGACGAGGCGCGCCGCCTGCGCGCCCGGCGCGTCGAGAGCGTGGCGAAATGGGTGTTGCCGGTCCTCGTGCTGGCGGTCGGGCTGTGGCTGTGGGACCGCGTCGTGGTCTGGAACGCCATCCCCCACTACATCCTGCCGGGGCCCGGGCTGGTGGCGCAGACGCTGGTCAGGGACTGGGCGATGCTGTTCGACGCGCTGCTGGTCACGCTGCAGATCACGCTGATGGCGCTGGCGGTGGCCGTGGTCGGGGGCGTGGGCCTTGCGGTCCTGTTCAACCAGTCGCGCCTGGCCGAGATGTCCTTCTACCCCTATGCGGTGATCCTGCAGGTCACGCCGGTCGTCTCGGTGGCCCCCCTGATCTTCATCTATGTCGAAAGCCGGCTCGCGGGCCTGCTGATCTGCGCCTGGATCGTGGCCTTCTTCCCGATCCTCGCGAACACCACGCTCGGGCTGCGCTCGGCCGACCACAACCTGCGCGACCTGATGACGATCTACCGCGCGACGCGCTGGCAGCGGCTGCGCTATCTGCTCTTGCCCTCGGCGCTGCCCTATTTCCTGGGCGGCCTGCGCATCGCGGGGGGGCTGGCGCTGATCGGGGCGGTGGTGGCGGAATATGTGGCGGGCACGGGCGGCATCGGGTCGGGCCTTGCGTTCCGCATCCTCGAGGCGGGGTATCGCCTGAACATCCCGCGCATGTTCGCAGCGCTTCTCCTGATCGCGACGACCGGAGTGGTGATCTTTGCAGGGCTGTCGCTCCTGTCCCACCTGATGCTGCGGAAATGGCACGAAAGTGCCGTGAAACGAGAGACATGAGCGGCTTTCTTCATCTCCCCCCGGGGGCGGTCCGGCTGGTCAACGCCACCGTCCCCGCCTGCCTTCTGGGCCGCCCGGGCGACCTGCTGCGCCATGCCCTCACGATCGAGGGCGACCGGATCACCGACGCCCCGGCGCCGGAACTCGACCTGAAGGGGGCGATGGTGCTGCCCGCCTTCATCGACATGCACACCCATCTCGACAAGGGCCACATCTCTCCCCGCGCTCCCAATCCCGACGGCACCTTCGCGGGCGCGCTGGCGACCGTCGCCGCAGACCGCACCGCGAACTGGTCGG
>DAOLBY010000188.1:0-5949 GCA_035324325.1 Paracoccaceae bacterium | reverse complement strand
GTCAGCGCGGTGCAGACGGCGGCGCTGGCGCCGGGGGCATTCCTGGCGCTGCGGGTGGTCGAGGGGGTGTCGCATCTGGCCATCGTCGTCTCGGGGCCGGTGGCGATTTCGGCCGCCGCCGCAGGACGCTGGCAGGGGGCGGCGATGACCCTGTGGTCATCGTTCTTCGGGCTGGCCTATGCGGTCCTGGCGGTGATCGGGCCGCCGGTGCTGGCATCGGGGGGGCTGGCGGCGCTGTTCCTCGGGCACGGGGTCTGGATGGCGGGCTGCGCGGCGCTGGTGGCGCGGCTGCTGCCGCCCGATCCGCCGGCCGCGCAGGGCGGGGCAGGGGGCGGCATCCTGGCGCGGCACCGGGCGATCTATGCCGACCCGCATCTGTCGGGGCCGGCACTGGGCTTCGTCTTCTACACCGCCGCCTATGTGGCGCTTCTGACCCTGGTGCCGCCGCTCCTGGACCCCGCCCTGCGCGCGCCGGTCGCCACGGCCATGCCGCTTCTCTCGATCGCCGTGTCGCTGACCCTGGGCGTCTGGCTGCTGCGGTTCCTGCCGGCGGTGGGGCTGGCGATGGCGGCCTATGGGGCCGGCATCGCGGGGGCGGTGCTGTTCGCCTTTGCCCCGGTGGCGGGGGCGCTGGTCCTGTCCGGAGCGCTCGGCCTGGCGCAGGGCGCGCATTTTGCGGCCATCCCGCAGCTGAACCCCGCGCCCGGCGACCGCGCCCGGGCCGCCGGGGCCATCGCGCAGATGGGCAACCTGGGCACCGTGACGGGAACGCCGGTGCTGGCGGCGCTGATCGCGGGCTTCGGCACGGGCGCGGTGCCCGCCTTTTCGGCAGCGCTCTGCGCGGGCGGGCTGGCGATGCACATCCTGCTGGCGGCGCGGCGGAAGAATCTTGCTGGCGCCGGCTGATATTCACCATTCGTTCACGTTTTGCGATTGGAGACTCGGCCGCCGCATCCTATAACCGCGCTCTGGCCGGCGGGGTGTGGTATGGCGGAACAGAAGTTCATCTCGGTGCGCGGGGCGCGCGAACACAACCTGCGCGGCGTGGATGTGGACATCCCGCGCGACCGGCTGGTGGTGATCACGGGCCTGTCGGGCTCGGGCAAGTCCAGCCTCGCCTTCGACACGATCTATGCCGAAGGGCAGCGGCGCTATGTCGAAAGCCTGTCGGCCTATGCCCGGCAGTTCCTCGACATGATGGGCAAGCCCGACGTGGACCATATCTCGGGCCTCTCGCCCGCGATCTCGATCGAGCAGAAGACGACCTCGAAGAACCCCCGCTCCACCGTCGGCACGGTGACCGAGATCTACGACTACCTGCGCCTGCTCTTCGCCCGCGTCGGCACCCCCTACAGCCCCGCAACCGGCCTGCCCATCGCCGCGATGCAGGTGCAGGACATGGTGGATGCGGTCATGGCCATGCCCGAGGGCACGCGGGCCTATCTGCTGGCGCCTATCGTGCGCGACCGCAAGGGCGAATACCGCAAGGAGATGCTGGAGCTGCGCAAGCAGGGTTTCCAGCGCGTCAAGGTGGACGGCACCTTCCACGACCTCGACGAGCCGCCGGTGCTCGACAAGAAGCTGCGCCATGACATCGACGTGGTGGTGGACCGGATCGTGGTGAAGGAAGGGCTGGAGACGCGGCTGGCCGACAGCTTCCGAACCGCGCTGAACCTGGCCGACGGGATCGCGGTGGTGGAAACCGCGCCGGCCGAGGGCGAGTCCGCGAGCCGCATCACCTATTCGGAGAAGTTCGCCTGCCCGGTCTCGGGCTTCACCATCGCCGAGATCGAGCCGCGGCTGTTTTCCTTCAACGCGCCCTTCGGTGCCTGCCCGGCCTGCGACGGGCTGGGGGTGGAACTGTTCTTCGACGAGCGGCTGATCGTGCCCGACCAGGCGCTGTCGATCCCCGGCGGGGCCATCGCGCCCTGGGCGCGGTCGAAGAGCCCCTATCTGACGCAGACGGTGGACGCGCTGGCCCGGCACTACGGCTTCGACAAGCGCGCCAAGTGGCGCGACCTGCCCGAGGCGGTGAAGCAGCTGTTCCTGCACGGGTCTGGCGAGGAGGAGATCGACTTTTCCTATGACGAGGGCGGGCGCGTGTACAAGGTGCGCCGGGTGTTCGAGGGCGTCATCCCCAACTTCCAGCGCCGCTACAAGGAGACCGACAGCGCCTGGTCCCGAGAGGACATGGAGCGCTACCAGGCCAACCGGCCGTGCAGCAGCTGCGGCGGCCACCGGCTGAAGCCTGAGGCGCTGGCGGTGCGCATCCACGGCCGCCACGTCGGGCAGGTCACGCAACTGTCGATCCGCGAGGCGCTGGCCTGGGTCGAGGGGGTGCCGGGCAGCCTCGGCGCCCAGAAGAACGAGATCGCCCGCGCGATCCTCAAGGAAATCCGAGAACGCCTTGGTTTTCTTGTGAATGTCGGCCTAGACTACCTGACCCTGTCGCGCAATGCCGGCACGCTTTCGGGCGGGGAAAGCCAGCGCATCCGGCTGGCCAGCCAGATCGGCAGCGGGCTGACGGGGGTGCTTTATGTGCTCGACGAGCCGAGCATCGGCCTGCACCAGCGCGACAACGACCGGCTGCTGACCACGCTCAAGAACCTGCGCGACCAGGGCAACACCGTGCTGGTGGTGGAGCATGACGAGGATGCGATCCGCGAGGCCGATTACGTCTATGACCTCGGGCCCGGGGCGGGGGTGCATGGCGGGCAGGTCGTGGCGCATGGCACGCCCGCGCAGATTGCGTCCGACCCGGCCAGCCTGACCGGGCAATACCTGGCCGGCACGCGCGAAATCGCGGTGCCGCGGGTGTGGTGGGCGCGACCGGCAACAACCTGCAAGATGTCACCGCCGCGTTTCCGCTGGGCAAGTTCGTCTGCGTGACCGGCGTGTCGGGCGGCGGCAAGTCCACGCTGACCATCGAGACGCTCTACAAGACCGCCGCCGTGCGGCTGAACGGCGCGTCGGAGACGCCTGCGCCCTGCGAGACGATCAAGGGGTTCGAGCACCTCGACAAGGTGATCGACATCGACCAGCGCCCGATCGGCCGCACGCCACGGTCGAACCCGGCCACCTACACCGGCGCCTTCGGCCCGATCCGCGACTGGTATGCGGGTCTGCCGGAGGCCAAGGCACGGGGCTACCAGCCGGGTCGGTTCAGCTTCAACGTCAAGGGCGGGCGGTGCGAGGCCTGCCAGGGCGACGGCGTCATCAAGATCGAGATGCATTTCCTGCCGGATGTCTATGTCACCTGCGAGACCTGCAAGGGCCACCGCTATAACCGTGAAACTCTGGAGATAAAGTTCAAGAACAAGAGTATATCGGACGTTCTTGACATGACCTGCGAAGATGCGCGCGAGTTCTTCGGGGCGGTCCCGGCGATCCGCGAAAAGATGGTCGCGCTGTGCGAGGTGGGGCTTGGCTACATCAAGGTCGGCCAGCAAGCCACCACGCTGTCGGGGGGCGAGGCGCAGCGCGTCAAGTTGTCAAAGGAACTCAGCCGCCGGGCGACGGGCCGCACGCTCTACATCCTCGACGAGCCGACCACGGGTCTGCATTTCGAGGACGTGAGGAAACTTCTGGAAGTGCTTCATTCCCTTGTGGATCAGGGGAATACGGTGGTGGTGATCGAGCACAACCTCGATGTCGTCAAGACCGCCGACTGGATCATCGACATCGGCCCCGAGGGCGGCGACGGCGGCGGCCGGATCGTGGCCACCGGCACGCCCGAGGACGTGGCGCGGGTCGAGGAAAGCCACACCGGCCGCTACCTGCGCGACATGCTCAAGCCCCGCCGCGTCGCGGCGGAGTGAGCGGACGGCGCGCGCCCGGCCTTCAGCCCTGCCGCATCGGGCAGGTGCTGACGCCCAGAACCGAATAGAGCGGGCAGGTCTGGAAGATGCCGGTGAACAGCGGCACGATCCCGATCAGCTTGGCGTAGTGCCAGAAGCCCCCGCCCTGGTCGAGGAAGAACCACGCGATCAGGGCGAGGCCCACGACGATGCGCAGGATGCGGTCGATGCCGCCGACATTGGTGGTGAACATGGGTGTGACTCCTCACATGCGATGATACGAATGTGACAGTTCGGCCGCGCGCGACACTGATCCATGTCAAGTTCGCCCGCGTTTCTCGAACCGCGGCAGCATGGCCGAGAAATCCATGCCGCGGCCGCCCTCGTCCTCGACGAAACGGCGGTACAGTTCGGCCGCAAGCGCCCCCATGGGCGTGTCGGCGTCGGCCGCGCCCGCCGCCTGCTGCGACAGGCGCAGGTCCTTCAGCATCAGTTCGGCGGCGAAACCCGGGCGATAGGCGTTGTCGGCGGGGCTTTGCGGCCCGATGCCGGGCGCCGGGCAGTAGGTGTTCATGCTCCAGGACGAACCAGATGACGTCGACACCACGTCGAACATGGCCTGCCGGTCCAGCCCCAGCTTGTCGGCCAGCGCAAAGGCCTCGCAGGTGGCGATCATGGTGACGCCCAGGATCATGTTGTTGCAGATCTTGGCGGCCTGCCCGGCGCCGGCTTCCCCGCAATACACGGCCTTGCGGCCCATCGCGTCGAACAGGGGCTCCACGCGGCCGAAGGCCTCCGCCGGCCCACCCACCATGAAGGTCAGCGTGCCCGCCGCCGCCCCGCCCACGCCGCCCGAGACCGGCGCATCAAGGGCCGAAAGGCCCGCAGCGGCGGCCTGCGCGGCAACGGCCCGGGCGCTTTCCACGTCCACCGTGGAACAGTCGCAGAGCACCGCGCCCGGCGCCATCGCCGGGATCACCTGCGCGGCGACGGCCCGCAGGATCGCACCGTCGGGCAGCATGGTGATCACCACCGCGGCCCCCGCCACGGCCGCCGCTGCCGTCGCTGCCATCGCCACGCCCGCCGGCCCGCGGCCGGTCACGTCGAAGCCCGATACCGCATGGCCCGCAGCCACCAGGTTCGCGGCCATCGGCCCGCCCATGTTGCCAAGACCGATCACCGCGACCTTCATCCGTTCTCCTCCTCGTCCAGCCTCAGGCCAAGCCGTCCCAGCGGCAGCAGCATCCGCGAAATCTCGATCCCCGGCACCCGGTCCGGCGCGGCATGGCGCCAGCGGGGGCTGCGGTCCTTGTCGATCACCGCGGCACGGATTCCCTCCAGGAAATCGGCATGTTCCTGTGCGCGGAAGGTGAAGCGGTATTCCATCTCGAGTGCGCGGCGCAGGGTGGGCGCATCGCCCAGCCGGTGCAGCATCTCGACCGTGCAGGCGGCCGAGAGGGGGGAGACGCGGGCCAACGCCGCCCGCGTCTCGGCCGCGAAGGGGGTGGCGGCGCCGGCAAGGCTGCGCCAGATGTCGCCCAGCGTCTCGCCGGCGAAATGCGTCTCGATCTCGGCCTTATGGGCGCAGATCGCGCCGGGCGGCGGCGGCAGGGCGGCACCTTCGACCTCGGCGGCATCGCCGGTGGCGCAGAGCGCGGAGATCAGGCCGGGCCAGGCATCCTCGGGGACGAACCAGTCGGCAAAGCCCGCGTCGATGGCATCGGCGGGGCCCATCCGCGCCCCGGTGGTGCCGAGGTATTCGCCAAGCCGTCCGGGCGCCAGCGCCAGGAGGAACGAACCGCCCACGTCTGGCACGAGGCCGATGCCGCATTCGGGCATGGCGATGCGACTGGAGGCGCCCACGATGCGGTGGCTGCCGTGGCAGCCGACGCCGACGCCGCCGCCCATGGTGAAGCCCTGCATCAGGCTGACCACCGGCTTTGCGTATTCGGCGATGCGGGCGTTCATGCGGTACTCGCGGCGCCAGAAATCCTGCCCGAATCCGAAGTCGCCCGCCCGGCCGCGCGCATAGAGCCCGGTGATGTCGCCGCCGGCGCAGAAGGCCCGGTCGCCCGCCGCGTCGATCACCACCAGCGCCACGGCGTCGTCCCCCGCCCAGGCGACCAGCGCGGCGTCGAGCGCGCGCAGCATC
>DAOLBY010000187.1:0-5952 GCA_035324325.1 Paracoccaceae bacterium | reverse complement strand
GGGGCGGGGTCGGGACGGTCGCGCCGCCCTTCGAGCAGTCGGGCGTGGGCCATTGCACCAGCTACCCCCATCCGATGATGATCGCCCGCCTGTCCGAGCGCCGCTATGCGGCCGAGGGCAGCCCGGCCGACTGCGTTCTGGCCGCGCTTTACGACGTGCTGCAGGGCGCGCGGCCCGACCTCGTGCTGTCGGGCGTAAACCGCGGCAACAACGCGGGCGAGAACGTGCTCTATTCCGGCACCGTCGGCGGCGCGATGGAGGCCGCGCTGCAGGGCCTTCCGGCGATCGCGCTGAGCCAGTTCATGGGGCCCGAGACCGACGGGCTCGCCGACCCGTTCGAGGCCGCGCGCGTGCATGGCGCGGCAACGGTGCGGGCGCTGCTGGACAGGGGCCTCTGGAACGGGGGCGACGATTACCGGCTGTTCTACAACGTCAACTTCCCCCCCGTGCCGGCGGCGAAGGTGCGCGGCCCGAAGGTCGCGGCGCAGGGCTACCGGCGCGACAGCTTCTTCGGGGTCAAGCCGCATATCTCGCCCTCGGGGCGCAAGTTCCTGTGGATCACCGGCGGGCCGCAGCATTCGCCCACCCTGCCCGGCACCGATGTCGCGGTGAACCTGCAAGGGCATATCGCGATCACGCCGATGCGCGCCGACCTGACGGCGCATGACGCGCTGGCCGACCTGACGGCGCGGCTGGCATGACTGGGGGCACCGGCGGGGACGACGGTCTCGCCGAACGGCAGATGCGGTTCCTCTTTGCGCTGCGGTCGCGCGGGGTCACCGATGCCCGGGTGCTGACGGCGATGGAACGGGTGGACCGCGGGCTGTTCGTGCGGGGCCTGTTCGCCGAACGCGCCTACGAGGACATGCCGCTGCCCATCGCCTGCGGCCAGACGATCAGCCAGCCCTCGGTCGTGGGACTGATGACGCAGGCGCTGGCCCCGGGGCCGCGCGACACCGTGCTCGAGGTCGGCACCGGGTCGGGCTACCAGGCGGCGGTCCTGAGCCATCTCTGCCGCCGCGTCTACACGGTCGACCGCCACCGAAGGCTGGTGCGCGAGGCCGAGGCGCTGTTTGCCGAACTGGGGCTCACGAACATCGTGGCCCGGGCGGCCGACGGCAGCTTCGGCCTGCCCGACCAGGGGCCCTTCGACCGCATCATCGTGACCGCCGCCGCCGAGGACCCGCCCGGACCCCTGTTGGCACAGTTGAAGATCGGCGGTATCATGGTCGTGCCGGTCGGCCAGTCCGACACCGTGCAGCACCTCATCAAGGTCACGCGCCACGAGGGGGGCTTCGACTATGACGACCTCCGCCCGGTGCGCTTCGTGCCGCTGGTCGAGGGGATGGCGGCGGACTGACGCCGCGCCAACGAGACCCGCACCGGGGGCGAACCCCGGGCCTGACGAGTGAGGCCGAGCCGATGACCCGCACCCCGCGCCCGCGCGCCCCTGCCGTGCAACGCGCCGCCGTCCTGGGCCTGGCGCTGGCCGCCGCGGCCTGCACGCCCAACGGCGAGTTCGACTGGGACCTGCGCAGCCGTGCGCAAGGATCCACCGCCGATGCAGCGCTGCGCTCGACCGACGCGCGGCCCGTCGCGGATGCGCGGGGCGTGCTGTCCTATCCGGGCTACCAGGTGGCGACGGCCCGGCGCGGGGATACGGTGGCCAGCGTCGCGGCCCGCGTCGGCCTCGATGCCGGGGAACTCGCGCGAGCCAACGCGCTGCAGCCGGGCGACGGGCTGCGCGAGGGCGAGATCCTCGCCCTGCCCCGCCGCGTGGCGGCCGACCCCGTTCCGACGGGCGGCATTGCGCCGGGCGGCGCGATCACCGGGGGGCCCATCGACGTGACGACGATCGCCGGCGCGGCCATCGACCGCGCCGCGCCCGGCGCCGGGTCGGCGCCCGCCGCGGGGGGCCTGCGCAGCGAACCCGTCCGCCACCGTGTCGCCCGCGGCGAGACCGCCATCGTCATCGCGCGCCAGTACGGCATTCCGGTGCGGTCGCTTCAGGAATGGAACGGGCTCGGCCCCGACATGGCGCTGCGCGAGGGGCAGACGCTCCTGATCCCCACCTCGTCGGCCCCGCCGCCCGCACCGGTCGCGGATGCCGCGCGCCCGGGGGCCGGGTCGTCCACACCCCTGCCGCCCTCGGCCGCGCAACCCCTTCCTGCCGAACGCCCGGCCACGACCGCCGCCGCGGCCGCGGCGGCCCCGGCGTCGCCCGCCATGGGGACGCAGCGCACCGGCGCCACGGCCGCGCGCATGGCGATGCCGGTCGACGGCCGCATCATCCGGCCCTTCGCGCCGCCCGGCAACCAGGGCATCGACATCGCCGCCCCGCCCGGCACGGCCGTGCGCGCCGCCGCCGCCGGCACCGTTGCCGTGGTCAGCCGCGACACCTCGGGCGTGGCGGTCCTGATCCTGCGCCATGACGACGGTCTGCTGACCGTCTATACCCAGATCGACGGCATCACGGCGAAGAAGGACGACCGCGTGGCGCGCGGCCAGACGATCGCGCGGGTGCGCGCGGGTGATCCCGCCTTCCTGCATTTCGAAGTGCGCCGGGGCCGCGACGCGCTCGACCCCGTGGGCTTCCTGCAGTAGCCGACGCAGGAAAACGATTTCTGCACGGCAGAAATCGCACCGGAGCCTGACGCAGGCTCCGGTACGGAATTTTCCCGGAAAATTCCGTTTGCCCGCGTCAGCCCCTGCGCGGGTGTCGGGCCGCGCGGCGCGCCACCTCGCCGGCGATGGCCGCCCCCGCCTCGGTGCCGAAATGCTGGCTCTGGCTGAGGGCGGGGAAGCGCGCGCGCAGATCCTCGCCCAGATCGGGCGGCAGGCGGGTCACGGTGGCCGCGCTGACCAGCAGGCTCTCGGCGGGGATCCCCTCGGCATAGATGATCTCGTGCCGGTCGAAGGCCAGGCTGAAGTAATCGGCAAACCCGCCCTCGCGCCGCCAGACCGTCTCGCCGTCGACAAGATGCTTGGCCTGCACCAGGATCTCGGACGTGGGCAATCCCGGCGCCCGGTCGCGCAGGTAGAGGAAGATGCGGTGATGCGGGCTGACCGCCAGGTCGCCCGCGTTCCCCAGCACGCCCTTGCCGATGACCACAGGCGCGAAGGCACCTGCCGCGCGCAACGTCGCCTGCCCCAGCCAGCGCAGCGGCTGACGCCCGTGGTCACGCGTCAGGATCGCATCGCCGGGGTGCAGCCCCTCGATCGCGCGCTGGCTGCCGTCGGCCATGGTGATGCGGGTGCCGCGCAGGAAGGAGGCGCAGAGAAGATCCGCCAGCGGCACGTCCTCGGGGGCTTGTTCGACCGTGACCAGCGTGTAGTCGGTTCGCGCCACGAGGGGCGACAGCGGAAGTGCGGCAAGCTCCGCCCCCTCGACCGCCAGCAGCAGCACTTCGACCCCTTCCCCCTCGGGGCCCATCAGTCGGTACCGCGCCTTCACCCCGACCGAGGCGCCTGGCCGGCCGAAGCCGGACCCGGCGCCGACCTGCATCGCGCCGCCCGCCCGCGCCAGCACCAGGCGGTGCGACCGCGCATCGGGCTCCAGCCAGTAGACATCTCCGGGGCAGACCTCTTCGGGCAGCCCCAGACCGTCACCCTGCGCCACGCCATGCGCGACATAGAGATCGTCGGCCGCAAAGACCTCGCAGGCCTGTCCGGGAAGTGCGCTGCCGTCGCCGCTCAATCGATCCTCCGTCCGGGCGCGAGCGACCCGGGGCAATGCTGCCTAGCCCGCGAGGCGGTCCTGCGTCAACCGCGAGGCGGAAAATGCACCGCCCGGGATGCGGGGCGGGCTTGACCCCGGCGCGCGGGCGGTCGATCCGTGGGGCCGCGGCGAACAGGGGGGCAAGCACATGGATCTGGGCATCAGGGGGCGGCGGGCGCTGGTCTGCGCGGGGTCGAAGGGGCTGGGGCGCGGCTGTGCCGAGGCGCTGGCGGCAGCGGGCGTGGAGATCGTGCTGAACGCGCGGGGCGCCGAGGCCCTTGCGGCGACGGCGGCGGCGATGAGATCGGCGTATGGGGTGGCGGTGACGGCGGTGGCCGCCGACATCACCGACCCCGCGGGACGCGCCGCGGTGCTGGCGGCGGCGGGGGATGTGGACATCCTGGTGACGAATGCCGGCGGGGCGCCCCCCCGCCTGTGGGCGGACTGGGGCCCGGGGGACTTCCTCCCGGCCCTCGACGCCCACAACGGGCTGCTGTTCTACCCCGTCCATTCCGAGCTGCCGGGAATGATGGCCCGCGGCTGGGGCCGGGTGGTCAACATCACCTCGCAGTCGGTCAAGGCACCTATCCCGCAGCTTGGACTGTCGAACGCGGCGCGCACGGGCCTGACCGGGTTCGTTGCCGGCACCGCGCGGCAGGTGGCGCCACAGGGCGTGACGATCAACAACATGCTGCCCGGCATCCATGACACCGACCGCGCCGTGGCGCTGGACGGCAATGCCGCACGGGTGGCCAATACCACGCCCGAGGCGGCGCGCGCGGCACGCGAGGCGTCGATCCCCGCGCGGCGCTACGGTACGGCGGCCGAGTTCGGGGCGATGTGCGCCTTTCTCTGCTCGGTCCATGCCGGGTTCATCGTGGGCCAGAACATCCTCGTGGACGGCGGGGCGACCAACGCCACGCTGTAGCACCGCCGCCCGCTTGCCCTTGCCCCCCCGCGCTGCTAGGGCGCGATACCTGAT
Organism: Paracoccaceae bacterium; assembly: GCA_035324325.1. GTDB lineage: Bacteria > Pseudomonadota > Alphaproteobacteria > Rhodobacterales > Rhodobacteraceae > DAOLBY01. The sequence continues at coordinate 1,252 of DAOLBY010000187.1, read as the reverse complement.
GGTTTCCGTGGGGCAAGGGTGGACAGCGCGGGCGCGACCTTGGGCGACACGACCCGTCCGCGGCTTCTGGCCGAGGGTCTGGTGCGGCGGTTCAACGGGCTGGCCGTGGTCGACGGCGTGTCGCTGCGGGTGGCGCCGGGCCAGGTGACCTGCCTTCTCGGCCCCTCGGGCTGCGGCAAGTCCACCACCCTGCGGATGATCGCGGGGGTGGAGCGGCCGGACGCCGGCACGGTCAGCATCGACGGGCGCGTGGTTTGCGGCCCCGGCACCTACCTGCCGCCCGAGGCGCGGGGCGTCGGCCTGATGTTCCAGGATTTCGCGCTGTTCCCGCACCTGACGGTGGCCGCCAATATCGCCTTCGGCCTGAAGGGCGACCGTGCGTTGCGAGACGCCCGGGTGGGGGAGCTGCTGGAGCGGGTGAACCTGAAGGGCTACGCGACCAAGCATCCGCACGAATTGTCGGGGGGCGAGCAGCAGCGCGTGGCGCTGGCGCGGGCGCTGGCGCCGCGGCCGCGCGTGATGCTGATGGACGAGCCCTTTTCCGGCCTCGACAACCGGCTGCGCGACGGCATCCGCGACGTGACGCTCGACATCCTGAAGGACGAGGGGGCGGCCGTGGTGCTTGTCACGCACGAACCCGACGAGGCGCTGCGCATGGCCGACGAGATCGTGCTCATGCGGGGCGGGAAGATCGTGCAGCAGGGCAGCCCCTACAATGTCTACAACGCCCCCGCCGACAAGGCAGCGGCCGCCTTCTTCAGCGACATCAACGTGATCCGGGGCATCTCGCGCGGGGCGCTGACGGACACGCCCTTCGGCGCCTTCCTGACACCGGGCCATGCCGACGGGGCCGAGGTCGACATCGTGATCCGGCCCCAGCACCTCAAGATCGACTTCGATCGCGGCGGCCGCGGCCCCAATCCCACGCCGCAGGACGGCACGCCGGCAGCAGGGTCCGTGCTGCGCGCAAGATACCTTGGCCGCGAAAGCCTGGTCGAGTTCCGCATGGAGCATGACGGATCGCGGCTGGTCGCCTCGGTCCCCGGGGTGTTCCTGCCGCGGGCGGGGACGGTGCTGTGGCTGATGATCCGGCGCGACCGCTGCTTCGTGTTCCCGGCGGGCGGGCGGGCGCCGCACGGGGTCTGAGCGCGCGCTACCGGCCCGTCACCGCGCCCCAGGCCGGGGCGATGACGCGGGTGGCCAGCGGGATCATCCGGAACCCGAGGCCCAGGCCGAACAGCCCGCCCATCGC
>DAOLBY010000186.1:0-6055 GCA_035324325.1 Paracoccaceae bacterium | reverse complement strand
CAAGGCTTGTGCCCGGCGCTTGGCCGAGGCGGGCTGCACCCATCACGAAATCAAGGCGATCACTGGCCACAAGACCGACGCAGAAGTGCGTCGCTACACGGCGAAAGCCGATCAAGTTCTGCTCGCGCACAGCGCGTTCGAGAAGCTGCAAGACACCGCCAACAACCCAAAACCTGCTAACCCCCTCTGAGAGGTTAGCAAACACGAGGGAAAACCCCATGCGTTCCAATATCTTAGTGGAGGAAGTGGCAGCCCGTAGGGGAGTCGAACCCCTCTTCCCAGGTTGAAAACCTGGTGTCCTAACCGATAGACGAACGGGCCACGCTTCGGTTGTTGGGGGGATGTAGCGGCGCGGGGGGCGGGCTGCAAGGGGGAAAATGGGCTGTGCGGGGCAGCTTGTCGCGCTCAGCCGGCCGGTGCCGCATCGTCGAGGCGCAGCTCGATACGCGTGCGGCCGCCCCAGTCGTTTCGGTCGAGCCGGCCGGCGAGGTGCCAGCGGGCATGGGGCGGCGCCGAGAGCAGCGCGCCGAGCGGACCCTCGGCCGCACCGAAGGCCACCGCCTCGATCCGGGCGCCGTTGCCGTCGCGGGCGGTCATGCGCATGTGGCCCTCGCCCATCCTGCGCGCTTCGACCGCCAGGTCGGACAGCGCGAAGCGCGGGGCAGGGGCGCCCTGGCCCCAGGGGCCGGCGGCTTCGAGGGTGTCCCACAGGTCGGGCGTCAGCGCGGCGGGGGGCAGAAGACCGTCGAGCCGCAGGGCGCCCGCACCGGCCGGCAAGGGGCCCTGCCGCAGCAGTAGGTCCGCAAGGCGCTCCATCGCGCCCTCGAGCCGCCCGGCCTCGACGGTCAGGCCCGCCGCCATGCGGTGGCCGCCGCCCTTGACCAGCCAGCCCTCGGCCGCCAGCCGCTGCACGGCAGCGCCAAGGTCGATGCCCGCGACCGACCGGGCCGATCCCTTGCCGACACCGCCTTCGAGGCCGATCACCACTGCGGGCCGGTCGAAGGCTTCCTTCAGCCGGGCAGCGACGATGCCGACGACGCCGGGGTGCCATCCGTCGCCCGCAGCCCATACGAGCGGGCCGGCCGTGCCGCGCGCCTCGGCCTGGGCCATGGCAGCCTCGCGCACCGTCGCCTCGACAGCGCGTCGCTCGGCGTTCAGCGTCTCGAGCCGCTCGGCGAGTGATGTGGCCTCGGCCGGGTCGTCGATCGCCAGCAGGCGCGCGCCAAGGTCGGCCCGTCCGATCCGCCCGCCCGCGTTGACGCGGGGTCCGAAAACGAAGCCCAGCGTATGCGCGGTCGGCGCCGCCGTCAGCCGCGCGCCGTCGGCCAGCGCGGTCAGCCCGGGCCGTCCGCGCCGCGCCAGCCCGCGAAGCCCCTGCCGCACCAGCGGGCGGTTGGCCCCGGTGAGCGCGGCCACATCGGCCACGGTCGCCAGCGCCACGAGGTCAAGCATCGCCATCAGGTCCGGCCCTGCCTGCCCCTCCGCGCGCAGCCGCCGGTTGGCCTCGACCAGCATCAGGAACACGACCGAGGCGGCGCAGAGATGCGCCAGCGCCCCGTCCTCGTCCATCCTGTTGGGGTTCACCACGGCCAGCGCAGGGGGCAGCTTCTCGCCGCCCAGATGGTGGTCGAGCACGATGACGTCGCAGCCGGCCGCCGCGATGGGTTCGTGAGACAGGGTGCCGCAATCGACGCAGAGGATCAGGTCGTGCGCGCGCCCGAGCGCCTGCATGGCGGGCCCGTTCGGGCCGTAGCCCTCGTCGATCCGGTCGGGGACATAGAGCGTGGCCGCCCGCCCCATCGCGCGCAGCCATACGATCAGCAGCGCCGCCGAGGCGCCCCCGTCCACGTCGTAGTCGGCCAGGATGGCGATGCGCTGCCCGCCCCGCACCGCGGCGAGGAAGCGGTCGGCCGCCTGCCCCATGTCGCGCAGGGACAGCGGGTCGGGCAAGAGGTCGCGCAAGGCCGGGGCGAGGTAGGTCGCGGCCTGCCCCGGCGCGACGCCCTGCCGGGCCAGCACGCGCGCCAGCGGCAGGGGCAGCCGGGCGGCTTGGGCAATCGCCTCGGCCTCCCGTTCGGTGGCCGCATCGGGGCCGGTCCAGCGCCGGCCGGTCAGCGAGGTCTCGACGTTCAGGAAGGCGCGGGCGGTCATCGCCCCGGGAATGCCCCGACCGGAGGGCCGGCGCAAGGGCGCCCTGGGCCTATTGCTGGCCGAACCAGACCGCTGCGCCCACCAGCGCCGCCGCGACCACGACCGCCACCGCGATCTTGACCGCCGACCAGGGCCGCTCGCCGCGCACCTTGCCGGTCTGGCCGTTGACGACGAAACGGAAGGTGCGGCCGTTGTACTTGTAGGCGGCCATCCACACCGGCAGCAGGATGTGCTTGAAGGTCTCCAGGCTGAACTCGCTCTCGATCCGGTCCACGCGCTGCTCGTCGCCGCCGATGGCGCGGATCACATCGCCCTGGATGACCTGCGCCATGATCTGGCGGACGCGGGCGTGGCCGTCGGGCAGAGGGACCGTGTAGCCCTCGGCCGTGAAACCGGCGAGGTAGTCGGGGCGGTAGGGCTCCAGCGCCGACAGGTCCCAGGGCGCCAGCGCGTCGGTATAGCCCTGCGGCAGCGAGGTCGAGGCCAGCACCAGCACATCGTCGAAATCGCGGCTGACCCAGCCCGAGACCGGCTGCCATTTCGTCTTGCGCACCTGCTCCTGCCGGCGTTCGGGCTTGCCGTTCACCTGCACCGTCACCGTGCGCGTCTCGTAGTAGTAGGTGCCGCGCTGCCCGGCATAGCGGCTGCGGCTGGCGGCGTCGAATGTCCAGTAGGGGGTATAGAGACCCGCCAGCGCCCGCCCCTTGCGGGCATATTCGACCAGGCTGGACGGCGCAAACCACAGGTTGCCCAGCCATTTCACCATCGCCTCGCGCGCCTGGCCTTCGGTCAGGCGGAACGGCACCAGCGCCTGGGGCTTGATCTGCCGGTTGGTGCCGGTACCCACGGCCACGGGTGAAGCGCAGAAGGGGCATTCGGTAGCGTGCTGTGCGCCCTGGAACTCGACCAGCGCGCCGCAACTCGTGCAGCGGGTGGTCTGGGGTTCTTCCATGGCGGCGCCCGGAAGGGCATTGCGCAGCGCGTCGGACAGGTCGTGTTCGCCAAGCGCGGCCTTGCGGTCGCGACTGGCCGCGGCCGGAATGTCCTGCACCGCGCCGCAGTGGTCGCAGGTCAGCCGGGTCTGCCCGGGGGTGTAACGCAGGTCGGATCCGCAGGCCGCGCAGGGCCAGCGGTGCGTCGTGTCGTCCATGGCTCAGACCCCGGGGGGCGGGGGCGGCGGCACCTGCGCGAAGAGGCGGGAAAGGTCGGTCTCGCCCGCAGGTTTCCACCCCTCCATCCCCGCGGTCCAGACAACCGAGGTGCGGGTCAGCGCGCCGGCGGCGGCCATCGCGGCCAGGTCGGATTCGGAATAGGGGCCTGTCGTGGCGCCGTTGGCGGCGATGTGCCAGGCGCGGGCGGGCGGCGGCGGCGGAGGGGGCGGCGGCGCCATGGCGGCGGGAGATGCCGGCGCGGCGGGGGCCGTACCCCAGGGTCCGGGCTGGCCCATGGCGGCGCCGAGCTGGATGCCGACCCCGGCGCCGAGACCGGTCGCCATGGCCGCGCCGGCGGCGCCGGCCGGATTGCCCATCGCCTCGGCCGCCGAGAACTGCATGTATTTCGACAGGTCCCCCGCGATGCCGACCGAGGTGCGCTTGTCGAGCACCTTCTCGACCTCCTCGGGCAGGCTGATGTTCTCGATGTAGAACTCGGGGATCGTGAGGCCGTAGTCGGCGATCCGCGGCGCGATGGCCTTGGTCACGATCGAGCCGAGGTCGGCGGTGTTCGCCGCCATGTCGAGCACCGGGATGCCCGAGCCCGCCAGTACACGGCTGACCTCCTGCACGATGACATTGCGGACCTGGAACGCAACCTCGTCGGTCGTGAACTCGCCGTCGGTGCCCACGATCTCGGTCAGGAACCTGCCGGGATCAGACACACGCATCGAATAGGTTCCGAAGGCGCGCAGGCGCACCGGCCCGAACTCGGGGTCGCGGCACATCACCGGGTTCTTGGTGCCCCACTTCTGGTCGTTGAAGCGGGTGGTGTTGACGAAGTAGACCTCGGATTTGAAGGGCGACTGGAACCCGTGGTCCCAGTGCTGGAGCGTGGTCATCACCGGCATGTTGTTCGTCTCGAGCATGTAGAGCCCCGGCCCGAACACATCCGCCAACTGCCCCTCGTGGACAAAGACGGCTGCCTGCCCCTCGCGCACGGTCAGCTTGGCGCCGTACTTGATCGCCTGCCCGCGCCGCTCGAACCGCCAGACCATCGTGTCGCGCGTGTCGTCGAGCCAGGCGATGACATCGACGAACTCGCCCCGGATGAAATCGAAGACCATCGGCATCTCCCTCGGTCGCTGACGTTCTAGCTTTCCCCGCCGACAAGGCTCTGCGCAAGGGATTCGACGATGGGCCGCGCCTCGGCCTCGGTCATGCCGGGACGAAGAGAGGGGTGGTAGAGGATGCGCAGCAGCAATGCATCATGCTGGGTCAGCAGCGCGAATTCCTGGTCGTCGTTGAAGACCGAGGGGCGCGCGCGGGGGCTGTCGTTGGGCAGGCCGAGGCCCTGGGCCACCTCCTCGTGCAGGCAGCCCTGCCGCATCAGGGGCGGGTGTTCGGCCCGGATCACGGCCACCGCGCGCTGGTAGACGGCCGACTGTCCGACCGACATCACCGACACCTGACAGTAGGTGGAGGGCGGCATGGCGGTGAAGGCCGCGATCTCGGGCCCCGAAAGCCCCGGCATCACCGCGGCGAGATCGGAGCCGAGCGCACGACGCTCGTCTTCGTCGACATAGAAGATGGTGAAGTTGCCCGCTCCCTCGACCAGCCGGATCGGGTGGCCGGTAGCCGAGGACAGCCGTGCCAGATAGGCCGCGACGCGGCCGCGTTCGGCGGTGCGGGCCGTCTCGTCCATGCTGGGACCGAAGCGCAGCGCCACGCGCACCGGCGCCACCCAGCGGCGCAGCACGCTCGGCGTCTCACGCTGGACGAAACCCGATGGCGACTGGATGAACTCGTCGTACAGCGCGATGCGGATGAAGTTCTCGGCCAGCATCCGGGCGTTGAAGGGTGCGTCCCGCGCGGCGGTGTCGGTGCGCAGCAGGCCGCGCGACAACAGGTTCGCCTGCACCTGCGCGTAGTAGGCCCGGAGCGCCGCGCTTTCGGCCGAAGGCACATAGGCCGAGGCTGCCCCCGGCGGCGGCGTCGGGCGCATCGGGGTCGGGGCGGGCGGCAGGTCGCAGGCCGCCAGCGCCGCCGCCGCAGCGACCGCGGCCAGCGCCCGCAGGTGGGGCGCGCGGCGGTTCAGGATGCGGCCTCGCCGACCGCGGACCCGAGGCCGGTCGCCTTGGCTCGCGCCGCGGCGAGCGTGTCGCGCAGTTCGGCCTCCATCGACTGGAGGTCCTTTTCCGCCGCAGCGCGCTTGGCCTTGCCCTCGTCGGCGATCTGGAGCGATTCCTGGATCGTGGCGATCAGCGTGGCATTGGCCTTCTTCACCGCCTCGATGTCGAAGACGCCGCGTTCCATCTCCTGCCGCACCACGCGGTTGGCCTGTTGCAGGTTCTCGGCGTTCGCGGTCAGCAGTTCGTTGGTCAGGTCGTTGGCGCCGCGGATCGCCTCGGCCGCTTCCTTCGAGCGCTGGATCGTCACCGTCCGCGCCGGCGTCGGCCAGGACCCCGCCGCGCTCGTGCAGCCGACGTTCACGCAACTCGTCGCAATATCGCGGGTGACGGCGACCAGTACCGCCCGCCAAGGCGCCGCCATTGAGACGACCTGGGTCATCCAGCTTCGGCCAGGCGCGAGTGTCACCGGCCTGGTGGCCGACCTTAACCGCCTGGATGGAGTACAAAACGTCGAAGTGCGGCGAGCCTGATCCCGCGAACCTTGCCTGGTCAGGGTCGGTGTCCCTCGGGAAGGAAAAGCTCATTGGTCTTGCTGGCAGCAACTTCCGGAGCGGCGCCGGC
>DAOLBY010000185.1:0-6056 GCA_035324325.1 Paracoccaceae bacterium | reverse complement strand
CTGGATCGCCGGCGAATACCACCCGGCCGAGCCTGGCCCACCGCGCTGGACCGCCCGGCTGCGCGCGGCCCTGGCCTCTTGCCCCGCCCCGCCGGCCCCGGCTAGACAGGGGCAAAGGACCGGAGCCCGCAGCCATGCCCGTTGATGCCCCCGAGACCAAGGTCGTCACCACCCGGAAGGTCGCCTGCGACGGCGGCGAGGGTGCGCTCGGCCACCCCCGCGTCTGGCTGACCATCCCCGACGACCGCGGCTGGGTCGAATGCGGCTACTGCGACCGCCGCTTCGTGATCGACCGCGACCACGCCGCGGGCGATCACTAGGGGGCCATTGCCTTACAGAGTTTATCCAATATTATCTGATCGAGATAAAGTTGGATAAGGCTTGTAACGTATGGACCCGCGCCGGAATCCGTTCGTGCCCGGTGCCGGGGTAAGACCGCCGGAGTTCGCCGGTCGCGAGCAGCTCATCGAGCAGGCCTCGATCGCCTTTGATCGTATCCTCAACGGTTTGCACTCCAACTCGTTCATGCTCCTCGGCTTGCGGGGGGTCGGCAAGACGGTCCTGCTGAACGCACTTCACGAAACGGCCAAGGCGAAGGGCTTCGAGACGCTTCGGCTGGAGGTGCCGGACAACTCCGGCGGCCACCTTGCGCGCATGCTGGTCCCAGGGCTGAACGTCATACTCCAGCGTCTGAGCCTTTACGCAGCAGCAACCGAGGGGATAAGGCGCGCGGCCACGGCGCTTCGGAATTTCGCTGCCGTGTTCAAGGTCGAATACGAAGGTTTCTCGCTTGGCGCGACGGAGGCGTTGGCAGAGGGTGGCAGTGGCATTCTCGAGGCCGATCTGCCTGATCTGCTGAGGATGGTCGCCGAGGCCGCAGCCGCCAAGGGGCGCGCCCTGGGACTCTTCATCGACGAGGTGCAATACCTGTCGAAGCCGGAACTGTCTGCGCTCGCACGTGCCTTGCACGATGCCGCCCAATCGGGGTACCGACTTATCGTTGTCGGAGCGGGACTTCCTCAGCTTGCCGCCCTCGTCGGGGAAGCCAAATCCTACGCAGAGAGGCTCATCGAGTTCCGCGAGGTCGGTCCGCTTGACCCCGATGCGGCGCGGAATGCCCTGCAACTGCCGGCGCGGCGTATGGGAGCAGAATTCACGGAAGCAGCTCTCGACCGTATCGTGGGTGACACCGAACGCTACGCGTACTTCTTGCAGACTTGGGCCAAGTTTGCCTGGGACACGGCAGACGCCTCGCCGGTCACCGAGCAATCCGTGACGGCTTCCCTTCCGGCAATCCTAACCAATCTCGACCAGAGCTTCTTCCGAGTGCGCTTTGACCGCTGCACCCAAACAGAGCAGAGATACCTGCGCGCCATGGCCGAACTGGGGCCCGGACCACACCGGACCGGCGACATTGCCGCGCAGTTGGGTGTAGGCAGCAACCAGATCGCACCTGTCCGGCGGAGCCTCATCGACTCCGGCATGATCTATTCCCAACGGCATGGAGAAACCGCCTTCACGGTCCCGCTGTTCGATCAGTTCCTTAAGCGCGCGATCCCGGTGCTGGAACGTCACACTCCGAAACGCAGAAGGAAAACAGAATGACCTTCGGCACCGGATCCCACCTGCACCTGATCGACGGGTCGGCCTATATCTTCCGCGCCTATCACGCGCTGCCCCCCCTGACGCGGAAATCCGACGGGCTGCCGGTGGGGGCGGTGGCGGGGTTCTGCAACATCCTGTGGAACGAGCTGACGCGCGCCAACGGCAACGGCGCCCCCACCCATATCGCCGTGGTCTTCGACCATTCCGCCACCACTTTCCGCAACGCGATCTACGACAAGTACAAGGCCAACCGCCCCGAGCCGCCCGAGGATCTGCGCCCGCAGTTCCCCCTGACGCGTGAGGCGACGCGCGCCTTCAACGTCGCCTGCCTGGAACAGGACGGCTACGAGGCCGACGACATCATCGCGACGCTCGCCGCACGCGCCACCGCCGCCGGAGGCCGTGTCACCATCATCTCCTCCGACAAGGACCTGATGCAGCTGGTGGGCGAGGGCGTGGCGATGCGCGACCCGATGAAGGACGGCCGCATGATCGGCCCGCCCGAGGTGATCGAGAAGTTCGGCGTGCCGCCCGAGCGCGTGGTCGACGTGCAGGCGCTGGCCGGCGACAGCGTGGACAACATCCCCGGCGCGCCGGGCATCGGGCTCAAGACCGCGGCCCTTCTGATCAACGAATACGGCGACCTCGAGACGCTTCTGGCCCGCGCGACCGAGATCAGGCAGCCCGCCCGCCGCGCTGCCCTGCTGGACAATGCCGAACTGATCCGCATCTCGCGCCGGCTGGTGACGCTCGACCGCGACATGCCGCTCGCTGTGGGCCTCGACGAGCTTGCGATCCACCCGCCCGACCCGGCGCAGGTGATGGACTTCCTCGCACGGATGGAGTTCCGCACCCTGACCCGCCGGGTGGCCGAACGTCTGGGCACCACGCCCCCGCCGGTGGCCGAGGCGCCCGCCCCCGAGGCGCCCGCACCCGAGGCTCCCGCCGCCCTGCCCTTCGACCACGATGCCTATCGGGCCGTGACCACGCCCGAGGCGCTGGCCGCCTGGGTCGCCGCCATCCGCGAGGCTGGGCATGTGGCCTTCGACACCGAAACGACGAGCCTCGACGAGATGCGCGCCGATCTCGTGGGCATCTCGCTGTCAATCGAACCGGGGCGGGCCTGCTACATCCCCTTGGGCCACCGGCAGGGCGGGGGCGACCTGTTCTCGGGCGACACGCTGGCCGAGGGGCAGTTGCCCCTGGCCGATGTGCTGGCGGCGCTGAAGCCGGTTCTGGAGGATGACGCGATCCTGAAGATCGGCCAGAACATCAAGTACGACTGGAAGATCATGGCCCGCCACGGCATCCGCATGGCACCCGTCGCCGACACGATGCTGATGTCCTACGCCATGCACGGCGGGTTGCACGGTCATGGCATGGACACGCTGTCGGAAACCTACCTGGGCCACGTCCCGATCCCCATCAAGTCGCTTCTCGGATCGGGCAAGACGCAGGTCACCTTCGACCGCGTGCCGGTGGCCGATGCCGTGCGCTATGCGGCCGAGGATGCGGACGTGACGCTGCGCCTGTGGCAGGCCTTCGCGCCGCAACTCCACCGCGCGCAGGTCACGACGGTCTATGAAACGCTCGAGCGCCCGCTGGTGCCGGTGCTGGCCGAGATGGAGATGGCAGGCATTCTGGTCGATCGCGCCACCCTGTCGCGCATGTCGGGGGCCTTCGCGCAGAAGATGGCGGGGCTGGAGGCCGAGCTTCACGCGCTGGCCGGCCGGCCCTTCAACGTGGGCTCCCCCAAGCAGCTGGGCGAGATCCTCTTCGACGAGCTCGGCGTTCCGGGGGGCGAGAAGGGCAAGACCGGCGCCTATGCCACCGGCGCGGATGTGCTGGAGGATGTGACGACGCTGGCCGACGAACATCCGCGGGCGGCCGAACTCGCCGCGCGGGTGCTCGACTGGCGCCAGATCGCCAAGCTGAAATCCACCTACACCGACGCGCTGCAGGACCACGTCAACCCGGACACGGGGCGCGTCCATACCTCCTATTCGATCGCCGGGGCCAATACCGGGCGGCTGGCCTCGACCGATCCCAACCTGCAGAACATCCCCGTGCGCACCGAGGAAGGCCGCCGCATCCGCGAGGCCTTCGTGGCGCCCCCGGGCCGGGTGCTGGTGTCGCTCGACTACAGCCAGATCGAATTGCGCATCCTCGCGCAGATGGCCGACATCCCGGCGCTGCGGCAGGCCTTCACCGACGGCATCGACATCCACGCGATGACGGCCTCCGAGATGTTCGGCGTGCCGCTCGACGCGATGACACCCGAGGTGCGGCGGCGCGCAAAAGCGATCAATTTCGGCGTGATCTACGGCATTTCCGGCTTCGGACTTGCACGGAACCTGCGTATCCCCCGGGCCGAGGCGCAGGCCTTCATCGACCGCTATTTCGAGCGCTTCCCCGGCATCCGGGCCTACATGGACGACACGGTGGCCTTCGCGAAGGCCAATGGCCATGTGCGAACCCTGTTCGGCCGGCGCATCCACACGCCCGAGATCAACGCCCGCGGCCCCGGCGCGGGCTTCGCCCGCCGCGCCGCGATCAACGCGCCGATCCAGGGCACCGCGGCCGACGTGATCCGCCGCGCCATGATCCGCATGCCGGCGGCCATCGCGGGACTGGATGCGAAGATGCTGCTCCAGGTCCATGACGAACTCTTGTTCGAGGTGGCCGAGGCCGATGCCGACCGGCTGACCGAGGCCGCCCGCGCGGTGATGGAGGGGGCGGCGGCCCCGGCGGTGCGGCTCGACGTGCCGCTGGTCGTCGATGCCGGGCGCGGGCCCAACTGGGCGGCGGCGCATTGATGATCGGCGACTGGCCTGCCCTGAAGGCGCTCGCCCTGTCGCTCGACCTGCCCGAGGTCACCGAGGCCGCGCCCTGGGGCAACCCCTGCCTCAAGGCGCATGGCAAGATGTGGGCCTGGTGGTCGCCCTATGTGGACGCCGCAGTTGTGAAATGCAGCCGTGACGAGCGCGAGGCGCTGATGGCGGCCGACCCCGTGACCTTCGTGCTGCACCCCCATTACGCCGCGCACCCCTATGTCCTGGTCGCCGCCGGCCGGATCGACCCGGAATGGATGCGCGCGCGCCTGACCCGCGCCTGGCGCGAGGCGGCGCCGAAGCGCTGGCTCAAGGCCTGGGACGCGGCGCAGGGATCGGCCTGATGGCCCGTGCCGCCGAGGACGCGCCCATCCTCACCGTGCGCAGCCGTGCCGACCTGCGCGACTGGCTGGCGGCGCACCACACCGGCCCCGGCCCGGTCTGGCTGGCCAGCTACAAGCGCCACCACCCCGACTATCTGCCATATGAGCCGCAGGTCGAGGAATTGCTGTGCTGGGGCTGGATCGACAGCCTGACCCGGGCGCTCGATGCCGACCGCTCGATGATCCTGATCGCCCCGCGCAACCCGAAATCCGCCTGGTCGGCGCTCAACAAGGCCCATGTCGAGCGCGCCATCGCGTCGGGCGCGATGACGCCGGCGGGGCTCGCAAAGGTCGAGGCCGCGAAGACCGGCGGCCAGTGGGATTTCCTGAACGATGTCGAGGCGCTGATCGACCCGCCCGACCTGCCGGCCCTGATCGCCGCCGCCGGCGCCGCCGACTTCTGGGCGACCCAGCCACGCAGCATCCGCCGCGGCGCGCTGGAATGGATCAAGACCGCCCGCACCGCCCCCACGCGCACCGCCCGCATCGCCGATGTCGCCGGCAGCGCGGCTCAGGGGCTCCGCCCCTCGCCCTTCCGCCGCAGCGGCTGAGCCGGCCTCACCCCCGCTCGACCCTGCATTGGAAGCAGTTGTTCCGGGCAGAGCGCACGTGGACACAGGCCACGCGCGCGTCGTCCAGCAGGGCCCCCGCCCGCGCAGCGATTCCGGCCGTCGCCACCACGCCGCCGGTGCCATAGACGATCCGGTCATCTGCCCCGTAGCCCCGCACGATGTAGTCCGGCGAGGCGAGCATCGCCGGCAGGTCCGGCCCGCCGCCCGGCCCGCAGTCCCCGGCGCACAGGAAGATCGGCCCCACTTCGGCATAGGGTTGCGGTGCGGGAAAGGGGCGGTGCGCCAGCACCAGCATCGGGGCGCCGTCGGGGATCATCGACAGGCAATGCCGGCAGGGGTTCCCCGCCCCTTCGGCGATGAGGCGTTCGGGTGGTTGCAAGTTGGCGTCGGGGGCGCCGGCACGCCAGGCGCGGACGGTCCGGGTCGCGATCGGGACAAAGCGGATGGGCATGGATGCGGCTTCCTTTCGCCACCATCCTGCCCGGCGTCGCCGCCGCCGCGCGACCCGAAGCCTGCGGTTTCCGCCGGCGGGACGGGCGGTCTATTCGGCGCTGCGCAGGACCTGCGCAGGGCGCGCGGCCAGCGGCCGGGCGGCGAAGAACAGCCCCGCCAGAAGTGTGGCCAGTACCCCCCCTGCGACGATGGCCAGAGCCGACACCGGTTCG
>DAOLBY010000004.1:45055-51530 GCA_035324325.1 Paracoccaceae bacterium | reverse complement strand
TCTTCATGGTCGCGCGCGCCCCGCTTCTGCCTGCCGGCAGGCTTCCCCCAACAGTCGCGCCCCACTTGCCGCTGCGCGACATGCGGTGTCGCAATCCCGCTTCGCCCCTTTCATCTTGGCCCAAATATCCCGGGGGTGCGGGGGCAGCGCCCCCGCCGGCTCTCCCCCCGCCTGCCCCTCACTTCTCCGGGATCAGCCCGCGCGGATAGAAGCGCAGCACCAGCAGCAGCACGAGGCCCATGGTCAGAAGCCGCATGTGGGCCGCGGCATCGGTCAGGTGTCCCTTCAGCCAGGATCCCTCCGCCAGGCCCGCGGTCAGCGTGGCCATCAGCCACAGCCCGATCGGCTCGACCATGACCCAGAGCCACCAGATCAGGAAGCCGCCCAGAACCGCGCCCCAGTTGTTGCCCGACCCGCCCACGATCACCATGACCCAGACGAGGAAGGTGAAGCGCAGGGGCTGGTAGCTGCCGGGCGTCAGCTGGCCGTCGAGCGTGGTCATCATCGCCCCGGCGATGCCGAGGACGGCCGAGCCGAGGATAAAGACCTGCAGGTGGCGCGCGGTCACGTCCTTGCCCATCGCCTCGGATGCGACCTCGTTGTCGCGGATGGCGCGCATCATGCGGCCCCAGGGCGATTTCAGCGCCATTTCCGACAGCCAGACGATGGCCAGAAGCACCGCCGCGAACAGCCCCGCATACATCAGCTTGACGGTGATCGAGGCGGCGGTGACCGGATCCAGCCCCCAGCCCCGCGCCCAGTCCACGAAGCCCGCCGAGCGTTGCAGGTCGACCTCGAAGGGCACCGGACGGGGCAGGCCGATCACGTTCTTGACGCCGCGCGCCAGCCAGTCCTCGTTCTTAAGGACGGCCACGATGATTTCGGCGATCCCCAGCGTGGCGATGGCGAGGTAGTCCGAGCGCAGCCCCAGCGCGGTCTTCCCGATGGCCCAGGCGGCGGCGGCGGCCAGGAGCCCCCCCGCCGGCCAGGCCAGCAGCACCGGCAGGCCGAGCCCGCCCAGAAACCCGGTCGAGGCAGGGTTGACCGCCTCGACCGCCGCGGACGCGGGGTCGAATACCCGCTTGTAGACGACGAAGCCCGCCACCAGCAGCGCCGCCGTGGCCAGCGCCCGCGCCCGACCCGGTGCCATCATCCGCCGCATCAGCACCGTGCCCGCGATGGTCGCGGCCCCGAGCAGCAGCGCGAGCAGGATGCCCGGGCCGCCGGCCGCCCAGGCCTCGGGCACCGGCGCGGCCGAGACCAGGACCACCGCCAGCCCGCCGAGCGCCACGAAGCCCATGACGCCCACGTTGAACAGGCCCGCATAGCCCCACTGGATGTTGACCCCCAGTGCCAGGATCGCCGAGACCAGTGCCATGTTCATCACTGTCAGCGCCAGGTTCCAGCTCTGCATCATGCCGGTCACCGCGAACAGCACGGCCACCGCGGCGAAGAGAAGCGCGTTGCGCGACATCAGACCGATTTCCCCTTGAAGAGGCCCGTGGGCAGGAACAGCAGCACGATGATCAGGATGACGAAGCTGACCGCGAACTTGTAGTCGGTGCCCATCAGCTGCACGAGGCCCGCGGGCGCCAGGCTTTCGGGCAGCACGTAGGTCACGACCTTCTTCCAGGCATAGGTCACCATCACCTCGGAAAAGGCGATCACGAAGCCCCCCGCGATGGCGCCGATGGGGCTGCCCAGGCCGCCGACGATGGCCGAGGCAAAGATCGGCAGCAGAAGCTGGAAGTAGGTGAAGGGACTGAAGCTCTTGTCGAGGCCGTAGAGCGTGCCGGCGGTACAGGCCAGCGCCGCGGTGATGATCCAGGTCACGGCGACCACGCGTTCGGGACTGATGCCGGACAGCAGCGCCAGATCCTCGTTGTCGCTGAATGCGCGCATCGACTTGCCGGTGCGCGTGCGGTTCAGGAACCAGAACAGCGCACCGACCGCGATCGCCGCCGTCACCACCGTCACCGCCTGGGTGGTGCGGATCACCAGACCCTCCTGCAACCCGGTGACGGCGCGGAACTCCTGCGCCGAGATGATGAAGCGGCCGCCGTCCGTGAAGGTCTGGTCGCGCACCCCGATGATGAAGCGGGTGACGCCGTTCATGACGAACATCACCCCCAGCGAGACGATCACGAGGATCGAGGGCGAAACCTTCTGCTTCCGGTAGAACCGGTAGACCGCGCGGTCGGTGCCGAGCACCACCAGCGCGGTCAGCGCGATGCCGAAGGGCAGCGCCAGAAGTGCCGTGGGCAGCGGACCGAAGGTGACGCCCGCCCCCTGCATTCCCCAGGTCAGCAGGATGACGAAGGTCGTGCCCAGGGCCATCGTGTCGCCATGGGCGAAGTTGGAAAACCGCAGGATGCCATAGACCAGCGTGACCCCCAGCGCCCCCAGCGCCAGCTGCGCGCCATAGGCGGTGGCGGGGATGAACACGAAGTTCAGGAAGGTCACGAGGGCGTTCAGCAGGTCCATGGGGTCCCTCAGTCCGGTTGGCAGGTGCCGCGCGCGGTCAGCGCCAGCGTCTCGCCCAGCGACAGGTCGAGCGTGGTGGCATGCCAGGCGCCGTCCGGCGCGATGGCAAGCGCGGTGACGGTTTCGCCGCCCTCCAGGCTGACGGCAAGGAAGGGCAGGGCGCCGCGCGGCGTGAGCGCGCGCAAGAGGTCGGGCGGGTTGGTGCCCGACTGCAGGATCCAGTTCTCGGTCGTCTCGCGGATCGCCACCGGGATCGGTTCGGCGAGCGGCCGGCAGGCATCGTCCACCCGGCAGAAGGCCTCGATCCGGCAGGACCAGTCGGCCAGCGCCGGGCCGGGCAGGGCGGCGGCCAGTGCCAGCAGCGCGGCCCCCCTCATTGTGCGGGTCCCTCGACGCAGGTGCCGTAGTGCTGGCTGGGGGCCAGTTGCCCCTCGATCACCATGTGGCGGCTGTGGACGGCGGCGCCGCCGGCCGTGACGGTGGTGGAATGGAAACCGCCCGTGGGCAGATGGGTGTGGAAGCTGATCGCCGCCTCGCCCTGTGCGACCGAGACGCCGACGCGCGCATCGGGTTCGACCAGCACCACGGCACGGCTGTTGCGGTCGATCTCGTAGCGCAGGGTCAGGACGCCATCCGCGCAGGTGAGGTTCGCCCCGCAAACGCTTGGGAAAGCGCAGGAAAGCGCGATGACGTCCGCCGCGGCGGGGCAGGGCGCCAGGGCCAGGATCAGGGCCGCCCGGATCATCCGCGCGCCTCGCCGGCCCCGAAGGCGCCGGCAGCCGCCCAGACCATCACCACGGCAAGGATGATGAAGGCGCAGATGGCCAGCACGTTCTGCCGCGGGTCCTCCATCGCGCTCAGCCCCCCAGGAAACTGCGCCGCACCTCGGGGTCGGCCATCAGCGCGGCCCCGGTGTCGGTGAAGCGGTTGGCGCCCTGCACGAGCACATAGCCCTTGTCGGCGATCATCAGCGCCTGGCGGGCGTTCTGTTCCACCATGAGGATGGAAATGCCGCTGCGCGCGATCTCGATGATGCGGTCGAACAGTTCGTCCATGACGATGGGCGACACGCCGGCGGTCGGTTCGTCCAGCATCAGGACCTGCGGCTGGGTCATCAGCGCGCGGCCCACGGCGACCTGCTGGCGCTGCCCTCCCGACAACTCGCCCGCGGCCTGCCGCCGCTTCTGCGCCAGGATCGGAAACAGGGCATAGACCTGGTCCATCGTCGTGCGGATGTCGTCGCGGCGCAGGAAGGCGCCCATTTCCAGGTTCTCCTCCACCGTCATGGTGGTGAAGATGTTCTGCGTCTGGGGCACGAAGGCCATTCCCTTGGCGACACGCGCCTGCGGCGACAGCGCGGTGATGTCCTCGCCCTTCAGCCGGACCTGACCGCTGCGCAGCTTCAGCATGCCGAACACGGCCTTCATGGCGGTCGACTTGCCGGCGCCGTTGGGCCCGACGATCACCGCGATCTCGCCCTTCTCGACCGCGATCGTGCAGCCATGCAGGATGTCGGCGCCGCCATAGCCCCCCGTCATCGCCTCGCCGATCAGGAAGGCATCGCTCATTGAGCCTCCTTGATGCGGATTGCCGACAAGAGGTCGGCAAGATACGCGCGATGCGTCGGGGTGTACTCGGTGCCTGAATCGAAAGTGTCCACCCGAACCACCAGCCGACCCTCGATGACGACGGTAAAGCCGTACACGATGTTCTGGTCTCGCACCGAAACAGCAACAACCGTGGTTTCGGCGTCGCGGCCGTCGATCGTTGTTGTTTCGACGGCGATCGGGTTGGCTTGGTCGCCGTATAGACGCTTAAGGCGGTCGACTTGATCGGCCCGGATCGTTTCCTGCGTGACCGTTTCCCAGGAATCCCTGCTTATCGAATTGATCTGGGCGTTGATTCCCTCCCGCTCGAAGGTGCCGACAATCGACCTGCGCGCGGGTTCGACCGTCGAGGTCCACCCAGAGCCCACTTCGCAGATGCTGATCCGTGACGACAGGTCCCGGCAGGCGGTTTCGGCATGCAGAGTGCCGGTCGAGAGGGCCAGAAGGAACGCGGCAACCGCGACCAGCGCCGAGTGCCAGACGTTCCGATTGCAGTGGCGCGGATGGCTCATGCGCGTGCCTCTGAAATGACCTTGTTCTTCAGCCCGCGGCCCAGATAAGCCTCGATCACCCGCTCGTCCGACTTCACCTCGTCCGGCGTGCCCTCGGCCAGCACGCGGCCCTCGGCCATGCAGATGACCGGGTTGCACAGGCGGCCGATGAAATCCATGTCGTGCTCGATGACGCAGAAGGTATAGCCGCGCTCGCGGTTCAGCCGCACGATCGCGTCGCCGATGGTGTTCAGAAGCGTGCGGTTCACGCCGGCCCCGACCTCGTCCAGGAACACGATGCGGGCATCCACCATCATCGTGCGGCCAAGCTCCAGAAGCTTCTTCTGGCCACCCGAGATCTGGCTGGCCTTCTGGTCGGCCAGATGGCTGATCGTCAGGAACTCCAAGACCTCGTCGGCCTTGTCGCGCAGGCGCCGTTCCTCCTGCGCCACCTGACCGCGGCGGAACCAGGCGTTCCACAGCGTCTCGCCCGACTGGCCGGCGGGCACCATCATCAGGTTCTCGCGCACCGTCATGCTGCCGAACTCGTGCGCGATCTGGAAGGTGCGCAGCAGGCCCTTGTGGAACAGCTCGTGCGGCGGCAGGCCGGTGATGTCCTCGCCCGCCATGGTGACGCGGCCCGAGGTCGGCTTCAGCCGTCCGGCGATCACGTTGAACAGGGTGGTCTTGCCCGCCCCGTTCGGCCCGATCAGTCCGGTGATCGAGCCGGTCTCGATGCGCAGGCTTGCCCCGTCGACGGCGCGGAACGCGCCGAAATGGCGGTGCAGATCCTCGACGACGATCATGCGCGCCGTCCCTCTCCCCGTTGCGGCGCCCGCGATACGATGCCGGGGTGCCTTGTTGTGCGGAAGACCGCGGCCCGGGAACACATTCGCCCCGGGCCGCGGCCCCCTCAGGTCAGCCTGTGGCAGTCCCGCTCAGCGGAACTTCACCGTGACGATCTTGCCGTCCTTGAACTCGACCTCGCGGTAGTTGCCCGCGCTTTCGCCCGGCCCGATCAGTTCGACGGCCGAGGCGCCGACATAGTCGATGTCCTGGCCCGCGGCGATCAGTTCCAGCGCCTTGCCGAGCTCGCCCGGCTGGATCGGCTCGCCGGGGGCGTTGGCCACGTCGAAGACGGCGGTGGCCCACACCTTGCTGTCGGTCGAGCCCGACTTGGCCATGGCGAGCATGATCAGCGCCGCCGCGTCATAGCTTTCGGGAGCGAAGGCCGAGGTGCCGTCGAAGCCTGCGGCCGAGGCCATCTGCTGGAACAGCTCCGCCCCCTGGCTGTCGGTGCCCGGGAACTGGCCGAAGGACGTGGCCAGGCCCGCGCCCAGGTCGTCGACGATCTGCTGGCCCACCATGCCGTCGGGCAGCACGAAGGTGTCGAAGGCGCCCGAGTCGAGCGAGGCCTGGATGATGCCCTTGCCGCCCTTGTCGGTATAGCCCGCGACGACGAGGACCTCGCCGCCTGCCGCGGCCAGAGCGCCCACTTCGGCTGAATAGTCGGCCTTGTTGTCCTCGTGCGGGGTCGAGATGGTGACGGTGCCGCCCGCCGCCTCGAAGGCCGCCTGGAAGCTGTCGGCCAGACCCTTGCCGTAGTCGTTGTTGGTATAGGTCAGCGCCACGGTCTTGAAGCCGCGGTCCATGATGTTCTCGGTCATCACCACGCCCTGACGGGCATCCGAGGGGGCAGTGCGGAAGAACAGCCCGTCATCCTCGGCCGTCGAAAGGCCCGGCGAGGTGGCCGAGGGCGAGATCATGCCGATCCCGTTCGGACGCGCCACGTTCTGCAGGACGGCCCCGGTGACGCCCGAGCAGTCGGCGCCCATGATCGCCTTCACGCCTTCGGCCGTGACCAGACGTTCGGCCGCCGCGGTGGCCGCGGCC
>DAOLBY010000004.1:34195-45045 GCA_035324325.1 Paracoccaceae bacterium | reverse complement strand
GACATTGGCCGACTTGCCCGAGGCGTTGACCTCGGCGATCGCCATCTCGGCACCCTGCGCCATGAAGGGCGTGATCGATTCGAGCGGGCCGGTGAAGCCCAGCAGGATGCCGATCTTGACATCCTCGGCCGAGGCCGACCCGGCGGCCAGTGCCGCCGCAGCGGTCGCAAGAAGCAGTTTTTTCATTGAAGTCTCCCCTGTTGGATCGAAATCCTGCGCCGAACCTAAAGTGCCTGTGCGCAAAAGGGAAGCCGGGCCTTGCCGCTTTTCTCGGCAGACCTGGCGGCAGCACCCTGACGCTTACGTGACCGCGACGGCGGGGCGCGCGGCCTTGTCCCGCGGGGCCTGGCGGCCGATCTTTCTCAGGTCCAATCCATTGAGGGACCCCATGCAGATCACCCGTCGCCACGCGCTCGCCCTCGGCCTCGCCGCGCTGGCCGCGCCCGCGCTTCCGCGCGGCCTTGCCGCGCAGGGGCTGGCCGTCGCGCCCGTGGCGCGGGGCCTCGACGAGCCCTGGGGCCTCGCCTTCCTGCCGGGCGGCGGCTTTCTGGTGACCGAACGCGCGGGGCGGCTGTCGCTGTTCGACGGCCCGGGTGCGCCGGCGCGGCGCATCGGCGGGGTGCCGCAGGCCTGGGTGCAGGGGCAGGGGGGGCTTCTGGACGTGATGGTCCCGCGGGATTTCGCCGCGTCGCGCCTGCTGTGGCTGACGCTGGCCCTTCCGGGGCAGGGCGGCGCCTCGACCGGCCTTGTCCGCGCCCGGCTGTCCGATGACGGCACGCAACTGACCGATGCCGTGACCGTGCATTCCGGCCCCGCCGCCGGCCGCGGCCAGCACTTCGGCAGCCGCGCGGTCGAGGCGCCGGACGGCCACGTCTTCCTCACCACCGGCGACCGCGGCCAGCCCGCCCTGGCGCAGGCCCCCGCGCGCCCCGAGGGCAAGGTGCTGCGCTTCGCGCGCGACGGCACACCGGCCCCCGCGCCCGCCCTTGCCGGTGGCGGCGCGGTGCCGGGTCTGTGGTCCCTCGGCCACCGCAACATCCAGGGCGCGGCGCTGGACGGGCAGGGGCAGCTCTGGACCGTCGAGCACGGTGCCCGCGGCGGCGACGAGGTCAACCGCATCGAACCCGGGCGCAACTATGGCTGGCCGGTGATCAGCTACGGGCGCAACTACAACGGTTCGCCCATCGGCGTGGGCACGGCGCGCGACGGGTTGGAACAGCCCGCGCATTACTGGGATCCCTCCATCGCGCCCTCGGGCCTCGTGGTGCATTCCGGCCGCGGCATCCCGGCCTGGCGCGGACATTTCCTGACCGGCAGCCTGAACGCCGACCATATCGCAAGGCTCGATCCCGCCGCGGGCTGGCAGGAGACGCGCATCGGCAGCGCCGAGACCCAGCGCGTGCGCGACGTGCGCGAGGCGCCGGATGGATCGGTGTGGTTCCTGTCGGTCGGCCGCGGTGCGGTGTTCCGGCTGGCACCCGCCTGAGTTTGCGAAAAGTTCACAAACGTTGCCACAAAGTTCTTGACGCGGGACGCGGACGCATGAGAACAAATGAGCAACACAAGGAGGCTCCCCATGTTCGACAGCCTGAAGTCCGCCCTGACGCGCGACACCGACAGCCCGCTTTCCGACGCGCTCGGCGTCGCGGCGCTGTTCCTGATGCTGGTGGCGGCGCTGGCCCTGCCCGTCTCTGCCTGATCCTACTGCCTGCGGTCTGAAACGGCGGCGCCTTCCCCTGCGCCGCCCTGCCTAGCCGGGGCCGTCCCGCCCCCTCAGACCCGACCTGCCGCCGCACCCGTCCCGGGTTGCGGCGGCTTTTTTTCGCGGGGTGTGTCAGGCGCTGGCGCGCGCCGCCCCGGCCGCCGCCACCGCCTCGGCCGCCGCCTCCAGCGCCAGCAGGATCGAGGCATGGCGGTTGCGGTAGTCGCGCGCGGGCAAGAGCACCTCGAACCCGCCCCAGGGCGCCGCAGGCACCGGCCCGCCATCCTTGAGCATGGCCCGCAGTCCGTCCCGCGCGGCCTCGATCTCGGGCAGCGACCGGCCGGGCAGGGCGCCTCCCGCCACCGCCGCCGCCGCCTGGCCGAGCGCGCAGGCCTTCACCTCCTGCGCGAAATCGGCCACGCGCCCCGCCTCGTCCAGCACCACGTCCACCGTCACCGTCGATCCGCACAGGGGCGAGCGCCGCCGCGCGCTGCCCTGCGGTGCGGGCAGCCGCCCCACATGCGGGATGGAAGCGGCAAGGTCGAGGATCCGCCCCGAATAGAGCTTGATGAGGTCGCTGTCGGCCACGGCCATTCCTTCACGGCTTTCCCTTGCCCGCTGCACAAGATAGACCTGCCGCGCCCCGCTGCAAAGGTGCCGCCATGCGTGAAACCCTGCCCTTCGACCCCGCCACCCTGCGCTATGACGCCGCCGGCCTCATCCCGGCCGTGGCGCAGGACCACGCCACGGGCGAGGTGCTGATGCTGGCCTGGATGAACGCCGACAGCATTGCCCGCACCCTGGCGACGGGGCATGTCACCTACTGGTCGAGGTCGCGCGCCGCCTTCTGGGCCAAGGGCGAGACCTCGGGCCACGTGCAGAGGCTGGTGGAAATGCGCATCGACTGCGACCGCGACACGCTTCTTCTGCGGGTGGACCAGACGGGGCCTGCCTGCCACACCGGGCGGCGGTCGTGCTTCTTCACTGCCGTCCGCGACAGCGCGGAAGTCACGCTATAGCCCGACCATCCGCCGGATCCCGGACGGCGTGACGCCTTCGGCGCGGTATTTTTCCAGCGACCGCGCGTCGTCGCGCTTGGCCAGCCGTCTGCCCGCCCCGTCGCGGATCAGCCGGTGGTGGTGATAGACCGGCGTCGGCAGGCCGAACAGGCGTTGCAGGATCACCTGGACCGGCGTGAAGTCGAACAGGTCTTCGCCCCGGATGACATGGGTCACGCCCTGGTCGGCATCGTCGAAGCTGGAGGCGAGGAAATAGGCCACGATGTCCTCGCCCTTGCGCGACAGGACCACATCGCCGATCCGGGCCACCGCCGCGTCGCGGTCGACGGCATGGTGGCCGGGTCGCGCGGGGCCGGTCTCGGCAAAGGAAAGCTCCGCCCCCGCCAGCGCATCGAAAGCACGGCCGAGGTCCAGCCGCAGCGCATCGCCGGGGCGGCGTGTGGCCATCGCCCGCCCCCGGCAGGTGCCCGGATAGACGGCGAAGGCCACGCCTTCCTGCGGCGCCGCCGTCGCCGCGCGGATGTCCGACCGCGTGCAGGAGCAGGGGTAGAGCAGCCCCCGCCCCGCCAGCGGTTCCAGTCGCGCGTTGTAGGAGGCGATGCGGTCCGACTGGCGCAGCACCTCGCCGTCCCAGGTCAGCCCCAGCCAGCGCAGGTCACCCTCGATCTGCGCTGCCCATTCCGGCCGGCAGCGTTCGAGGTCGGTATCCTCCATCCGCAAGAGGAACCGCCCCGCCGCCGCCCGCGCCATGTCATGCGCGAGCATGGCGGAAAAGGCGTGCCCCAGATGAAGGGGACCGGTGGGCGAGGGGGCAAAGCGGGTGACGAAGTTCAACCCTGCCCCGCAAGCCATTGCCCGAAGGACGCTTTCGCCCGTTCCGTATAGGCCAGGTAGCGGTCCTTGCGCCCGCGCCGGCCGCCCCGCGCCTCCACGGGGGGGAACAGGCCGAAGTTGACGTTCATCGGCTGGAAGGTCCGCGCATCGGCCCCCCCGGTGATATGCGCCAGAAGCGCCCCCATGGCGGTCTCGGGCGGCGGAAGGGCAATGTCGCGCCCCAGCATCTCGGCCGCCGCCAGCCGCCCCGCCAGCAGGCCCATGGCCGCGCTCTCGACATAGCCCTCCACCCCCGTCACCTGTCCGGCAAAGCGGACATGCGGCGCCGTCCGCAGTCGCATCCGCCCGTCCAGAAGTCGGGGCGAGTTGATGAAGGTGTTGCGGTGGATGCCGCCCAGCCGCGCGAAAGCCGCCCCTTCCAGCCCCGGAATGCGTCGGAAAACATCGACTTGCGCCCCGTGCTTCATCTTGGTCTGGAAGCCCACGATGTTGTAGAGCGTGCCCAGCGCATTGTCCTGGCGCAGCTGCACCACGGCATGGGGCTTCACCTCGGGCCGGTGCGGGTTGGTCAGCCCCACGGGCTTCATCGGGCCGAAGCGCAGCGTCTCGCGCCCGCGCTCGGCCATCACCTCGATGGGCAGGCAGCCGTCGAAATAGCCGGCCGTCTCGCCCGCGTGGAATTCGGTCTTGGGGGCCGCCAGCAGGGCCTCGATGAAGCCCTCGTACTGGTCGCGGTCCAGCGGGCAGTTGATGTAGGCGGTCTGCTCCGCGACCGTCTCGCCCTTGTCATAGCGGCTCTGGCGCCAGGCGGTCCCCATGTCGATCGTGTCGGCGTGGACGATGGGCGCGATGGCGTCGAAGAACGCCAGATGCTCGGCCCCCGTCGCCGCCCGGATGCTTTCGGCCAGCGCACCAGAGGTCAGGGGGCCGGTGGCGATGATCCAGTCGCCGGATGAGGGAAGCTCGGCAACCTCTTCCTCTACCACCGAAATCAGCGGATGTGACCGGATCGCGGCGGTGACGGAGGCGGCGAAGGGGTCGCGGTCCACCGCCAGCGCGCCGCCCGCCGGCAGCCGGTGCGCCCGCGCGGTCGAGATGATCAGCCCGCCGGCGCGGTCCATCTCCCAGTGCAGCAGGCCCACGGCGTTGCGCTGGTCGTCGTCGGACCGGAAGGAGTTCGAACAGACCATCTCGGCCAGATCGCCCGTGCGGTGCGCGAAGGGGCCGACCTTGGGGCGCATCTCGTGGATCGTGACCGGCACGCCCAGGCGTGCCGCCTGCCAGGCGGCCTCGGCCCCGGCCATGCCGCCCCCCACGATGTGTAGCCGTCCGTCCACGCCCACCCTTTCCTGATGGTGAAAGTATCCCGGGGGTCCGGGGGCAGGCCCCCGGCCCTGCGGTCTAGCGCGACCGGGCGGCGGCGAAAAGGGCGGCGCGTTCGGCCAGAACCGCGGCCGTCCCGTCGAAGCTGCGCCCCAGCGCGGCTGCCGCCTCGAAGAACCCCCGCGCCGGCAGCCCGCCGGCAAGCCGCCCCTCCATCAGCGCGGCGCGAAAGGGGCGCCCGGCCGCGGCATCCTCGGCCATCAGCGCCTCCAGTTCCGCCGTCAGCGTGGCCACCGGCACCTCAAGTTCGCGCGCCAAAGCCCCGTAGCCGATGGTCTTTCCCGCTGCCGCGAGGTCCGCCAGCCGGGCCTCGAGCGCCGCCCTCACGCCTCGCCCTGTTCGGCCACGCGGGCGACCGAGACCACGTCCTCGTCCGCCGCCACGCTGAACACCCGCACGCCGCCCGCGCTGCGCGAGCGGAAGCTGATCTGGTCGACCGGCACGCGGATCGACTGGCCGGCCGAGGTCGCCAGCATGATCTGGTCGCCCAGGGTCACCGGGAAGGCCGCGACGATCCGCCCGCCCCGCGGCCCCGGCGAGATCGCCTTGACCCCCTGGCCGCCGCGCCCCCGCACCGGGTAGTCGTGGCTCGAGGACAGCTTGCCCGAGCCCCCGACGGTGATGGTCAGGATCAGGTCCTCGGCCGCCGACATCGCCGCCCAGCGTTCGGGCGTGAGCTGGCCCGGCGCCACGGCGTCCTCGTCCTCGTCCGCGCCCTCCTCCTCGGTCACGCCGGCCATCAGGCGGCGCTGGCGCAGGTAGGCCGCGCGCTCCTCGGGGGTGGCCTCGTAGTGGCGGATCACGGCCATCGACACCACGCGGTCGGCCGGGGCGAGCCGGATGCCCCGCACGCCGGTCGAATCCCGGCCCTTGAACACGCGCACCTCGGTCGTGGGGAAGCGGATCGCACGGCCCTGCGAGGTGACAAGCAGCACATCGTCGGCCTCGTCGCAGATGCGCGCATCGACCAGCAGCACGCCCTCGGGCAGGCCCATCGCGATCTTGCCGTTGCGCTTGACATTGGTGAAGTCCGACAGGCCGTTCTGCCGGACGTCGCCATCCGAGGTCGCAAAGACGATCTGCAGGTTGCCCCAGTCTTCCTCGGGCACGTCGACGGGCATCAGCGCGGCGATGGAGATGCCGGTCTCGATCGGCAGGATGTTGACCAGGGCCTTGCCCTTGGCGGTGCGACCGGCAAGCGGCAGGCGCCAGCACTTCATCTGGTAGACCATGCCGTCGGTGGTGAAGAACAGAAGCGCGGTGTGGGTGTTGGCGACGAACAGCGCCGTCACCACGTCGTCTTCCTTGGTCTCCATCGCCGACAGGCCCTTGCCGCCGCGGTTCTGGGCCCGGAATTCGGCGAGCGGCGTGCGCTTGATGTAGCCGCCGGCGGTGACGGTCACCACCATGTCCTCGCGCTCGATCAGGTCCTCGTCCTCGAGGTCGCCGCCCCATTCCGCGATCTCGGTGCGCCGCGGCACGGCGAAGGCGTCGCGCACCTCGCGCAGTTCGTCCGAGATGATCGCAAGGATCCGCTCGCGCGATGCAAGAATGGCCAGGAAGTCCTTGATCCGACCCGCAAGTTCCGCCAGCTCGTCGGTCACCTCCTTGACCCCGAGCGCGGTCAGACGCTGGAGCCGCAGATCGAGGATGGCGCGGGCCTGGGTCTCGGACAGGTTGTAGGTGCCATCCTCGTTGAGGCGGTGGCTGGGGTCGTCGATCAGGCGGATGTAGTCGGCGATCTCGGCCGCGGGCCAGCGGCGCGTCATCAGCCGTTCGCGCGCCTCGGCGGCATCGGCAGAGGACCGGATGGTCCGCACCACCTCGTCCACGTTCGACACGGCGACGGCGAGGCCGCAGAGGATATGGCTGCGCTCGCGGGCCTTGCGCAGTTCGTGCGCCGTGCGGCGCGATACGACTTCCTCGCGGAAGGCGATGAAATGCGTGAGGAAATCGCGCAGGGTGAGCTGTTCGGGCCGACCGCCGTTCAGGGCCAGCATGTTGCAGCCGAACGAGGTCTGCATCGGCGTGAAGCGGAACAGCTGGTTCAGCACCACGTCCGGCGTCGCGTCGCGCTTGAGCTCGATCACCACGCGCACGCCGGTGCGGTCGCTTTCGTCGGCGACGTGGGAAATGCCCTCGATCTTCTTCTCGCGCACGCAGTCGGCGATCTTCTCCACCATCGCGGCCTTGTTCACCTGATAGGGGATCTCGTCCACCACAATGGCGAACCGGTCCTTGCGGACCTCCTCGACATGGGTGCGCGCCCGGATCAGGACCGACCCGCGCCCTTCCAGATAGGCCTTGCGCGCGCCCGACCGGCCGAGGATCATGGCGCCGGTGGGGAAGTCGGGGCCCGGCACGATCTCGAGCAGCGCCTCGGTCGCGATGTCGGGGTCGGCGATCAGCGCCAGCGTGGCGGCGACGATTTCGCCCAGGTTGTGCGGCGGGATGTTGGTGGCCATGCCGACGGCGATGCCGCCCGCACCGTTGACCAGCATGTTGGGGAACCGGGCCGGCAGGACGGTGGGTTCCATGTCCTTGCCGTCGTAGTTCGGCTGGAAGTCCACGGTTTCCTTGTCGATGTCGGCCAGCAGGAAGGCCGCGGGCTTGTCCATCCGCACCTCGGTGTAGCGCATGGCGGCCGGGTTGTCGCCGTCCATGCTGCCGAAGTTTCCTTGCCCATCAAGGAGTTTCAGCGACATGCTGAAAGGCTGCGCCATGCGCACAAGGGCGTCGTAGATCGCGCTGTCGCCGTGCGGGTGGTACTTTCCCATCACGTCGCCCACGGGACGGGCCGACTTGCGATAGGCCTTGTCGTGGGTGTTTCCGGTTTCGGACATCGCATAGAGAATGCGCCGATGCACGGGCTTCAGGCCGTCGCGCAGGTCGGGGATGGCGCGGCTGACGATCACGCTCATCGCATATGCGAGGTAGGCCTGACGCATCTCGGACGCGATGTCGATCTGCGGGCCGGCATGGGGCATCCGAGGCGTTTCGCCCTTGTCTTCAATGTCTTCGGGGGTGTCGTTCATGCGATTGACGCTTTCCTGCCGGATGGCCCGGATATGGTTGAGCCGGTTATAGACCATACCGCATATGGGGGCAATGCGGCCGGGCCGCGGTGACTGTCAGCCACGGGGGATGAGTGACAATACACTGTTTTCGTTGATTTTTAACACGGTTCGGTCATGCTCTGTGACAGGGGGGTAACAGAGGAGACCCGAATGACCGCGACGCCGACCGAACTGATGCTGAAGGGATACGGCCTGACGACCGCCGAACTGTTCTACCGGATGCCCGATTACCGCAATGTCCTCAATACCTTCGTCTGGCAGGAATACGACCTGGCGCCCGATTATCCGCGCCTGTTCGGCTTCATCGAGTTCTGGCAGGACCGGATCGAGGGGCCGCTGCACTCGGTCCGCTTCACCCATCGCAAGCTGATCGCGCCGGGCGAATGGCGCAATGTCGTCGGCGAGTTCCGCCTGCACTGACCGCTCTGGCCGCAGACATGGAGGCGGGTACCGGAATCGAACCGGTCTTCACGGATTTGCAATCCGCTGCGTAACCTCTCCGCCAACCCGCCGCCGTCGAGGTGGACTTCACCTAGAGGACGGGCGCAGCGCTGGCAAGAGGGCGCAGGGGCAGACCGCCCGCGCGGGTCAGAAAGGCGGCGATCTGATCGACCCCTTCGCCCTGCCGCAGCCGGGCCAAGACGAAGGGGCGCGCGCCCCGGGCGCGGGCGGTGTCGGCGCGCAACAGCTCCAGGTCCACCCCGACATGCGGGGCAAGGTCGGTCTTGTTCACCACCAGAAGGTCCGACCGCGCCAGCCCCGGTCCCCGCTTGCGCGGGATGTCCTGCCCGGCGGCGGTGTCGATGACATAGATCGACAGGTCGGCCAGTTCCGGGCTGAAGGTGGCGGCCAGGTTGTCGCCCCCCGACTCGATCAGGATCAGGTCGAGATCGGGGATCGCGCGCGTCAGGTCGGCCACGGCGGCGAGGTTGATGCTGGCATCCTCGCGGATCGCGGTATGGGGGCAGCCCCCGGTCTCGACCCCCCGGATACGGTCCAGCGGCAGGGCCTGGGCGCGCATCAGGAACTCGGCATCCTCGCGGGTGTAGATGTCGTTGGTGATGACGGCCATCGACAGCCGGTCGCGGAAGTGGCGGCAGAGCGCCTCGGTCAACGTGGTCTTGCCGGCGCCGACGGGGCCGCCGATGCCGACGCGCAAGGGGCCGTGGCGGGAGGGTGCGGTCATGTGCGGAACATCCTGACGGTCAGCGTTTCGTGGCGGGCCGAGGCGATGTCGGCGCGGATCGTGGCGGTGGCGATGGCCGAGAGGGGCGCCGCGGCGGCAGCCTGCGCCAGCCGCAGGATCACGGGGCGCAGCGCCTCGATGATGCGCTGGCCGTCGGACTGACCGAGCGGGACAAAGCGCACGGCGACCGCGACGAGGTTCGCGGCAAAGCCCTGCATGGCGGCGGCGATGACCAGCGCGGGCGGCAGGCCGAGCGGCGCCGCGGCCCGGCCGATCGCCACGGGCAGCGGCAGCGGGCCGGAGGGCGGGCCGGGCAGGGCGCGGGCGAAGGCGGCGCCCTGTTCCTCGGTCTCGCGCAGGCGCTCGGCGGTCGGCGCGAGGGCGCGGGCCAGGTCGGCGAGCCGCGCCCGGTCGGCGCCGGGGGCCAGCGCATGGGCCAGGATCACCGCATCGCCCCAGCCCGCGCCCCATTCCAGCACGTCGCCGATCCAGCCGGACACCGTCGCGGCATCGGGCAGTTCGCCCGCCTGGATCGCCGTTTCCATTCCGTGCGAATAGGCGAAGGCCCCCGTCGGGAAGGCCGGCGAGAGCCATTGCATCAGCGTCAGGATCGCCGCCGCGTCGGCCCCGGCGCCTGGCAGCGGGTCGCGCAGGGGGGCGGTCATGACGCGTCGTCGGGGCCGAAGGGGCCTTCGCCCGGCAGATCGTGCGGCACGGTGCGGGGCAGCACGGCGGGCGCGCGCTGGATCACGGTCGAGGTGCGGGCGGTGGACGGTTCCGCCCCGGGCGCGGGGTCGTTGCGATGGTGGCCGTGGCCATGCGCGTGGTCGTGATCATGGTCATGGTCATGGTCATGGTCCTGCGCCTCCGCCGGGCCGTGGCTGTGGCCCATGGTACGGCCGTGGCCATAGGCGCCGCCCTCGGGGACGCAGGGCTCGGACACCGGGCGCAGCCCCGCGCCCAGGTGCGCCAGCATCGCCTCGAGCACATGGTCGCGGCGGATCAGCAGGCGGCCGGGCTCGATGGCGCAGGGGGTGTGGCGGTTGCCGATGTGCCAGGCGAGGCGCGGCAGGTCGCCCGTCACCTCGACCAGGTCCTCCTCGGCGGCGATGACCTCGACCAGCCGGCCGTCGGCCAGTTCGAAGCGGTCGCCCTGGTCGAGCCCGGTGACCTGCGGCAGGTCCACGAGGAACCCCTCGTCATGCACCGTCACCAGGCGGCGACGGCGCAGCAGGCGTTCGTCATAGGCCAGCACCACGATGTCATAGGGAGTGGCCTGCGGCCCCTCTCCGGCCCGATGCAGGCGCCGGGCGTGGGGCAGGTCGGGCGTGTCGAACGGGCCCGTCATCGCCGCCATCCGTCGCTGTGCGACGCCCCCCCCCCGCATCGTTCTCCTCCCCCGCGGGGAAGGGACGGGAAGGGGGGGGACCGGCGCCTGCGGGCCGGGACGGTCAGAGCCCCATGCGCGGCCCGAAGATGCGGCGCACCTCGGCCTCGCGCGTGGTGCCGCGGGCGGCCAGCGCCTCGTCCGACAGCCGGTTCAGTTTGCGCACCTCGTCCATCATCGGGCCATATTCGGCCAACCGGACGATGCCGTTCCAGAGCCCCGACAGGGCCCGCCGCGGCAGCGACGGACGGGCGGGCGCGGC
>DAOLBY010000004.1:18223-34185 GCA_035324325.1 Paracoccaceae bacterium | reverse complement strand
AAACTCCTTGATGTCTCAAGCCGTTTCCTCCCCTGGCGGCAAGATGCGGGCATCCTGCCCCCCGCGCAACCGACGTTTGCCCAACCCCGCCTTGCGCCCCGTGCATGGCTTTGCGCGCCCCCGCCCGCGTCATTCCGCCACCGCGATGGAAACGGCCACATAGACCGTGGTGTCGCCCATCACCTCGCCATGGCCGCGCAACAGGCCTACGCCGAGCAGGGGGATATGGTCGATCTGGCTGGCCCAGGCGTAGTCGGGTTCGCGCATCGTCGTGGTCACCGGCAGCGCCTGATAGGCGCATCCCCCCACCTCGATCCCGCGGGCGGCGCCGACGGAAAAGGCATAGGTCGCCTCGACATTGCCATCGCCATACTGCACCTCGACCTCCCCGGACCAGCTTGCGCCCTCGGCCAGCGCCGGCAACGGGCCGTCGATGAAGCGGAAGCGGGTGAAGGCCCCGGGGACGGGCTGGCCGGCCGCGTCGAGATCCTGGCTGAGGATCAGGTGGACGCCCTCGATCAGGTCCTCGCGGTAGGGCGGCGGATCGGCGGGGTTGTCCCAGGTCTCCGACACGATGCCGGTGGCCGCATCGCGGCGCATGTCGACCCGCGTGCCATCCTCGAGCATCACGACGATGCCGCGCAGGGCGTCCCCGGCCTCGGCCGGGCAGGCGGCCGCCGCGGGCAGGCCGGACAGCGCCGACAGGGTGGCGACAACGGCGGCGGCCGGCAAGGTCCTGGTCATGGCATCCCCCCACTGCAACAGGCGCAGCATAGCGCGGGCCGGGCCGGTCAATACAGGAAATAGCGCTGCGTCATCGGCAATTCGCGCGCGGGTTCGCAGGTCAGCAGTTCGCCATCGGCCCGGACCTCATAGGTCTCGGGGTTGACCTCGATCTGGGGGGTGGCGTCGTTCAGGCGCATGTCGGCCTTGGCGATGCCGCGGGTGCCCTGCACGGCGACCGTTTCCTTCGCCAGCCCCAGCGCCCGGCCCACCCCTGCCTCCTGCGCCGCGGCGCTGACGAAGCTGACCGATGACGCCGTGCGGCTGCCGCCGAAGGCGCCGAACATCGGCCGCGTGTAGACCGGCTGCGGCGTCGGGATCGAGGCGTTGGGGTCGCCCATCTGCGCGACGGCGATGGTGCCGCCGACCAGCACCATCTCGGGCTTGACGCCGAAGAAGGCGGGCGACCACAGCACCAGGTCGGCGCGCTTGCCGACCTCGACGCTGCCGATCTGGCCGGACATGCCGTGGATGATGGCGGGGTTGATGGTGTACTTGGCGATGTAGCGCCGCGCGCGCAGGTTGTCGTTTTCCCCGCCCTCGCCCGCAAGCCGCCCGCGCTGCACCCGCATCTTGTGGGCTGTCTGCCAGGTGCGGGTGATGACCTCGCCGATCCGCCCCATGGCCTGGCTGTCCGAGGCCATGACACTGAAGGCGCCCATGTCGTGCAGGATGTCCTCGGCCGCGATGGTCTCGCGCCGGATGCGGCTTTCGGCAAAGGCCACGTCCTCGGGCACGCGGCGGTCGAGGTGGTGGCAGACCATGAGCATGTCGAGGTGTTCCTCGATCGTGTTCACGGTGTAGGGCATCGTCGGGTTGGTGGAACTGGGCAGGATGTTCTGCGATCCCACGACCCTGATGATGTCGGGCGCATGGCCGCCGCCGGCGCCCTCGGTGTGGAAGGCGTGGATGGTGCGGCCGCCGATGGCCTTCAGGGTGTTCTCGACGAAGCCCGACTCGTTCAGCGTGTCGGTGTGGATCATCACCTGCACGTCCATCGCATCGGCCACCGTCAGGCAGCAGTCGATGGCCGCGGGCGTGGTGCCCCAGTCCTCGTGCAGCTTGAGCGCGCAGGCCCCGGCGCGCACCATCTCCTCCAGCGCGGCGGGCAGCGACGCATTGCCCTTGCCCGACAGGCCGATGTTGACCGGGAAGGCGTCGAAGGATTGCAGCATCCGCCCGATATGCCAGGGCCCCGGGGTGCAGGTGGTGGCGAGCGTGCCATGCGCCGGCCCGGTGCCGCCGCCCAGCAGCGTGGTGACACCCGAATGCAGCGCGTCGTCGATCTGCTGGGGGCAGATGAAGTGGATGTGCGCGTCGAAACCGCCGGCCGTCAGGATGCGCCCCTCGCCCGCGATGATCTCGGTGCCCGGACCGATGGGAATGGTCACGGCGGGCTGCACGTCGGGGTTGCCCGCCTTGCCGATGGCGTGGATGCGGCCGTCGCGCAGCGCCACGTCGGCCTTGTAGATGCCGGTCCAGTCCAGGATCAGGGCATTGGTGATGACGGTGTCGGGGGCACCCTGCGCGCGGGTGATCTGGCACTGGCCCATGCCGTCGCGGATCACCTTGCCGCCGCCGAATTTCACCTCTTCCCCGTAGGTTGTGAGGTCGCGCTCGACCTCGATGACAAGGTCGGTATCGGCCAGCCGCACCCGGTCTCCGGTGGTCGGGCCATACATGGCGGCATAATCGGCGCGGGCGATGCGGTGGGCCATGGCGGTTTCCAGTCGGGTTCAGGCGCCGGCGGCGCGCCGGGCGCGGGCCGGGCGGGGCGCGGCTTCGGCCGCAGGGGCGGCCGCGGCGGGGGCCGGCGGGCGCAGCCCCGCCGTCGCCATGTCCAGCGCCAGGACCATCGTTCGGCGCTGCCAGTCCAGCGCCAGAAGCTGCGACCGGATGGCCATCTGCAACATCAGGGCCGGGGTCGGGAAGGGATACATGCGTGCCTCCGTCGGTCGCGGCCTAGCGCGGGCCGCCCGACGCGAGGTCGAGCGGGCCCATGACCTGAGCATTGAAGCCGTAGACCACCCGCGCGCCCCGGTAGGGCACCAGCCGCACCTCGCGGCTCTGCCCGGGTTCGAAGCGCACCGCGGTTCCCGCGGGAATGTCGAGCCGCTGTCCCCGGGCGGCCCCGCGGTCGAAGGACAGGGCGGGGTTGGTCTCGGCGAAATGATAGTGGCTGCCCACCTGAACCGGTCGGTCGCCGGTGTTGGCCACGACCAGGACGGTGACCGGCAGTCCGACGTTGAGCTCCACCTCGCCCGCGGAGGGCAGGATTTCCCCGGGGATCATGCGCCGCCCCCGGTCAGGAACAGTCCGAGGCCCGCCAGCGCCGCCAGCCCGCCTGCCGCACGCGGCGCCCAGGACCCGGCCCGCGCCGCGGCAAGACCCAGCACGATGCCGGCCAGATGCAGGCCGGCCGTCGCCACGGCGAAACCGGCGGCATGGGCGGGCAGGGCGCCCGCCGGCCCCTCGGCCCCGTGGGCCCAGCCGTGCGCGGCGCCGAAGACTGCGACCATCGCCAGCACCGGCACCAGCGGCAGGCGCAGCGCCAGCGCAGCCAGCGCCCCGAAGACGACGATGGAGGCGAGGATCAGCGGCTCGACGGCCGGAAAGGGCAGGCCCGCCGCCCCCATCGCCCCGCCCGCGACCATCGCCGTCACGAAGGCGGCGGGCATCGTCCAGACCGCGCGCGCGCCCCTCGCCGCCGCCAGAACGCCGAGCGCCACCATCGCCAGCACATGGTCGGCCCCGCCGACCGGATGGGACAGCCCGGCGGCAAAGGGCGATCCGGCCTCGTGCCCCGGGTGCCCGAAGGCCACGGCCGGCATCAGCAGCAAGAGCCCCGCCAGCGGCAGCAAGACGGGACGGGGCGAGGGGCGGCGGGCGTCGGGCGCACGGGCAGGCATGCGGGGTCCTTTCAGCGGATCGGATGGTGGACGGTCACCAGCTTGGTGCCGTCGGGAAAGGTGGCTTCGACCTGCACGGTCTCGATCATCTCGGGGATGCCATCCATGCACATCGCCCGGGTCACGACATGGGCGCCGGCCTCCATCAGGTCGGCCACGCTGCGACCGTCGCGCGCGCCCTCGACCACGAAATCGGTGATCAGCGCCACGGCCTCGGGGTAGTTCAGCCGCACGCCGCGGGCCAGCCGGCCGCGGGCCACCATCGCCGCCAGGCTGACCAGCAGCTTGTCCTTCTCGCGCGGGGTCAGGTTCATCGGATCACAGGGCCCAGACGCGCGGCAGGGGGCCGGGGCGCAGCACGCCCAGGGCACGGGCGATCTGGCGGCGCAGCGGCAACCCGTCCCAGGCGATCATGCGCAGGACAAGACGGCCGTCCATCGCGCTCGCCGCAGCCTCGACCTCGGGCTGGTCCAGGACGGCCTGCAGCGGGGCGAGCAGATCGCCGGCATCGGGCCGGATCAGTGCCAGCGTGGCGAAGGCCCGTGCCCCGCCCAGGATCGCCGGCGCATGGCGCCGCCCCATCACCCGGGTATCGAGCATCAGCGGCTCGGACCAGACCGGCCGGCCCGCCCGCTCGACCCTCCGCAGGTCGCGCAGATGCACGCCTTCGATCTCCTCGCCCATGGCATGGCGGCCGAGGATCACGGTCTCCAGCATCAGACACCCCGCTCCGGGCGCCAGATCCACCATCGTCTCGCGGTCAAGCGCCGCGCCGTCGAACAGGATCGTCTCCTGCGGCAGCCAGTCGAGCCAGCCGCCCGCCCCGACCGTCAGCCGCACCTCCATCCGCGCAGTGCCCCCTGCGGCCGCACTGTAGGCGCGCTCGGCCGTCTGGGTGGTGCCGGTCGCGGTCAGGCCGCGCGCGAGGTCGAGGCCGTAGGACAGCCGGTCGCCGCCCGTCAGGCCGCCCGCGGTGTTCAGGAACACCACCTCGCGCGGGTCCGCGGCCGACCGCCCGCGCGACAGGATCGCCTTGGCCGATCCCTCCTGCCGCAGCCGGTCGGGCACCGCCGCACCCTCGGGCCCGGCCTTGAGCCGCACCTCGGCGCGGCCCTGGACACGCTGCAGGATCGGATGGGGCTGTGCGTCGAACATGGGTGCTCCTTCTCGGTCGCATGACAGCCGCAGCGGCGCG
This sequence comes from Paracoccaceae bacterium, assembly GCA_035324325.1. Lineage (GTDB taxonomy): Bacteria > Pseudomonadota > Alphaproteobacteria > Rhodobacterales > Rhodobacteraceae > DAOLBY01. Next base: position 29,298 of record DAOLBY010000004.1, on the reverse strand, counting down.
CACAGGCAACGCGGCGGCGCCGCCATGGGAGCCGCCATGCAAGAGAATGCCTGAAATCCGGGCACAGGTCGGGAAACCGCCCGGAATTGCGGCGGACATTGTCCCGGCGTCAGGCAGAGGGCGGCTGGCCGCGGACCCGGGGGGGGCGGCCTGCGGGGGCGGGGAGCAGCGCCCCGGCCCCTGCAGGGGTCAGGCCGAAACCTGTTCGCGCAGGATCGCGGCCGTCATCGACACCATCAGGTAGATCCCGGCAAAGATCATCAGGGCGACCATCGTGTTCTCGAAGGCGCGCGGATAGGTCGCCTCGTCCGGCGGCACCGGGCTGACGGACAGCGACAGGTAGCGCACCTGGCGGTTGGCCTCGGTCCGTGCGGCCTCCATCGCGCCGAGCGACTGCGCCAGCAGCATCTGCCGCGTCTGCACGTCGGCCTGCGCGACCAGAAGTTCGCCCTGCACCTTGGCGATCGACAGGCCCGACCCGGTATCCTCGGTCAGCTTGGCGCGCAGGCCGGCGATCTCGGATTCGAGCGTGGCGATGCGGCGCACCAGCGGCTCCATGCGGCTGGCGTTGGGGTTGGCGTTCGACTGCATCTGCTGCAAGGACAGCCGGTCCTGCGTCAGCATGGTTTCCAGCTGGCCGATCTGGGCGGTGATGAGGCTGACCTCGACCTCGGAGGACAGGACCTTGAACTGCTCCTGCAACTCGACCACGCGGCGCTGCGCCTCGACCATCTTGCGCTCGGCGTCCTCGTAGGACTCGCGCGCGCCACGCATCTGGTCCTCGCGCAGCCGCTGGGTCAGCTGGTCCACCTGCCCCTCGGCATAGCCGATGAGCGCGCGCGCGAACGCGGCCGACACCGCCGGGTCGGCGGCGATGACCTCCATCTTGATGATGCCCTCGGTCGGGTCGTAGCTGATGCGGATGTTGCGCTGATAGGCCTTGTAGGCGGCCTCCTGGCTGGCATCGGGATCGAGCCGCACGATGGGGTCGAGGCCGGGGCCGGAGAAATGCGCGCGGAATCCGTGGTCGGCGTCCAGCCGCTGGAAGGCCTCGCGCGACTGAAGGTAGCCCTGCACGGCGATCGAATCCTGCTGGGTGGCGAGGGGCGAGCCTTGCAGCAGGCCGCCCAGGCCGCCGGCGGCGGCGGCAGGGTTGCTCGACTGCTGGATCACGAACTCGGATTTCGTGGCGTAGAGCGGTGTCGCCACCAGGTAGTAGTACCAGGCGCAGACCATCGCCGGCAGCAGCACGAAGACAAAGAGCCGGACGGCGAGCAGGGCGGCGCGGCGGCGGCGGCGGCGGGCGATGTCCTGCTGGATGCGCAGGACATCGGCGGCGTGGTTCTGTTCGGCCCTGAGTTCGGGCGAGGGCAGGCGTGCGGTGCGGATGGTCTGCGGCAGCTGCACCCCGTCGCCCGCCCCCGGCGTCGTGGCCAGCGCGCGGCCGGTCCCCGGCGCCTCGGGCGGCGGCGGTTCCGCCGTCTCGCCCGGCAGCACGAGGTCGAGCACGTTGCCGCGGCGGAACGGGTCGATCCCCTGGCGGCGCAGCAGGCGCACCGCGTCGAAGTCCGATGTGGCGGGCAGCCCGTGCTTCTGGGCGATGCGGCGCGCGAGGCGCAGCTGGCGCCCCGTGAGCCCCTCGCGCCGGATGGCGTCGATCTCGGCATCCGCCGCGACCTCGGCCGGCGCCGCGATATCGGGGTCGGGCAGGGTGGCAGCGGTGGGGAAGGGCGCATCGCCGAACCCGTCGTCGACGGGGGCGAAGCTGCGGTCGTCGTCGCGCGCGGCGGCGGCAAGGGCCGCGCCGAAGTCGTGCCGGCGGATGCGGAACCGGCTAGCCCTGGGTTTCGTAGTCATAGAGGCGTTTCGCTTCCTCGAGCGTGTCGAACATGTAGAGCTGGCCGTTGCGCAGCACGCCGGCCTGGCTGCAGAACTTCTCGATGGTCTGGGCCTGGTGCGAGACGACGACGACGGTGGAGGTGGCCAGCTTCTCGCGCAGGATGGCGCCGGCCTTGCGGTTGAACTCCACATCCGTGGACGATGGCATCCCCTCGTCGATCAGGTAGATCTCGAAGGGCAGGGCCAGCATCAGCGAGAACTGCAGCCGCGCCCGCATGCCCTGGCTGTAGGTGCCGACCGCGCGGTCGAAGTATTCGCCGATCCCCGCGAGCCAGCGGCAGAACCCCTCCACATAGTCGGGGTCAAGGCCGTAGAGCCGCGCGATGTAGCGCACGTTCTCGGTGCCGGTGTGCTTGGTGATGATGCCGCCCATGTAGCCGAGCGGGAAGGACACGCGGGCGGTGCGGATGACCCGGCCCTCGTCGGGCTTCTCGAGCCCGGCCATCATGTTGATGATGGTGGTCTTGCCGGCGCCGTTCTGCGCGAGGATGCCGAGCGAACGGCCCAGATCGACGCGGAACGAGGCGCGGTCGAGGATCACCTTGCGGCGCGTCCCCGTCCAGAACGACTTGCTCACCTCCTCGAACGCGATCATCGCCTGCCCATGCGGCCCTGCGGCCCCCGCTGCCCTGCCGGGATGCCCCGGCCGTCCCCGGTTGGCCCGGGATACGCCTGTCACGGTTAACGCACCGTAGCGCCGGATCGACCCCGCCGCCTTGGCCCGTGATTGCAGCGCGAGTATGTCGCAGGCAGGCGCGCCGCACAATGGCCGCGGCGTCAGCGGCCCCGCAAGGCCAGCGCGAGTGCCAGCCCCGCCACGAGCGAAAGCCCGAGGCCCGCGCGCGCCGCCTCGGCCACCGCACCGCCGGGCAGGACGGTGGCCATCACCAGCGCCGGGCCGGCCAGAGCGGGCGCGGCCAGCGCCGCCACCGCAAGCACCTGCGCCGGTCCGATGCCCCGCGCGGCAAGCGCCGTGCGCAGCCCGGGTGCCGCCAGCGCGGCCAGTGCGAAGCCCCCCGTCTTGCCGACCCACAGCGCCGCCAGCACGGCCGCCGTGGCCGGGCCGAGCGCGCCGAGGTCCGCCCCGCCATGGGTCAGCCCGAACAGCCCGGCCAGCAGCGGCAGCGCCGGCAGGACCAGCCGCGCCAGACGGTTCAGCGGGTCGGACAGGAAACCCTCGGCCTCGGCGAACAGCCCGAAGGACGCATGGGAATGGGCCATCGCCGGCACGATCGGCACGAGGCCGAGTGCGGGGGGCAGCCCGGCCAGCGCCACGCCGACCCATGACAGTGCCGCGAGCGGCAGCCATGGCCAGAGCGCGCCCGCCCGCGCCCGTCCCCGCTCGGTCAGCGCCGGCGCGGCGAGGGGCCGGGTCAGCAGCATCCATCCCGCCAGCGCCGCCCCGGCCGGCAGGAGCAGGAACAGCGGCCGGAACCCGGCGCCCCCCGGCGCGACGAGGGCCGCGGCGAGGACGCCCGCGGCGGTGCCGAGGGCGGCCACGAACAGCAGGAACTGGTTCGCCGCGCTGCGCGCACCGAAGGCCAGCGCCCCGAACAGCGCCGCCGCCATCAGGTCCGACCCCAGTGTCAGGGCATGGGTGGCGAATCCGGCCGCTTCCTCGGCGCGCCCGGCCGCCGTCTCGGCCAGGCGCCAGGCCAGTGCTGCCCCCGCCATGCCCCCCGCCACCGCCGCGGCCGGCCCGACGGCCGCGCGGCCGGCGAAGGGTCCGCGCTCGATGCGCAGCGCCTCCCACAGTTCCTTGGCGATCAGGAACAGCACCAGCGCCATCGCCGCCTCCTCGACGATCTGGCGGGGGGTGACGGGGCGACCGATCGTGTCGCGGCCGTAGATCAGGCCGGGCGGCAGGTCGAAGATCCGATACTCGATCGCGTCGTAATAGAGCGCGGGTGCGAAGGTGGCCCCGAGGGTCGCGATTGCCGCGCCGAGGATCAGCGCGGCCCCGGCGCGGGCGGGATGGGGGGAAACGGGGATCACGACGGGCACCCGGGCAGCTTGGCACGCAACATGTCCGTGATACGCCGCGCCCGGGCCCTGCGGCAAGCCGCGGGCGAGTGGGACGCGGGGCCTGTGGCGGCGCGGCACCGCGCGGGCCCTGCCCTTGCCGCGGGCAGGCCGGGGCGATACCTCGCCGTCATTCCAGCCCGGGGCCGCCATGACCGACGCAACGCCGCTCGACCGCCTCCACGCCGCGCTGATGGCCGCGCCGGAGGACCCTGCCGCGCTGCGCCGCTATCTCGGGCGGCTGGCCGACAGCTTTCTCTGGGTCTGGTGCGAGGCCGAGGTGCAGGACGGGCAGGTCACGCCGCGCGTGGTGCAGGCGGGGTCGGGGCCGGTGGTGCTGGCCTTCGATGCCGAGGACCGGCTGGCTGCGGCGGCGGGCCGCGCCGTTCCCTATGCCATGCTGCCGGGTCGGGTGGTGGTGGCGGCGCTGGCGGCGGATGCGGCGCGGCCGTCGCTGGGGGTGAACCTGGGGGCGGGGGCAGGGGAATACCTGCTGCCGCCCGAGCCGCTGGCCTGGCTGGCCGCGATGCTGGCGGCCGAGCCCGAGACGGCCGAGGACCGGCCACTGGCCTTCGCCCCGCCCGCCGATGCGCCGCCTGCACTGCTGGCGGCGCTGGATGCAGGGCTGGCGCGCTGTGGCGGCATGGCCGCGGCCGCGGTGCTGGCGCGGGCGCGCTTCGCCTCCGGTCGGGCGGGGCTGGTGCTGGCGGTGATCGACGCGGCGCCGGGGGCCGAGGCCGCGCTGGTGCGCGCCCTGGCCGAGACCGCGGCCTTTGCCGGCCTCGATCCGCCCGAGGTGACATTCCTGCCCGCCGGTGCGCCGGCGGTGGTGCCGCTGCGGGCGGCGGGACTGGCCTTCGACCTGCCCGCGCCGGCCCCGTCGCAGGTTCCCGAACCGCCGCCTCCGCCCGGTACGCAGGGGCCGCCGCGGCTGCGCCGATGATGGGGTATCAAGATACCGTTATTGCTACCTGTTGATTTGAGGCGGTTTTTCTCCCGGATTTCCACTTGACGCCGCGCAGCCCCTGGCAGATACACCGCCATCCGAGATTCCCCGGGGGCACGCCCCCGCCTGACCTCATGGAACGCCGATGAAAACCTTCACCGCAACGCCTGCGGATATCCAGAAGAAGTGGGTCCTGATCGACGCCGAAGGCATCGTTCTGGGCCGGCTTGCCACCATCGTGGCCAATATCCTGCGCGGCAAGAACAAGCCCACCTTCACCCCCCACATGGACATGGGTGACAATGTCATCGTCATCAACGCCGACAAGGTGCAGATGACCGGCAACAAGCGCGAGGACAAGCGCTACTACTGGCACACCGGCTATCCGGGCGGGATCAAGTTCCGCACCGCCCGCCAGGTGCTGGAAGGCAACCACCCCGAGCGCGTGGTGACCAAGGCGGTCGAGCGGATGATCACCCGCAACCGCCTCGGCCGCCAGCAGATGACCAATCTGCGCGTCTATGCCGGGGCCGAACATCCCCACGAAGCCCAGCAGCCCGAGGTCCTGGACCTGCGGCCGCTGAACCCGAAGAACACGCGGAGCGCCTGACCATGGCCGAGATCAAATCCCTCGACGATCTGAAGTCGGCCGTCGCCCCGGCCGCTCCGGCGCCCGCCGCGCCGGTCGCCGCCCCGCGGACGCCCAAGCGCGATGCGCAGGGCCGCAGCTATGCCACCGGCAAGCGCAAGGACGCGGTCGCCCGCGTCTGGATCAGGCCGGGTTCGGGCAAGTTCCTGATCCGCAACAACAAGGGCGAATACATCGACTATTCGGCCTATTTCGCGCGCCCGGTGCTGCAGATGATCCTGCGCCAGCCGTTCCAGATCGCCGGGGTCGAAGGCCAGTTCGACGTGATGGCGACGGTGGCGGGCGGCGGACTGTCGGGGCAGGCGGGGGCCGTCAAGCACGGCATCTCGAAGGCGCTGCAGCTTTACGAGCCCTCGCTGCGCCCCGCGCTGAAGGCGGCGGGCTTCCTGACGCGCGACAGACCAGCGAAAGGCCCGCCGTTCGGCGGGCCTTTTCTGTTTTCAGGTCATCGGCCTGCGGGCGGTTCCTCAGGCGATCAGTCACGCCAGAACGGCTTGTCGCATTCGCGCGCGGCCAGATTGCGCGTCAGCCCGATGTCGCGCAGCATGTGGGCGTCGAGCGTGGCCAGACGGCGGCGCGTCAGCCGGCGTTCCTCCCAGGCGGCGACGGTCTGCGCCAGGCGGAACAGCACCGAGGCCACGGGCGGCAGCGGGCGGGCCAGGGTGGCGGAGGTCGGGGTCGCGTGCAGGGAGTGGGTCATGGCCTTCATCTTTGTGTTGATACAACAGGCATCATCGCCTAGAATGTAGCATACAATACGAGGGCGGGAACGCCAGAGGAACATTGTGGCCGATACATCCTGGGCGGAAGAACTGACACAATACCCCGGGCCGAAGTACCTCGCGCTCAGCCGCGCGCTGCGCGAGGCCATCCGCACCGGCCGCCTGCCGCCGGGGGCGCAGCTGCCCACGGTGCGCGACCTCGCCTGGGCGCTGAAGATCACGCCGGGCACCGTGGGGCGCGCCTACCAGATCGCCACCCAGGAGGGGCTGCTGGCCGCGACCGTGGGGCGGGGCACCTTCGTCGCCGCCGCGGCGCCCCGGCTGGGACCGACCCAGTCGCTGGCGCTCGACCGTGATCCGGCGCGGGTGGCAGGCAAGGCCGACCTGCGTTCGCCCCGCCTGCCGGATGTGGGGCAGGGCGAGGCCCTGGCCGCGGCGCTGGCCGGCCCGGCGGGCACCAACCGACCCGCCGACTGGATCGACTATCCCGCGCAGGGGGCCGAGGCGCCGCTGCGCGCCGCGCTGGCCGGCTGGCTGGAGGGGCGCGAGCTTGGCCCCGGCGCCGGCGACGACATCATGGTGACGCTGGGCGGGCAGAACGCCATATCGCTGGTCTTTCAATGCGTGCTGCGGGGCGACCGGCCGGCGGTGCGGATCGAGGATCTGGCCTACCCGGGCTTCCGCCCTGCGGCCCGCCTTGCCCGTGCCGAGGTCCATGCCATCGAGACCGACCCGCACGGCCTGCGCCCCGATGCGCCCGCCGCCCCCTGCCGCCGCCACCCCGCGCAGGTCCTGTGCCTGACGCCCGAGGCGCAGAACCCCACGACGGTCGCCATGCCGCAGGAGCGCCGGGCCGAGATCGTGGCGATCGCCCGCGCCGCCGACCTCCAGGTGATCGAGGACGACTGCTATTCCCCGGCGCTGTGCGAGACCCCGGCGATCCGCGCGCTGGCGCCCGAACGCACCTGGCACGTCGGCAGCCTGTCCAAGACCGTCTCGGCCGCTCTCCGGCTGGGTTGGGCCGTCTGCCCGGCGGGCATGGGCCACACCGGGCGGCTGACGGCGCAGCATTCCTTCTTTGCCCTGCCGCGACCGATCTCGGACCTGGCGCTGACGCTGATCGGGTCGGGGGCGGCGGAGCGGCTGCGGGGGGCGGTGGCGCAGGTCTATGCCGACCAGTTGCAGGGTGTCGTCAACCACCTCGGCGCGTTCGACCTGCACTGGCAGCCGGGGCTTCCCTTCCTGTGGCTGCGGCTACCCTCGGGCTGGCGCGCCTCGACCTTCACCCGCATGGCCGAGGCCGAGGGGGTGCTCCTGCGGTCGGCCGACGAGTTCGCGCTGGTCGGCGGGCGGGCTCCGAACGCGGTGCGGTTGGCGCTGAACGGGCAATTGAGCCGGGCCGAGACCGAGGCCGCCTGCGCCCGGCTGGCCGACCTGCTGCGCCGTCCGCCGGCCGACATGGCGATGTAGCCCACTGTTGCGCGGCGGACTCACGCTCCGGGCGGCATGGCGGGGCCCGGATTGACCCGGGGGCAGGGCGGCCCCATCCTGCCGCCAGAGCAGCAAAAAAGGGCCCGAAAATGGGACGGCAGGCGGGTTTCCACGCGCCGCACGGCGGCGCGGACTTCCTTGGCTTTCGGCGCACGCGCACGGGCGGGGTCGAGGTGGTCTATGACGACGGCGTCAGCCGCCGCATGGTCTGGGCCGTGGGCAACGGCGCCGAGGTCGACGAGGACCGGCTTTCGGCCGCGCTGTCCGAGGCGGTGGCCGCGTTGCGCGCGGCGCCGGCGCCGATGGCGGAACTGAAGAAGCGCATCGGCGGCTGACGGCGTTCCCGCGCCGCCGCCTCTTGCGCCACCTGCCCGTGCGGCGGGCAGCACCGCCGCCTGCGGTGCTTCGCGCGGGCCTTCGGGGGCTTCCCACATCCCGGTCGATGTGCCAGAAATCCGTCAAGGGCGCGAAAGTCGCCGCAGCGGGAACGGGGAAGGCATGCCAGAAACGTCGGGTTGGGCGCGGTTCCGCCGGTCGGAACAGGCCAGCGGGCTGGGGCTGATCGGGCTTCCCGGGCTCTATGTCATCCTGCTTCTGGCGGTGCCGCTGGGCACGGTGCTGATGGTCAGCTTCTTCACCGACGGCCGGACGGAAACCGGCCTGCGCACCGCGCTGCCGATCCCGACCTTCCAGAACTACATCGAGGTCTGGACGAACGACCTCTATCGCGCGCTGATGCTGCGGTCGCTGACGGTGTCGATGTCGGTCACGCTGATCACGGTTCTGCTGGCCTATCCCATCGCCTATTATGTCAGCTTCCACGTCCCGCAGTCGAAGAAGTCGCTGTGGCTGTTCCTGATCACCATCCCCTTCTGGACCAGCTACATCATCCGCGTCTTCCTGTGGAAGGTGATCCTGGGCTTCAACGGTGTCATCAACTCGGGCCTGATGAGCATCGGGCTGATCGACACGCCGCTGACCTCGATCAACTACAACGTGCAGGTGCTGGTGGTGACATTGGCCCATGCCTATGCCCCCTTCGCCATCCTGCCGATCTTCGTCGCGCTGGAAAAGATCGACCGCAGCCTGCTCGAGGCCGGGCAGGATCTGGGCGAGTCGAAGTTCAGGACCTTCCTGCGCGTCACGCTGCCGCTGTCGATGACGGGGGTGATCGCGGCGGTGATGATCGTGTTCATTCCGACCGTGGGCGACTACGTCACGCCCGACCTGATCGGCGGCGGGCGGCTGCCCATGATCGCCAATGCCATCGAGACACAGATGCTCAAGCTCAACAGCCGCGCGCTGGGGTCGGCGCTGGCGGTCAGTGCCATGCTGATCGTCGCGGTGACGGTGATCCTGTTCCTGATCCTGAACCGACGGTTCCTGCGGGGGAATGCGCGATGAGGAACTCGCCCCCCCTCCTGGCCTATGCGATCCTGTATCTGGTGTTCCTCTACGCCCCGATCGCGCTGCTGCCGATCTTTGCCTTCAACGACAGCGTGGTCATCGCCTTCCCGCTGTCGGGCCAGACCACGCGCTGGTTCGGGCAGATGTGGAACGACGTGCAGATGTTCAACGCGCTGCGCAACTCGCTGATCGTGGCGACCTCGACGGCGACCATCGCCACCATCCTCGGGCTGCTGGCCGCCCGCGCCTCGTCACGGTTCCGCTTTCCGGGCAAGGGCGGGATCATGGGGCTGATCATGCTGCCCCTGGTGCTGCCCGAGATGATCCTCGCGATGTCGCTTCTGGTGACCTTGCTGGCGATCGGGGTCAACCTGTCGCTCCTGACGGTGATCGCGGGCCATGTCCTGATCTGCACGCCCTTCGCGGTGGCGATCCTGTCCTCGGCCTTCGCCTCGCTGGACCGGTCGCTGGAGGAAGCCGCCTATGACCTGGGCGAGACGCCGGCCTCGACCTTCCGGCTGATCATCCTGCCCCTGGTGATGCCGGGGCTGATCTCGTCCTTCCTGATCTGCTTCACCGTCAGCCTGGACGAGTTCATCATCGCCTATTTCCTGGCCGGGACGCAGCCGATGCTGTCGTCCTACATCTACGGCCAGTTCCGCTTTCCCGCCAACGTGCCGAAGGTCATGGCTCTGGGCACGATCCTGGTGCTGCTGTCCATCACGCTTCTCGCCATCGCCGAATATTTCCGCCGCCGCGGCATCGCGCGCACCGGCGGCAAGGATACCGGAGGCTTCCTGTGACCGACCGCCCGACGATGATCGCGTTCCAGGACGTGCACAAATACTACGGCGACTACCATGCCCTGCGCGGCATCACCGCCACCATCAAGGCGGGCGAGTTCTTTTCGCTGCTGGGGCCGTCGGGCTGCGGAAAGACCACGCTGCTGCGCACCATCGCCGGGTTCGAGGACATTTCCTCGGGCGTCGTGATGATCGACGGCAAGGACATGCGCGGGGTGCCGGCCAACGTGCGGCCGACGAACATGGTGTTCCAGTCCTACGCGATCTTCCCCCACCTCAGCGTCGAGGAGAACGTGGGCTTCGGCCTGCGCCGGGACCCCAGGTCGAAGGCCGAAAAGGGCAAGGCGGTCGATGAGGCGCTGGAGATGGTGGGGCTGAAGGGCTTCGGCAGGCGCGCCGCGCATGCCCTGTCGGGCGGGCAGCGCCAGCGCGTGGCCCTGGCGCGGGCGCTCATCCTCAAGCCCAAGGTGCTGCTGCTCGACGAACCGCTGGCCGCGCTCGCCAAGAAGATGCGCGAGCAGATGCAGATGGAACTGATCCGCCTGCAGCGGCAGGTGGGCATCACCTTCATCCTGGTCACCCACGACCAGGAGGAGGCGCTGGTGATGTCCGACCGCATCGCGGTGATGTTCGAGGGCGAGATCGCGCAACTGGCCGACCCCGAGACGCTCTACCGCCGCCCGGGCAGCCGGCAGGTGGCCGATTTCATCGGCACGATGAACTTCCTGCCGGCCGAGGTCCTGTCCGAGGCCGGCGGCAGGGTCGAGGTCGAGGCGCAGGGCTTCGGCCGGGTCACGCTGGATGCCGACCAGTGCATGGGCCAGGCGACAGGCGGGGCCGCCGTGGGCTTCCGCCCCGAAACGCTGACCATCCTCTTCGACGGCCAGCAGCCCGCCGACCGCGAGAGCTGGGCCGAGGTCGAGGAAGTCGTCTACTACGGCGACATGACCTATTACGACGTGCGGCTCGACGGCACCGACCGGGCGATGCGGATCTCCATGCGCAACGTCTTCGGCCGGCCGGTGCTGGACATCGGCACGCGGGCGCGGGTGGCCTGGTCGCCGGGCGCGCTGGTGCTGTTCCGCTGAGCGGGCGGCCGGGCGGGGGGGCGCTGCCCCCCCGACCCCCCGGGATAT
>DAOLBY010000004.1:14211-18213 GCA_035324325.1 Paracoccaceae bacterium | reverse complement strand
GGCGCTGTGGATGACCGGCTCGATCGCGTCCTTCACCGCCATGGCGGTGGCGGGTCGGTCGGTGGCGGGCGTGCACGACACGTTCGAGATCATGACCTGGCGGTCGGTCATCGGGCTGGCGCTGGTGGTCGGTGTCGCTGCGGCGCTGGGGCGGCTGGACGAGATCCGGCGCGACCGCATCCCCAGCCACATCGCGCGCAACCTCTTTCATTTCGCGGGCCAGAACCTGTGGTTCTGGTCCTTGACGATGATCCCGCTGGCGCAGGTCTTCGCGCTCGAGTTCACCTCGCCGGTCTGGGTGATCCTGCTGGCGGCGCTGTTCCTGGGCGAGCGGCTGTCGGGGGCCAAGGTGGCGGCGGCGGTGCTGGGCCTTCTCGGCATCTGGGTGGTGGCGCGGCCCGATTTCGCGGCGCTGGACCTGGGCGTCGCGGCGGCGGCGGCCTCGGCCGTCTGCTTTGCCGCGACCGCGATCCTGACCAAGGCGCTGACGCGGGGCGAGAGCATCGTCTCGATCCTGTTCTGGCTGACGCTGATCCAGCTCATCCTCGGGCTGGCAACAGCCGGCTGGGACGGCGCCATCGCCCTGCCCACACCGGCCACGCTGCCCTGGCTGGCGCTGATCGGCGTCTGCGGACTGGTGGCGCATTTCTGCCTGACCACGGCGCTGTCGCTGGCGCCCGCCAGCACCGTCGTCCCGGTCGATTTCGCGCGCCTTCCGGTCATCGCCGCCGTCGGCTGGTTCCTGTACGGCGAGGCGGTCGGCCTGAACGTCTGGCTGGGGGCCTGCCTGATCTTCGCGGCCATCCTTCTGAACCTGCGCGCCACCGCACGCCCGCCATCCCGGGCAGCGGCGCAACAATGATGCGCGGCGGATCCCGTGACGCGGCGTTACCGATTGACCGTTGCACGGGCCGTGCCTAACCCTGCCGTCAGAGGGGACGCGCAGGCCGGTGACACGGCCGCATCGGGAGGACGGGACATGCGTGCATTCGTGGCAGCAGCCGCAGTTGCGGCGGCATCGACGGGCGGGGCGGTGGCGGGCGGGATCGACCGGTCGGGCCAGGGCCTCGGCAACCTGTTCGAGAGCGGCCGGCAGATCGAACTGTCCTTCGGGCATGTCATGCCGAAGGTCAGCGGCCGCGACGTGGCGGCGCAGCCCACCGGCGACGTGGCGACCGACTACTGGCAGCTGGGCCTCAGCTACAAGTACGACATCAACGACCGGATCTCGTTCGCCTTCATCATCGACCAGCCTTTCGGCGCCGACGTGGTCTATGCCCCGACCTCGCCGGTGCTGGGCAATACCCGGGCGGTGGCCAAGTCGACCGCGATGACCGGCATCCTGCGCTACAAGATGGAGAACGGCTTTTCCGTCCACGGCGGGATCCGCGCGCAGCGTGCCAGCGCCCAGATCGACCTGCGCGGCGGCGCCTATGCGGGCCTGAACGGCTATTCGGTCACGCTCGCCAACGACTTCGCGCCCGGCTATCTGGTGGGCGTGGCCTACGAGCGGCCCGACATCGCGCTGCGTGTCGCGCTGACCTACAATTCGGAGATCAAGCACAGCTTTGCCACCACCGAGACGCTGAACGACGCCCCGATCGCGCCGATCACGCAGACGGATGTGCGCACGCCGCAGTCGGTCAACCTCGACTTCCAGTCGGGCGTGGCGCCGGGCACGCTGGTCTTCGGCCAGATCCGCTGGGTCGAATGGTCGAAGTTCAAGCTCAGCCCCGCCGGTTTCGTCGGCGCGACGGTCCCGGGCAACAGCCTGATCAACCTCGACGACACGATCACCTACACGCTCGGCGTGGGCCGCCGGTTCAACGAGACCTGGGCGGGCTCGTTCTCGATGCAGTACGAGAAGAAGGGCAACCCGCTGGTGTCGCCGCTGGCGCCGACCAACGGGCGGCTTGGCGCCACGCTGGCGGCCGTCTACACGCAAGGCAACATGAAGGTCACGACCGGCCTGAACTACACAAAGGTCGGCAATGCGCAGCCCTACACCGGCGCGCAGGTTCCGGCCAATGCCCGCGCCACCATGTCCGGCAACAAGTCGGTCGGCATCGGCGTCCGCGTGGCCTTCACCTTCTGATCGCAGGCGCGCCCCTGCGCCACGGCCTGGCCCCGCCGGAAACGGCGGGGCTTTTGCATGGGCGCGGGTCGCGCTAAGGGGGCGGAGCGCAGGGCAGGGGGCGGCGATGATCTATCCCACGGCGGCGGACTGGCGGGCGGCGACGCAGCGGCGCGTGTGCCTGTTCGGCATGTCGGGCCTCGGCAAGACACATCTTGCCAACCTGCTGCGCGCGGGCGGCGGCTGGTTCCACTACTCGGTCGATTACCGCATCGGCACCCGCTACATGGGCGAGCGCATCGCCGACAACTTCAAGCGCGAGGCGATGAAGGTGCCGCTGCTGCGCGAACTGCTGATGACCGACTCGGTCTATATCGCGTCGAACATCACCTTCTCGAACCTCGCGCCGCTGTCGACCTATCTCGGCAAGCCGGGCGATCCCGCCAAGGGGGGCCTGCCCTTCGCCGAATACATGGCCCGCCAGGACCAGCACCGCGAGGCCGAGGTGGCGGCCCTGCTCGACACGCCGCGCTTCATCGAACGGGCGCAGGACATCTATGGCTATGCCAGTTTCGTCTGCGATTCCGGCGGGTCGATCTGCGAGGTGGTGGATCCCTGGGATGCCACCGACCCGGTGCTGACGGCCCTGTCGGCGCATATGCTGATGGTCTGGATCGAAGGGACCGAAGCGCATACCGCCGACCTTGTGGCCCGTTTCGACAGGGCGCCGAAGCCCATGTACTACCAGCCCGCATTTCTTCATGCGGTATGGCAGGAATACCGCGCAACCCATTCCGTGACAGAGGAAACCTGCGATCCGGATGCCTTCGTTCGATGGGCCTATGCGCGCGCCCTCGTGCACCGCCGCCCGCGCTATGCCGCGATGGCCGGCTGGGGCGTTCGGGTCACGGCGGACGAGGTGGCCCGGGTCGCGACGGGTGCGGATTTCGATGCGCTGATCGCGCGCGCCATCGACCGCCGCTGAGCTAGCGCATCGCCTGGCAGGTGCCCTCGGTCACACCCACGGCGCCGGTGCCGGTGATCAGGGAGAACCGGCCGCTTGCCGCGCCGTCGGCCGCGGTCACCGAAAAGGCCATCCCCGAGGCGAGATGGCCGAACAGCGGCGCGGCGAAGTCGATGGGCAGGTAGGCGGTTTCGCCCTCGACCTGCGGTGTTTCCTCGCGCCGCCGGCCGTCCACATCGAAGATGAGCGCGCCAGGGCCGGTGAAGGGCGTCAGCGCCAGCAAGGATGGCCGCCCCGGGGCGCAGAGCCAGTCGAGCCGCGCGCCGGTCTGCGGGTCGACCGTCCGTGCGAACATGCCCTGACCGTCGGCCGTCCGGCCACGCGTCCAGGCGGCGGGGTCGGGGGGCGGGCGAGGGGCGGGGACAGGCGAGGCCGCGTCGCCCGGCTGCGACGGCCGCGGACGCGGGCGGGGGGATGCGGCAGCGGCGGGTCCTGCCGCGGGCGCGGGCGCCGCGCTGTCGAAGCGCAGCGCCACCTCGCAGCCCTCGAACCCGGATCGCGGGGGGCTGCACATCTGACCGTGCAGCGACACGACGACCGCCTGGCCTTCCAGCCGCCATGCCTGCGCATGCCCGCCCCAGGCCACCGCCGGCCCGCCCGGCCCCGACAGCCAGACCCTGACCGGGCAACCGGCAGAGCCGCAGAAGATCGACCAGGCATTCTCGCATTCCAGCCCGGCCAGGTCGGTCACATGGTCGGGCTGGCCGTCGCCGTTCAGGTCCGCCGCGGTGACATAGGGCACCTGCACCTGCGCCGTCATGCCGGCGCCCGGCACCTGGAGGCCCTGGAACCGCGGCGTGCCCCCGACCTCGCGGCAGATGGCGGCGCTTTCCTGCGCCTCGGCGAGGATCGCCGCGGGCAGGTCGGCCCGCGCCGCGCCGGTGACCATCCCGGCCCAGATCAT
>DAOLBY010000004.1:0-14201 GCA_035324325.1 Paracoccaceae bacterium | reverse complement strand
CCGCCACGGCCGGCCGCTTCCGAAACTTCGCCATCCCTGCCGCTCCGCGCCGTTCTGCCGGGCCAGCCTTTCTGCCGGGCCGGGGAAGGTCAACGCCCGATTGATGTTGCCGCGAAAACACCCTAACTGCGAAGGCCGTCAGCCGAGACCCGCCATGCCCATCACCCTGCCCGAAACGCTTCCCGCCTTTGACGTGCTGCGGCGCGAGGGCGTGATGGTCATGTCGCCCGAACGGGCCGCGCGGCAGGACATCAGGCCCTTGCGCATCGGCCTGCTGAACCTGATGCCGAAGAAGATCCAGACCGAGAACCAGTTTGCCCGGCTGATCGGCGCCACGCCGCTGCAGATCGACCTGCACCTGATCCGCATGTCGGAACACCAGACCAAGAACACCGCGGCCGCGCATATGGAAACCTTCTACCGCCCGTTCCAGGCGGTGAAGGGCGAGAAATTCGACGGCCTCATCATCACCGGCGCCCCCATCGAGCACCTGCCCTTCGAGGATGTGTCGTACTGGGACGAACTGACCGAGGTGATGGACTGGACCCAGACCAACGTGCAGTCCACCTTCGGCGTCTGCTGGGGCGGCATGGCAATGGCATGGCATTTCCACCGCCTGCCCAAGCACATGCTGCCGGCCAAGGCCTTCGGCTGCTTCCGCCACCGCAACCTCGCCCCCGCAAGCCCCTATCTGCGCGGCTTTTCCGACGATTGCGTGATCCCGGTCAGCCGCTGGACCGAGGTGCGACAGGCCGAGGTGGACGCCACCCGCGGTCTGGTGACGCTGATGGGATCGGACCAGGTCGGCCCCTGCCTGATCGAGGATGCGGGGCACCGCGCGCTCTACATCTTCAACCACTTCGAATACGACAGCGACACGCTCAAGCAGGAATACGACCGCGACATCGACAACGGCACGCCGATCAACGTGCCCGCGAACTACTACCCCGATGACGACCCCGCGAGGCCGCCGATGAACCGCTGGCGAAGCCACGCGCATCTTCTATATGGCAACTGGATCAACGAGATTTACCAGTCCACCCCCTATGATCTCCAGGCGATCGGCACTTAGCGTTGCGGCGGGCCTGCTGCTTCTGGGCTGCGGAACGGCCGTCAACCGGCGGGCCGAGACGCGCGAACGTGCGGCCGAGGCCGCCTTTCCCCCGCAGGGCCGGCTGGTCGAGGTGAACGGGCGCCGGGTCCATGCCTTCACGCAAGGGCAGGGCCGCGACGTGGTGCTGATCCATGGCGCATCGGGCAACCTGCGCGACTTCTCCTTCGCCTTCATGGGGCGTCTGTCCGGGCGCTACCGCGTCACCGCCTTCGACCGTCCCGGCCTCGGCTGGTCGGACGACCTGGGCGAGGCCGGGCTGTCGCCGGTGGCCCAGGCCGACCAGCTGCGCGCCGCCGCCGCCCGGCTGGGGCTGCGCCGCCCGGTGGTGCTGGGCCACAGCTACGGCGGGGCGGTCGCGATGGCCTGGGCGCTGCGCGACCCCGGCAACACGCGCGCCGTCGTGGCGCTGTCGGGGGCGACGATGCCCTGGCCCGGGGGCCTCGGCGCCTGGTATGCCGTCACCTCCTCGGCACTCGGCGGGGCGACGGTGGTGCCCCTGATCGCGGCCTATGCCTCGCTCGACCGGGCGGAGGGGGCGGTCGCGGGCATCTTCGCCCCCGCCCCGGTGCCGCGCGGCTATGTGGACCATGTGGGCGCCGGGCTGTCGATCCGACGCGAGACGCTTGCCGCGAATGCCCGCCAGGTCAATGCGTTGAAGCCCCATGTTCAGGCGATGTCGCAGCTCTACCCGCGACTCGACGTGCCGGTCGAGATCGTCCATGGCACCGCCGACCGCATCGTGCCGCACCGCACCCATGCCGAGCCGCTGGCGGCCCTTCTGCCGCGGGCGCGGCTGACGCTGCTCGATGGCACCGGCCACATGCCCCACCACAGCCACGCGGCCGAGGTCGCGGCGGCGGTGGACCGGGCGATGCGCGGCTGATTGCATCGGCTGCGCGCGGCGCTACTGTCGGCCGCGCAGAACCAGGGGGCGCGACCATGGACCTTCCCTTCGACGGCGCGATCAGCCGCTATTTCCGCGACGAGGCACCGAAGGCGGTGCGCCAGTCGATCGAGGAGGCGGGCAAGGACGATATCCTGTCGCCGCACTTTCCCTACCGCGAGGAGCTGAAGAAGAAGGATTTCGAGCGCCACATGGACGCGCTTCAGATCCAGCTGGTGCGGTTGCAGTCGGCGATCCGCGACACCGGCACCCGTGTCGCCGTGCTGTTCGAGGGGCGCGACGCGGCCGGCAAGGGGGGCGCGATCCGCTGGGTGACGGCCAACCTCAATCCCCGCAGCGCGCAGATCGTGGCGCTGTCCAAGCCGTCGGACCGCGAGGCGGCGCAATGGTATTTCCAGCGCTATGTGGACTGGCTGCCTGCCCGGGGCGAGCTGGCCCTGTTCGACCGCTCCTGGTACAACCGCGGCGTCGTGGAGCATGTCTTCGGCTTCTGCAGACCCGACCAGCGCGAGCATTTCTTCGCCCAGGTGCCCGATTTCGAGCGGATGCTGGTGGACGAGGGGATCGTGCTGGTGAAGCTCTGGCTGAATGTCGGCCGCGCCGAACAGCTGCGGCGCTTCCTCGACCGCGAGAAGGATCCGCTGCGCCAGTGGAAGCTGTCGCCCATCGACGTGCAGGGCCTGCCGAAATGGCGCGACTATTCGGTTGCCATCGCCGAGACGCTGGCGCGCAGCCACACCGCCCACGCGCCCTGGACAGTCATCCGCGCCGATGACAAGGCCCGTGCCCGCATCGCCGTGGTGCAGACGATCCTGCACGCGGTCGAGTTCCCCGGTCGCGACCTGGAGGCCGTGGGCAGACCGGATCCGAAGATCGTGGGCGGGCCGGAGATCTGGACCGCCGACGAAAATGACTGAAGGCAAGCGCGGCTATCACCACGGCAACCTGCGTCAGGCGCTGGTGGAGGCCACGGTCGCGCTGATCGAGGAGAAGGGGCCGCAGGGGTTCACGCTGTCCGAGGCCGCGAAGGCGGCGGACGTGACCCCCGCCGCGGTCTATCGCCATTTCGCGGGGCGCGAGGACCTGCTGGCCGAGGTCGCGCGGCAGGGCTACGAGGTCTTCGCGGCCCTGATGGAATATGCCTATGACGAGGGGCGCCCCACGGCACTGGCGGCCTTCGAGGCGACAGGCCGCGCCTATCTCGCCTTCGCGCGCAAGTATCCCGGCCACTACCAGGCGATGTTCGAGGCCGGGCTGAACGAACAGGACCACCCCGAGCTGATGCCGGCCGCCGCCCGGGCCCGCGGCGTGCTGGAAAAGGCCGCCGCGCGCCTGTCCGACCACATGCCGCCCGGCCGCCGCCCCCCCGCCAGCATGTTCTCGGCCCATGTCTGGGCGCTGAGCCACGGTGTCGTGGAACTCTTCGCCCGCGGCCGTCCCGGCGCCAGGTCGCCCTATGCGCCCGAGGACCTGCTGGAAGCGGGGATCGGCATCTACCTGCGGGGGCTGGGGCTCCTGCCGCCGGACAGGTAGCGGGGGCGGAAGCGGGGGGGGTGCCCCCCGCCGCTATCCGCGCGCGCGGCGGCCGCCGCGGCGGCCCGAGGTCGCCTGGCTGGCGGCGGCGCTGGCCTCGGCGAAGGTGGCCCCCGCCTCCACGGCCTCGATCACCTTGGCGAAGCGGATCCATTCGCCGCCGTTGGCATCGTGGTCCATCAGGAAATTGGCGGCGCGGATCGCCTCCATCTCCTGCTGGCGGACGGGGTTCATGATGGCGCTGGTCATGCCGGCGCCAATGGCCATGGGCAGGAAGGCCGCATTGATGCCGTGCCGGTGGGGCAGGCCGAAGCTGATGTTCGAGGCGCCGCAGGTGGTGTTGACGCCCAGTTCGTCGCGCAGCCGGCGGACCAGGGTGAAGACCTGCCGACCGGCGGTCGACATCGCGCCCACCGGCATCACCAGCGGGTCCACCACGATGTCATGCGCGGGGATGCCGAAATCGGCGGCACGCTCGACGATCTTCCTTGCCACCGCGAAGCGCACGTCGGGGTCGGGCGAGATGCCGGTGTCGTCGTTCGAGATCGCCACCACCGGCACGTTGTACTTCTTCACCAGCGGCAGAACGCGCTCCAGCCGTTCCTCCTCGCCGGTGACCGAGTTCAGGAGCGGCCGGCCTTCGCAAGCCTGGAGGCCCGCCTCCAGCGCGCCGGGCACCGACGAGTCGATGCAGAGCGGCACGTCCACCGTCTGCTGCACGATCTCGATCAGGGCCTTCATCAGCGGGGGTTCGACGAAGTTGTTGTCGGCATAGCGCGGGTCGGCGGCCATACGGTTGGTGAAGACGGCGCCCGAATTCACGTCCAGAACCGTCGCCCCGCAGGCCACCTGTTCCAGCGCGTCGCGGATCACCGTGTCGAAATTGTCGGTCTCCAGCTCCGCGGCCAGCTTCTTGCGGCCCGTCGGGTTGATCCGTTCGCCGATCACGCAAAACGGCTCATCGAAACCGATCACGACGGTTTTCGACTTCGATTCCAGTACGGTACGGGTCATTCTTCAACTTTCCATGGCGGGGGCGGCCGATGCGCCGCCGCGGCTGCGGGTCCAGTCGGTGCAGGTGCCGATGCCGCCCAGGGGGAACAGGTGGACGGATTCGATCCCGAAGCCGGGATTCGTCGCCTTGTGCGCGGCCAGCGCCCCCACCACCTCGTCGGGCTCGTAGGGCAGCAACAGCTTGGTCACATCCATCGCCCGGCGCTGGAGCACGCGCAGGGACGGGCCGACACCGCAGGCGATGGCGAACTTGATCAGGGTCTGGAGCTTCGCGGGCCCGGCGATGCCGATGTGGATGGGCTGCCGGATCCCTTCGGCCACCAGCCGGTCCGCCCAGGCGATGATCGGCCCGGCCTCGAAGGCGAACTGGGTCACGATGGCCATCTCGGCGTCGGAGCGTTCGCTGAAATCCTGCTTCCACTTCAGCGCCTGCATCACGATGCGGTCGCCGCCGTCCTTGTCGATGTCCTTGTTGCCCTCGGGGTGGCCGGCGACGTGCAGGCGGCGGAAGCCGTCGAACAGCCCGGTCTCGATCAGCTGCATCGAGGCGTCGAACTCGCCCGCGGGCGTGTTGACCCCGCCGCCGAGCAGCAGTGCCTGCTTGACGTCCGCCTCGCCCCTGTAGCGCGCCACCCAGTCGGCCAGCGTGGCGCGGTCGGGGATGATGCGGGCGGGGAAGTGGGGCATGGGCTCGTAGCCTTCGGCCCGCAGGCGGGCGGCGGTGGCCACCATGTCGGCGATCGGCGTGCCCTCGATATGGGCGATGTAGACACGGGTGCCGCTGGGCAGAAGCTTGCGGAAATCCGCGACCTTCTCGGCCGTGCGCGGCATCACCTCGATCGAGAAGCCCTGCAGAAAGGCCTCCAGCGCGGCGGGCGGCGTTGCGGGCGCCTCGCGGCGGAACGAGAACAGGGCCATCGCCTTCCTCCAGATCTCGCCGGGCATTCAGGCCCGGCCGTGGTTGTCGATCAGCCGGCGCAGCCGCGCCGTGTCGTATTCGGCCTCGATGGCCGCGGCGCGGGCGCGCGCCACCTCGGCTGCGTCGCCCTCGGCCTCGCCCTCGGCCACCTTGCGCCATTCGGCCAGATAGCTGTCGGTGTCGCGCGCGCCTGCCTTCATCGCAGCACGGTCGATGGCCTGTTCGAAACGCTCGGGCAGCTGAACCTTGGCCGCAGACCGCCCCTTGCCGACGATCACCTGGGCCGGGATATCGCGCCACATCACCACCGTCACGTCCGGCACCTGCGATTCCCTCCGGGTTCCTGCCCCCGCCTTCTAGAGCGTCGCATCCGGCACGGAAGGTCGGTTTTCGACCCTCGGCGCCGATGTTGCGACGGGGCGACATCTAGGGCGCCGATGCGGCCCGGGCGACACCCCGCGGGCCGCCTGCCCAGAAAAACCGCGAGCCCCCCGATGCCGGTATCCCCGCCGCGGGTCCGCGGCGCTTGCGTGACGGGGCGGGCGCCGCTACCATCCCGGGCAACCACGAATGGAGGGCGGAGATGACGCCCGAGCGTCCCCGGGAGGGGGACGCGATCCCGGAGGGGCGCCAGGCAGCCGAGGCTGCCGCGGCGCCGCCGGTCGAGCCGTCGCCCTCCCCCCCGGCCGGGTCCGGGCCGCTCTATGCGGCGCTCGACCTCGGCACGAACAGCTGCCGGATGCTGATCGCCCGCCCGCGGGGCACGCATTTCCATGTGGTGGACAGCTTTTCCAAGACGGTGCAGCTGGGACAGGGGCTCGAGGCTTCGGGCCGGCTGTCGCGCGCGTCCATGGGCCGAACGGTGCAGGCGCTGCGCATCTGCCAGAAGAAGCTGGAACGCCTGGGTGTCGCCCGGATGCGGCTGGTTGCGACCGAGGCCTGCCGCCGCGCCCGCAACGCGCGCGAGTTCCTCCGCACCATCCGGCGCGAGACCGGGCTGACGCTCGAGATCATCCCCCCCGAGGAAGAGGCGCGGCTGGCCGTCATCTCCTGCGCGCCGCTGGTTTCGTCGCGGGCAGAGCAGGTGCTCATCGTGGACATCGGCGGCGGCTCGACCGAACTGGTCTGGATCGACCTGACCGGAGTTGCGCCCCCGGACCGCCCCCGGGCGATCCTGCGGCTGCGCGAGGGGTTTCGGCGCGAGGTCGAGGCGGGCGAGGCGCGGGTGGTGGACTGGATCTCGGTGCCGCTGGGGGTGGCCACGCTCAAGGATCAGTTCGGAGACGTGGAGGACGACGCCGCGCGCTTCGCGCTGATGTCCTGGCACTTCGAGGAAAGCCTTGCACCCTTCGCGCCGGCCAGTGCCGAAAACCCGCGCGACGGGTTCCAGATCATCGGCACCTCGGGCACGATCACGACGGTCGCGGCCTCCTTCCTGGGGCTGAAACGCTATGACCGGGCCAAGGTGGACGGGCTGCGCATGTCGTCCGACCAGATCGACCGGGTGATCCGCGAATACCTGTCGCTTGGCCCCGAGGGACGGCGCAGCGACCCCCGCATCGGCCGCGACCGGCACACGCTGATCATGTCGGGGGCGGCGATCCTGCAGGCGCTGATGCGGATCTGGCCGACCGACCGGCTGTCGGTGGCCGACCGGGGTTTGCGCGAGGGGCTTCTCTATGCGCAGATGAGCGCGGACGGAGTGCTGGAGGACGGGCCGCTGTCATGACCGAGAATACCTCCGGCCGGGGGCAGCGCGACCTGCGCGTGCGCGTCAAGACCGCCAAGGGGCGCAAGCTGTCCTCGACCCTCTGGCTCGAGCGGCAACTGAACGATCCCTACGTGCAGCGCGCCAGGCGGGAAGGATTCAGGGGCAGGGCTGCCTACAAGATCCTGGAACTGGACGACCGATACGGCTTTCTGAAGCCCGGGGCACGGGTGGTCGACCTCGGCTGCGCGCCGGGCGGGTGGAGCCAGGTGGCTGTCGAGCGGGTCAATGCGCTGGGCCAGCGGCCGGGCAAGCCGCGAGGCCGGGTGATCGGTGTGGACCTGCAGCCGGTGGACCCGATCCCGGGGGCCGAGATCCACCTCCTCGACTTCATGGCC
The DNA here is from genome assembly GCA_035324325.1 of Paracoccaceae bacterium. Taxonomy (GTDB): domain Bacteria; phylum Pseudomonadota; class Alphaproteobacteria; order Rhodobacterales; family Rhodobacteraceae; genus DAOLBY01. Next base: position 6,611 of record DAOLBY010000004.1, on the reverse strand, counting down.
GAGGGGGCGGAGGCGCAGGTCAAGGACTGGCTGGGCGGTGGCGCCGACGTGGTGATGTCGGATATGGCGCCATCGGCCAGCGGCAACCGCGGCGTCGACCATCTGCGCATCGTCGGGCTCTGCGAGGCGGCGGCCGAGTTCGCCTTCGACGTGCTGGAGCCGGGGGGGACCTTCGTTGCCAAGGTCCTGCAGGGCGGCGCCGAGGCCGAACTGCAGGCGCGGCTGAAACGGTCCTTTGCCAAGGTGGCGAACGTCAAGCCGCCCGCCAGCCGTGCCGACAGTTCCGAGAAGTTCGTTGTGGCGCAGGGATTTCGCGGTCGATCCTCGGACGAGGCGTGAAGACACGCGGTTGGGGCGGTGCCGCATCCCGGGGCATTTGCGCCGGGATGGACGGGTGCTCAGGGGCAGGCGTCGGCCGGGACGGGCGGCAGGCGGAAGGCGCGATCGTCCCCGCGGGTCGCGCTGATCTCGATCTCGCCGGAGGTGTCGTCGATCAGGAAGATGCCCGGGGCGCGGGGGCGCAGCATGACGGCGCCGCCCTGCGCGGGTTCGAGCGTCAGATGGCCGCCCTCGCCGTCCACCGAACAGACATGGCCGGGCGCGCCGGTCCGGCAGAAGACGAGGGTGGAAAAGCGCCGCCCGTCGCGCGTGGCAAGATGCAGGCGCAGCACCGCAGGCGGGCCGTCGGCACCCCATCCGCCCGGCGGCGCCCAATCGGAGGGGCCGAGCGCGATCCGCTGCGTGACCTGCAAGGGGTGGCCGGCCAGATGGTCTGGCGTGTAGTCGCGCAGATAGCACCGGGCCAGGTCCTGGGCCCCGGCGGCGGCCGGCAGAAGGGCCAGAAGGATCGGCAGAAGTGCCTTCATCGCAATCCCTTGCAGGACGTTCCTACCACCGCCCCGAAGCCCCGCCGCCCGAGGACCGCCCGCCACCGAATCCGCCGGAGGACGAGGATGCGGCCTTGCGCGCCTCGGCGGGGATCGGCAGGATGCGGCTGCGGCTGCGGTGGCCGCAGGCAGGGCACATGAGGTCCTCGCGCGCCTCGCCGCGTGTCGTCTCGCCGGCCTCGCGCAGCGTCTCGGACCGCCGGTCGAGGCCTCGGGCGCGGCAAGACGGGCAGCGGCGCAGGATCAGCAGGCCATCGGCCAGCCCGCGACGGAACTTGAAGGCCATCAGGCTGGCGAAGGTGCCGAGGAACAGCAGCAGCGTCCAGTCGAAGCCGGTGTCGGGGGCCGGGAACCCCTCGGTGTCCGAGACCGGGCGGCCTTCGGCGAAGGGCCGGGCGATCAGGTCGATGGTGGCCATCACGCCGGCCTCGATGCCGGTTTCCATCTGGCCCTGGCGGAAGGCCGGCAGCATGATGCTGTCGATCACGCGTTGCGCTCGATTGTCCCAGACCGGCGAATAGCCTGCCCCCAGGGCGATGCGCATCTCGCGGTCGCCCTGCGCCACGAGGATCAGCACACCGTCGTTGCGCGTGGCGTCGCCGATGCCCCAGGCGTTGAACCAGCGCGTGGCGAAGGCGTCGATCCGTTCTCCGCCACCGCCGTGGTCGCTGCGCCGGTCGATCACCGCGAGCACCACATGGACGCCCGTGTCCGCCCGCCCCGCGGCCAGCGCGTCGGACAGCCGGTCGGCCGTCATCGGGTCGAGCGTTCCGGTATAGTCGCTGACCGTGTCCGACAGGGGCTGCGGGATGCGCTGCGCGACCGCCGGCGCCGGGGCCAGCCACAGGACCAGCGCCGCCAGCCCCGCCCGCGCCATCGCCCCGACCATGCCCGCCCCCCTTCGGCCCGATCCGCATCCGCAGGGAACACCCCGCGCCCGCCCCATGGCAAGCGGAAATCGGTGCCGAATCGGTGGCGAAGCCCGGGGCTTGGGCGTATCAGGGGGCATGACGCGGCGCACCATCACCATCCAGTGCTGCATTATCCGCTGACCGGGACGGTCGGGCGGGTGCGTCGTATTCCCGAGGCACGATGCGCGGCCCGGCCCCACCCGGCGCAACCGAGGGACGGCACATGACGACGATCCGGCTGACCAACACGGCGACGCGCGCAACCGAAGCCTTCGCGCCGATCGACCCTGCGCGGGTCCGGGTCTATGTCTGCGGGCCGACGGTCTATGACCGGGCGCACCTGGGCAATGCGCGCCCCGTCGTGGTGTTCGACGTGCTGTACCGGCTTCTTCGGCAGGTTTATGGTTCCGAATCCGTTACTTACGTGCGAAACTTCACGGATGTGGACGACAAGATCAACGCCGAGGCGCAGCGCCGCCGCGCGGCGGGGGCCGAGGGGACGCTGGAGGACCTGATCCGCGCCCGGACCGAGGAGACCATCGCCTGGTATCACGACGACATGGATGCGCTGGGGGCCCTGCGCCCCACGCTCGAGCCGCGGGCGACCGACCATATCGGCCAGATGATCGGCATGATCGAGGGGCTGGTTGCCACGGGCCATGCCTATGCGGCCGAAGGGCATGTGCTGTTCCGCGTGCGCTCCTACCCCGGCTATGGCCGCCTGTCGGGCCGCAGCCCCGACGACATGCTGGCCGGCGCGCGGGTCGAGGTGGCGCCCTACAAGGAGGATCCGCTGGATTTCGTGCTGTGGAAGCCGTCGGATGCCGATCTGCCGGGCTGGGACAGCCCCTGGGGACGGGGGCGGCCGGGCTGGCACATCGAATGCTCGGCCATGGCGGCGGATCTCTTGGGCGAGAGCTTCGACATCCACGGCGGCGGCATCGACCTCGCCTTCCCCCACCACGAGAACGAGATCGCGCAATCGGCCTGCGCCCATCCCGGCGGGGCCTTCGCCCGGGTCTGGCTGCACAACGAGATGCTGCTGGTGGATGGGCAGAAGATGTCGAAGAGCCTCGGCAACTTCTTCACCGTGCGGGACCTGCTGGACGAGGGCGTGCCGGGCGAGGTGATCCGCGCGGCCTTCCTGCTGTCGCATTACCGCGACCCGATGGACCTTTCCGGCGCCCGGCGGGCCGAGGCGCTGGCGGTCGTGACCGACATGGCGGTGACGCTGGGATCGGCCGGCAGCCAGAGCCTCGCGGTGCGGGAGCCGGGCGAGCCGCTGCCCGAGGTGGTCGCGGCGCTGGCCGACGACCTGTCCACGCCGGAGGCGCTGCGCCACCTGAACCGCAAGGCGCTGGAGGCGCGGTTCGGCCGCGACGGGCTGGCCGCCCGGCTGCCCGACATCTACGCGAGCCAGCTGCTGCTCGGCTTCGATCTGCGCGCGAGCCGCACCGCCGAGGACCAGGCCCGCATCACCGACCGGGCGCGCGGGCACGTCTTCCAGGCGCTGCGCGAGGCGGCCGAGATCGAGGAATGGGCCGACGAGATCGCAGCCGCACGGGCGGCGCAGGACTGGGCACGGGCCGACGCGCTGCGCGCGCAGGTGGCCGAGGCCGGCGCGCAGGTGAACATCGGGCGCGAGGGCGTGTCGATCCTGCGGCTGCCGGGCTTCGATCCGGCGCGGCTGGGAGAACCGGAGAGAGCGGGGGTGCTGCGGGCAAGGGCGGGGGGCCGTCTGCCCCCCCGACCCCCCGAGGATATTTGGGCCATCAGGAAAGGCAGGCGTCGGGGCGCGAGCGGCTGTGGCTGTTCGACACCACCCTGCGCGACGGGCAGCAGACGCAGGGGGTGCAGTTCTCGGTGGCCGAGAAGGTGGCGATCGCCCGGGCACTCGACGCGCTGGGGGTGGACTACATCGAGGGTGGCTGGCCCGGTGCCAACCCGACCGACAGCGAGTTCTTCCGGGCAGTGCCCGAGACCCGGGCGCGGATGACGGCCTTCGGGATGACGAAGCGCGCCGGGCGATCGGCCGGCAACGACGATGTGCTGGCGGGCGTGCTGGACGCCGGCACGCAGGCCGTATGCCTGGTGGGCAAGGCGCATCCCTTCCATGTGGCGACCGCCCTGGGGATCCGCCCCGAGGAGAATGTCGAGGGGATCCGCGCCTCGGTCGCCCATGTCGTGGCGAGGGGCCGCGAATGCCTGTTCGACGCCGAGCACTTCTTCGACGGCTACCGCGCCGATCCGGCCTTTGCGCTGGACTGCCTGCGCGCGGCGCTGGAGGCGGGGGCGACCTGGGTGGTGCTGTGCGACACGAACGGCGGCACCCTGCCGGCCGAGGTGGGGCGGGTGACGGCCGAGGTGGTGGGGGCGGGCATTCCGGGCGACTGGCTGGGCATCCATTGCCATGACGACACCGGCAATGCGGTCGCGGCCTCGCTGGCAGCGGTGGAAGGGGGCGCGCGGCAGATCCAGGGCACGCTGAACGGTCTGGGCGAACGCTGCGGGAACGCGAACCTGACGACGCTGATCCCGACGCTCTTGCTGAAGGAGCCCTATGCCAGCCGGTTCGAGACCCGGGTAAGCCCGGAGGCGCTGGCGGGCCTCGTGCGCACAAGCCGGATGCTCGACGACATCCTGAACCGGGTGCCGGCACGCGCCGCGCCCTATGTCGGGGCCAGCGCCTTTGCCCACAAGGCAGGGCTGCACGCCAGCGCCATCCTGAAGGACCCGGCCACCTACGAACACATCGACCCCGCGGCCGTGGGCAATGCCCGGGTGATCCCGATGAGCAATCAGGCCGGCCAGTCGAACCTGCGGGCGCGGCTGGCGGCGGCGGGCATCGAGGTCGCGCCGGGCGACGGCCGGCTGGCACGCATCCTCGAGATCGTGAAGGAGCGCGAGGACCGCGGCTATGCCTATGACGGTGCGCAGGCCAGTTTCGAACTGGTGGCGCGGCGCGAACTGGGCCTGATGCCCGCCTATTTCGAGGTCAAGCGCTACCGGGTGACGGTGGAGCGGCGCAAGAACAAGTACGACCGCATGGTCAGCCTGTCCGAGGCCGTGGTGGTGGTCAAGATCGGCGACCGCAAGGTGCTGTCGGTGTCGGAAAGCATGGACGAAAGCGGCACCGACCGCGGCCCGGTCAATGCGCTGTCGCGGGCGCTGGCCAAGGATCTCGGCCCCTATCAGGCGGCGATTGCCGACATGAAGCTCGTGGACTTCAAGGTGCGGATCACGCAGGGCGGCACCGATGCCGTGACCCGCGTCATCATCGACAGCGAGGACGGGGCGGGGCACCGCTGGTCCACCGTGGGGGTCAGCGCGAACATCGTGGACGCCAGCTTCGAGGCGCTGCTGGACGCGATCCTGTGGAAGCTCGTGCGCGACGGGGTGGCGCCGGCCGCGACGGCGCAGGCGGCGGAGTGAGGGCGTGGACATCCTTGCGCTGTTCGACGGGCTTGACCGCTGCGCGCCGGGCGACGCGGTCAGCGTCGCGCGCGCCAGTGCGGGGGTGGCAGAGGATGCCGCGGTGCTGGACGCGGGATGCGGGCGGGGGGCCGACCTGCCGGCGCTGATGGCGGTCGCGCCGCGCGGGCGGATCGTGGCGGTCGATGTCGCGGCGCCCTTCGTCGCGCATGTGCAGGCGGCCTTTCCGGGGGTGCGGGCGGTCTGCGGCGACATGGCCTCCCCCCCGGGCGGGCCGTTCGATCTGATCTGGTCGGGCGGCGCGATCTACGCCCTCGGCGTGACGGCGGCGCTGCGGGCCTGGACCGGCCACCTTTGCCCCGGCGGGCGGGTGGCCTTTTCCGACCTCGTCCTGCGCGGGGATGCGCCGGCACCCGACGTCGCGGCCTTCTTCGCGGCGGAAGGCGTGGCCCTGCGGGGCGAGGCCGCGCTGCGCGCCGAGGTGGCGGCCGCCCGGCTCCGGGTGAGCGACCCCTTCTGGATGCCCGGGGCTGCCTGGGAAGCCTATTACCGGCCGCTGGAGACGCGGCTGACAGCCGCGGCGGCAGCGTCGGATGCGGCCGACACCCGGACGCTGGTCGAAGGGTTCCGGCAGGAGATCGACCTCTGGCGCCGGCACGGGGGCGACTACGGCTATCTTGTTGTCGTGGCAGACCGGCCATGAGCCTCGATGCCTGCGCGGCCCTTGTCGAGCGGGGCGATCCCGACCGCTTCGCCGCCGTGCTGGCCGCGCCCCGGGCCGCCCGGGCGCCGCTTCTGGTCCTCTATGCCTTCAACCTGGAGGTCGCGCGCGCGCCCTGGGCCTCGGCCGAGCCGCTGGTCGCGCAGATGCGGCTGCAATGGTGGCGCGACACGCTGGCCGCCGTGGCCTCGGGCGCGGCGCGGGCGCATGATGTGGCGGGGCCGCTGCATGACCTGATCCGCGACCGCGCGCTGCCGGTCGATGTGGCCGACCGGCTGGTGGCCGCGCGCCTCCCCGACTGCTGGGGCGAGGCGCCTGCGGATGAGGACGCGCTGGCGGCCTATCTCGACGACACAGGGGGCGGGCTGATGTGGCTGGCGGCCCGGGCGCTGGGGGCACCGGCGGCGGCCGAGGGCGTGGCGCGCGACCTCGGCCGGGCGCTTGGCGCCGCGAACCTGCTGCGTGCCTCGGCCGAGCTGGCGGCGCGGGGGCGGCCGATGCTGCCAGACCCGTCGGTGGGCGGGGTGCGCCGGCTGGCGCGGCAGGGGCAGGGCTGGCTGGCGGCGGCGCGGCCCGCGCGCGCGGCCCTCGGGCCCGGGCGGCCGGCGGCGCCGGCCGCCCGGGCCGCGGCGCCCCCCCTGGCCCCCGGCCCACCCCACC
>DAOLBY010000184.1:0-6217 GCA_035324325.1 Paracoccaceae bacterium | reverse complement strand
GCTGCTGGCGCAGGCGCTGGACAGCCCCTGTGTGCTGTCCACCTTCTCGCGCCTCGTGATCGACCCCAACCGGGGCGAGGATGACCCGACACTGGTGATGCGGCTTTACGACGGGACCATCATCCCCGGAAACCGGCACATCGACGCCGCCGGGCTGGCCGCACGGCTGGACCGCCTGTATCGCCCCTACCATGCCGAACTTGCGCGGCTGGCGGCGCGGCGGTCCGACACGGCGATCCTGTCCATCCACAGCTTCACCCCCTGCCTGCGGGGGCGCGCGCCGCGGCCCTGGGCCGTGGGCGTTCTGCATTCGCACCGCGACAGCCGCCTGTCCCGTGCGGTGCTGGACCTGCTGGCGGCCGAGGGCGATATCTGCGTGGGCGACAACCAGCCCTATTCGGGCCACCTGCCCGGCGATGCGATCGACCGTCACGCGCTGGCCGCGGGTCGTCACAACACCCTGATCGAACTGCGCAACGACCTGATCGCCACAGCCGAGGGACAGGCCACATGGGCCGCGCGGCTGGCCCCGGTGCTGGCCGCCGCGCTGGATCGTGTCGCGTCCGGCGACGGCATGGCGTGAGCGCCGCTGATTGTTGCGGCCTCGACGGATACCCGCAACGAATCTTTGACGTTTTCGGGATTCGGGCAGAACCAAGGCAAAAAGGTGCCGCAACGGTGCCGTGTTGCCGTGGGGGTTGCCTTGGAAATACTTCTGATGCTCGTGCCGCTGCTGTTGATCGGGGCACTGTCCTCGGGCGGGTCGGAGGATGGGCCACCGCCGGAACCCGAACCCGAGGGCCCCGCGGGCAACCTGATCCGCGGCACGGAAGCGGGCGACCTGCGCGACGGCACCGATGGCAACGACCTGATGCTGGGCGGCCCCGGCTCCGACGATCTTGCAGGCTTCGACGGCGACGATTTTCTGCTGGGCGAGGGCGGCAACGACACGCTTTATGGCAACGGCGGGTCCGACCTCGTGGTGGGCGGCCGGGGCGACGACCTTCTGTTTGGCGGCAACGGCAACGATGCGCTGGTCGGCGGCGCGGGCGATGACGAAGTCTACGGCGGTGCCGGAAACGATGATCTTTATGGCATGACGGGGCGCGATTCGCTCTACGGCGGGTCGGGCAATGACCTGATCGTCGGGGTCGATCCGCGCGAAGGGGTCGCTGTGGCCGAGGTGCTCGAGCCGCTTCTGGATGTCCTTCCCGCATCGCTCGCGAACCGGCTCGGCACCGAGTTGGCGACACGGTTTGAACCGCGCATCATGAAGGACCTGTTCAGCGCCGATCTGGCCGAGGGCGACGGAGACCTGCTGTCCGGCGGCGCCGGCGACGACCTCATCCTCTTCGATCCGGGCGATCAGGTGTTCGGCGGCGACGGCACGGACGGCTTTGCGCTGATCTATCCCGGCGGCAGTACCCCGGCGGTGATCGAGGACTATGCCATCGGCGAACGCATCGCGCTGGTCGTCAGCGGACCGGCCACGGGCACGGTTTCGGTAGCCCAGTCCGGAAGCGATGCCATGGTGCTGATCGACGGGCAGGACGTGCTTCTGCTCCGCGGCGTGCTGGCGACCAGCGTGGCGCTGTCCGATATCGTGCTGACTGGAACCGGGACCTGACGAACAGGGGGTGACGACGGCGCCCCGGCGCCCCATCTTCCGGTCAGGCGACCGGAAGGAGAGGCCATGACCGAGATCGACCCCGCCACCCGTACCGAGCTGGAGGCTGCCGCCTTCCGGGCCCTGGTCCATCACCTGATGGAAAGGCGCCCCGAGGTGCAGAACATCGACCTGATGAACCTGTCCGGCTTCTGCCGCAACTGCCTGAGCCGCTGGTATCAGGAAGCCGCGGCCGAGCGCGGCATCGACCTGTCGAAGGATGCCGCGCGCGAAGTCGTCTACGGGATGCCCTATGCCGACTGGGTGGCAAGGCACCAGACCGAGGCGGATGCGGCCAAGCGGGCGGCCTTCGCCACGGCCTTTGCCGAAAACGTGGGCGAACCTAGGGGCTGACCGTCCCCGCCACCTCGCCGCCCCGCGACGGGCGCGCCGCCCCCAGCCGCGGGTGCAGCCGCCCGGCCACCGCCCAGGCCACCGCCATCGCCGCGGCACAGGCGGCGAAGATGCCGGGCAGCGGCAGGACGAACAGCAGGATCCACGCCGCCCCCGGCGTCAGGATGCCCGATACGTCGCGGAATGACGAATAGACTGCCGCCATCTCGACCCTTTGCGCGGGCTTCACCGCCATCAGGAACGGCAGCCCCCCCACCACGTCCAGCAGCACCAGGAAGATCGAGCCGCCCATCACCAGCGCCACGGTTGCCGGTGGCACGGGCGCGGCCAAGGCTGCCGCCGCAAACAGGAGCCCGCAAAGCCCGAAGCCCGTGCGCACCGCCGGCCGCACCCCGATGCGCCGCGCCCAGGCCAGCATCGCGGGGGTCGTGAACAGAAGTGCGTTCGATGCCGACAGCGCAAATCCCCCGATCTTGTCGCCCAGTCCCGCCTCGACGCAGAAGATCGGCAGATAGACGACATAGACCCACCAGCCGCAGGACCGGATCACCGCGAACAGCCAGCCCGCGATCAGCCGCGGCTGGCCGGCAAAGCGCGCCAGATAGGCCAGCGGATTGGGCGGCGGTGCCTTGGCCCGCGCGATCTGCCGCCCGTTGCCTAGCCGCAGCACCCAGAACGCCACCAGCAGCGCCAGCGCGAAGCCCCCCGCCACGATAAAGGGCAGTGGCGCCCAGAGGCTGCGCAGCCAGACACCGGCGACCGGCCCGACCGTCCAGAAGATGGCGGCGTAAAGCATCTGGGTCGACTGGCTGCGCCCGAGGTCGGCGCGGTCCACGTAGTCGAGCACATAGGCGTTCAGGCAGACGAAGGTCGTGGCCGTGGCCATGGCGTTGCACAGGACCGCCAGCGGCAGGAACACCGGCCCGCCCAGGATGGCGAGCGAATTGCCCGTGACGTAAAGGCCCGCGCCCGCCGTATAGGCCCAGCGCCGCGGCACGACGCGGGTGGCCCATGGGACCATCAGCCCCCAGATCAGCGACACGAGTCCCGCGGCGAAATAGGCCGCCGAGGTGGCGCTGGCCGAGCCCAGCGCATCGTAGACCGCCAGCGGCATGGCCGAGATCAGCGTGCCGCGGACCGCCGCCTCGAGCCCCGCCAGAATCGCGAAATGCTCGACCCGCGGGGCGGGGCTGAGGCGCAGGAAGAAGGGGATCGAGCGCGTGGCCATGATCCCCCCCTTTCTTCCGCGCCGGGGCCGCCCCGGCTGGCCCGGATCCGACATCGCATGTCGGGAAGGGCAGGATCAGGCCGGGCCGCGCCCCGCTCCACCGGCGCGACGACGGGTCAGGGTGCTTTCCTCGCCCGCCGCGGGGAAGCGAAGGCGAAGCCGGCGTCGTGCCGGCCCGGGTCCGTCGAACCGAGGTCGGCCCCTGTGCCGTCCTGCCACCCTACCTTGCCAGCCGTGCGACCGCCCGGATCCGCGCCTCGGGCAGGGGGCGGTCGGCCGCGGCAAGTTCGCGCGCCAGGAAATGGCCTGTGATCGCAAGCCCCTGCGCCACCTCGCCCGGCCCCGCCGCGCGCCCCAGCATCACCGGCGGCAAGGGGAACAGCCGGTCGGACCAGCCACCCGCCCCTGCCCGACTGACCGCCCGACCCGTGCGCGGGCTGACATAGTCAAGCCCGTCGCGCGATCCGGTGACCGCGCAGGCGCTCAGGTCAAGCCCGAAGCCCATGGCAGCCAGCAACTCCACCTCCCACCGCAGGTAGTCTGCCGCCGACGCTGTGCCCGTCGCCAGGCCATCCAGATAGGCGACCGTCCTTGCCCACAGGTCGGGGTGCGGGGCGCGTTCGGGCAGCGCGCAGTGCAGCAGCGCGCAGACCGATGCAAGCGCCGCAAGCCGCGCCGCATCCTCCAGAACCGCGGCCCGCGACCGCAGCGGCTCGGCCGCGAAGGCGCCGATATGTTCGGCCAATCGCGCCCGCCAGACGACAGACAACTGCGCGCCGGGCTGCAGCAGGGGGGCCATCCGGCGCGAGGCGCCGCCGCGGATCACGCCGGCATGCCGCCCGTGCCCGGCGGAGAAGACCTCGGCAATCGCCGACCCCTCGCCATGGGGCCGGATCGCCAGAAGCACGCCCTCGTCCCGCCATTCCATGCGCGGTTTATCGGCCCCGTCTGGCGGCACGGCAAGGGGTCTGCACGCCGGCGGGCACGCCCAAGGCCGACCCAACCCAGCCTTGTGCCCCCCCCCGGGGACGGGAGAGCAGAGCGGGGTTCCATCCGCCGTCGCGTCGCCCTAGGGTTCGAACAATGCCCATGCCCATGCCCATGCCAATGTCCACGTCCAAGCCCATGCCGATGTCGGCCCGCCTGTCCGCGCTTGCGCTGTTCGTGATCGCGGGGATGTCCATGCGGCTTCAGTTCGATGTCGCTCTGGCCCGGCAGGGCGGGGGCAGCGTGACGGCGACGCTGTGGCAGATGGCGGGGTACTTCACCATCCTGACGAACCTGCTGGTGGCGCTGGCCATGGCCGCCGTTGCCATGCGCTGGCGCATCGGGGCGGTGCATGCGGCAGCGCTGACGGTCGCGATCCTGGGTGTCGGGATCGTCTATCACCTTCTGCTCGCCCGGCTCTGGGCACCCCAGGGGCTGGCGTGGTGGGCCGACCAGGGGCTGCACACGGCGGTGCCGCTGGGAATGCTGGCCTGGTGGTGGGCCTTCGCGCCCAAGACCATCGGGCGACGCGACATTCCCGCCTTTCTTGTCTGGCCGCTGGCCTATGGCGCCTCTGCGCTGGCCCGCGGCGCGGCGACGGGGGTCTGGCCCTACCCGTTTCTCGATGCGGACGCCCTGGGATGGTCGCAGGTGGGGCTGAACCTCGTGGCGATGGCCGCGGGTTTTGCGGCGCTTGGCGCCGTCCTGATCCTGGCTGCGCGCGCTCAGTCCGCCAGCCCGTCCTCGTCCAGAAGGTGACGGCCCTGCCGGTCCTCGACCTCGATCACCCACAGGTCGGGGTCGCGCCCCCGCGCCCGGGCCAGCGCAGCATCCACGGCCGCCTCCTGTCCCTCGGCCAGCACGGCCCAGAGCCGCCGCCCCGTGGCCGGGTCGAACCCGCGCGAGAAGGCCTGCGCCCGGCCGTCCATGGTGGCCAGCTTCACCGCCACGTCGCCGGCCGTCTCGTCCCCCCGCGCGACCAGGTAATGCGCGATGCCCGCCAGCCGCAGCCGCGCCAGATAGGCCGCGACCCAGATGCCGGCGGCCAGCCGCCCCTCAGTCGCCATCGCGGAAATCGAGACCCATCTCGCCGTAGCGCTCGGCCTCGTCCAGCCAGTTCTCGCGCAGGACGACCCGCAGGAACAGATGCACCTCGCGTTCGAGGAATGCCGCGATCTCGGCCCGCGCTGCCTGGCCGATGGCCTTGATCGTCTCGCCCTTGCGGCCCACCACGATGCCGCGGTGCCCCTCGCGCGCCACATAGACGATCTGGTCGATGCGCACCGACCCGTCGGCGCGGTCCTCCCAGGCTTCGGTCTCGACCGTCAGCTGGTAGGGCAATTCCTCGTGCAGCCGCAGCGTCAGTTTCTCGCGCGTCATCTCGGCGGCGATCATGCGCAGCGGCAGATCGGCGATCTGGTCCTCGGGGTAGAGCCATGGGCCCTCGGGCAGACTGGCCGCAAGCCAGTCGCGCAGGTCATCGACGCCGTAGCCGCGCTCGGCCGAGATCATGAACGTGCGCGCGAAGGGGAAGGCCGTGTTCGCGGCCTCGGCCAGCGCCAGCAGGGTTTCGGCCTTGACCCGGTCGATCTTGTTGATGGCCAGCGCGACAGGCGTGCCGCGCGGGATCGTGTCGGCCAGCCGGTCGATGATGGCGCGCGCGCCCTCGGTCAGGCCGCGGTGCGCCTCGATCAGCAGGACCACGATATCGGCATCCGCGGCCCCGCCCCAGGCGGCAGATACCATCGCCTTGTCGAGCCGCCGTCTCGGCTTGAATATGCCTGGAGTATCGACAAAGACGATCTGCGACCTCCCCTCGGTGCGAATGCCGCGGATCGGCATCCGTGTCGTCTGAACCTTCCGGCTTGTGATCGAGACTTTCTGGCCGACCAACTGGTTTAGGAGGGTAGATTTGCCGGCGTTGGTCGCGCCAACAAGGGCGACGAAGCCGAAACGCTTGCCGGCATCGCTGTCACCTTTCT
>DAOLBY010000183.1:0-6279 GCA_035324325.1 Paracoccaceae bacterium | reverse complement strand
CCTTGTCCACGTCGAAGTTGTAGCCGTCCTTCATCAGGAACTCGCGGCCCCGCATGGCCCCGAAGCGCGGGCGCACCTCGTCGCGGAACTTCCACTGGATGTGGTAGAGCGTCAGCGGCAGGTCCTTGTAGCTGCCGACGTGGCTGCGGAAGATGTCGGTGATCATCTCCTCGTTCGTCGGGCCGTAGAGCAGGTCGCGCCCCTGGCGGTCGCGGATGCGCAGCATCTCCTGGCCATAGTCGTCGTAGCGGCCGGATTCGCGCCATAGATCCGCGGGTTGCAGGGTGGGCATCAGAAGCGGGATGTGCCCGGCGCGCTGCTGTTCCTCATGCACGATCGCCTCGATCCGGCGCAGCACGCGCCAGCCGAGCGGCAGCCAGGAATAGATGCCGGCGGCCTGCTGCTTGATCATGCCGGCGCGCAACATGTAGCGGTGCGACACGATCTGCGCCTCGGCGGGGTTTTCCTTGAGGACGGGCAGGAAATAGCGGGACAGACGCATGTTCGCGGGCCTCGGACAGGGGACGCGGCATCCCTAGCGGGAAGGCCCGGGGCAGGCAAGCGGGGCCTGCGGGGCGCGGCGCCGGGCGGTGCGCCGCGCGTACACCCGCTGTACACCCCCCGTGCAGACCCTGGGGCGGGGAGCGGACACTTGCCCGAAAAGGCCGGCCCGTTGCCTCCTGATCAGGCGGCGGCGACAGAGCGGCCGTAGAACCCCAGTTGTTCATGGGCCGACATCACGACGCCGGGGCGGTCGAAGAAGGCGAAGATTGCCACGATACGCTCGACCTCGCCCCTCACAGGAACGACGCGATGGAGCGTGTTCACCCCGCGAAACACGTTCAGCGCGCCCGGCTTCAGCGCGGCCTTCCTGACTTCGGGGTCCTTCCCGCGCAGCACGGCGGCAACCCCATCGAAGTTCGGATCCTCGGCGCTGCGCAGGTCCTTGCGGTATTCGAGTTCCCCCCCTTCCTGCGGAGCCTGCAACAGGATGGTGGTCGTGAACTCGGACCGGTCGAAGTGCCAGTTCAGCGCCTCTCCGTCGCGGCTGGCCTGCACGTTGACCCGTGCCATGGGGTCCTGCATCGGATAGAGCGCCTGCTTGCCAATGGTGGCGGCCAGGAACCGCACGAAGGGCGGCCACTCGTAAAGCGCCATCACCGGGTTGCCCTGCAGCTGATCGGCGCAGAGCGTGTGATTCACGGTCTCCACCTTGGCAAGGGCGGGATGATCCGGGGCCAGCCCCTCGATGCTGTCGCGGAAGTAGATGTTGTGGTGACGGGCATGGCGAAAGCTTTCGGCCGCCATCGCCGGACCAACATCCTTTACCGCCTGTTCCACCTTCTCTGCAGGCATGAACCCGGGCAGTTCGAACATGCCGTCTGCCGCAAGGCGCGCGCGGCAACCGGCAACCAGCGCGGCATAGGCCGGGCTGTCGGGTCGGTCGATCGGATAGGCATCAAGGTCGGCAAGGTGGTCCATGGCGCATTCTCGCTTTGGCGTTTTGACACAGCCTAACCTCCGCGCCCCTTCCGGCAAGCCGGGGAAAACTTGGTGAGGGCAATAAAAACTTATGCTACGATCTCCGGAAAATCGCTGAAGGCGAACATTTCCGCTCGCTTTGGCAGGACGCACGCAGGATGACCTCAACATTGAATGACTGTTGCGGAGGCCGTGATGGATGACCGCTTGCCGCTGAACGCCCTTCAGGCCTTTGAACGAGCCGCCCGTGCCGGCAGTTTCGTTGCCGCCGCGGAAGGTCTCGGCGTAACATCCACGGCGATCAGCCAGCATATCCGCCTCCTGGAAGACCGCTTCGGCAAGCAGGTATTCCATCGCCGTCCGAACGGGGTTGAACTGACCGATGCCGGGCGCGACCTGTTCCTGCGCGTCTCCGGGCCCTTTGCCGAGTTGTCGGAGGCGGCGGCGCATCTGAAGGCCTCGGCCTCGCGGCCTCGGGCGGTCATATCGGTGATCGCTTCCGTCGGCGAACTATGGCTCTTGCCGCAACTGGCAGTCCTGGCCGACCGGACCGGAGTGCAGATCATGGAGGAAAGCAACGATCCGGTCGACCTTGCCGGCCGCGGCGTCGACATCCGCATTACATATGGTGCGGCAGCCTATCCGCATCAGACCGTCGAGAAGCTGTTTCATGACCGCATGCTGCCCGTCGCCGCGCCGCAGGTGGCCGCGGCCCTGACGGGCGGAGCGTTGTGCGTGCCTGACTGGCAATTGATCCATACCCAGTGGGGCCCGACCTATGCCAACCCGCAATCCTGGGCCGGCTGGCACGAAGCCCTGGGCAGTCCGGGCCGCCCCGATCCGGGTAAGGGGCTGTCGGTGGATCGTCTTGTGATCGCGGCAACGGCGGCCCGCCAGGGGCTCGGGGTGGCCCTGCTGCCCGAAACCCTTGCGGCGGCGGATCTGGCGCGCGGAACGCTGGTGGCGGTCGGCCCTGCCGCCGCGCGGATGCCGCAGGCCTATGTGATGATCGCCCGCCCCGCTGCCCGCCAAAGATCGGGGGTTGATCCGATCTGGCGGCACCTGTTGTCTGCCAGCGCCTCGGCGTCTGCCCCTGAACGAACAGCCGGGCCGGAAGGCTGTTGAACCGGGACCATTGTGCCGCGTCATCAGCCAGACAGATGTTCGCTTGCCCTGGGGACACGAGCGTTCAACCGCGGGCTGTGAACCTCCGGTCTGGGTTGCCTGCCGTCGAACGACAGCGATCTTCCCGTGAAGGGTGCCAGCTTTGCCCCCTGCGCTTTCGGCCGCTGCCTGCGCGCGCCGTCCCGCAACCTGGTCGTGGCCACCCGTTTCGCCGCGATCGCTGCCGCCAACGGAGAGAAACAAGGGGATTGCTGACCCCGCGGCCATTGACCCATGTCCGATAGTTAGTTAGGAATCCTAATCGAATCGTTTTCGAGGAATCCTCATGCCCGATCCATCCGATCAGATCACCTTCGCCCTTGGCCGCCTTGCGGTGCTCTGGCGGGCCGGGGTCTGGCAGGCGGCGGCGGCCGAGGGGCTGAACCCCGCCCAGGCCGAGATCCTCGGCCATCTGGCCAGACGTGGATCGGTGCGGCAGGTCGATCTGGCCGCGGCTCTCGGGGTTTCGGCGGCGAGCCTGAGCGACTCGGTGGCGAGCCTTGCGGCCAAGGGGCTTGTCATGCGGCAGCCCGACCCCGAGGACGGCCGCGCCAGACGGGTTGGCTTGAGCGTTGCAGGGAAGGGCATCGCCGGACGGCTGTCGGCTGCGTCCGACGCGCTGACAGCCGCGGTGTCGGACCTGCCCGCGGCCGAGGCCGGGTCACTTCTGCGTCTGCTCACCCGCCTGATCCGCGCCCTACAGGAGGCCCGCGCCATCCCAGTGCAGCGGATGTGCGCGACCTGCACCCATTTCCGCCCCCATGCCCATGCCGATGCGGCCCGCCCGCATCACTGCGCATTCGTGGATGCCGCCTTCGGGGACGCAGAGCTGCGCCTTGACTGCGGCGAACACGAGGAGGCCACGGAGGACGCGCGCGCCCTGATCTGGGCGCGTTTCGCCCCTGCGGCCTGAGTTGGTCCCCCGGGGCGGCGGCAACCGCCCCGGGGGACCGGATTGCCACCCTGACGTCGATCAAAGGAAGCACCCCATGATGACACATCCCTGCAACCTGCGCCATGCCACCGCCGTGGCGCTGGCGTTTCTGGCGCCCGCCTCGGCTCTGGCCCATGGCATCGCCTCGACCGCGGGAACCGCCGAACACGCCGATTTCGACATCGTTTCGGCCGCGATCACCACCGAGGGCCGGATCGCCACCTTCACCATGTCGGTTGCCGGCACACCGGGCACGACGGGGCCGGACCCGGCCGGCGGGCTGGCCGGCGCGCCGGTCTTTTCCTACGTCTGGCCGACCAGCCTTGACCCCTCGGTGGTGGGCTTCGAGACCGGCGCGGGGATCCTGGCCTTTGCCGTCACCATCCACCCGGACTTCGACGACACGCCGTTGTTCGACGAGGGCAACACCGGGCGGACCGATGACGACGGCGGCATCTGGCACAGCCACTGGGTGGTGCTGGGCCCGGACGAGGCCTGCGGACCGGGCGCGCTGAAGGTGATCGACATCCCCGACGGTGCCACCCCGGCCTTGCCGCTGACCTGGCCCGGCCTGCCGCTGCTGATCGACAGCCCCGGCTGGTCGCCGGTCTTTGCCGGCGAGACCCTGTCGGTGCGTGTCCCCTTTGCCGACATCGGCGCGGTCGAGGCGGCGAGCTATGACGGGGTGACGGCGGCGCTGCGGGTGAATGCCAATATCCATGCGCCGCTCCTCTGCGTGACCGATGTCTTCGACATTGCTTCGGGCGACCTGAGCCTGCCGGGCCGGGTGAACCAATGACGCCGCCGGGCGGCGGCCCCCTGCCGCCGCCCGAATCCACGAGGGAATCATGGCCGAACCCGTCCCGCTCCATGCCGCCGAATGGCTGAATACCGATGCCCCGCTGTCGCTGGCCGACTTCGCCGGCCGGGTGCTGGCGGTCGAGGTGTTCCAGATGCTCTGCCCCGGCTGCGTCAGCCACGGCCTGCCGCAGGCGCAACGGATCGCCGCCGCCTTCGATCCGGCGCAAGTGGCGGTGATCGGCCTGCATTCGGTCTTCGAACACCACGCCGCCATGACGCCGGTTGCCCTGCGGGCCTTCCTGCACGAATACCGCATCCGCTTTCCGGTCGCGGTGGATGCCCCCGGCGAGGGCACGTTGCCCCGCACCATGGAGGCCTGGGAGTTGCAGGGCACGCCCACGCTGGTGCTCATCGACCGGCAGGGGCGGGTGCGGGCGCGCCACTTCGGGCAGGTGTCGGAACTGGCGCTCGGGGCCCAGATCATGGCGCTGGTGCTGGAGGCGCAGCGCTGACCACAGTGCGAGTCCTCGAACGCCGGACCGACTGCGCCCGCCCGCTGCCTTGCATCCCGCCCCCCCTTGCGCCACATCTGGCGACGGGTCCGCGGCCCCGGGGAGCATCATGGCACTGCCGGTTCACATCCAGATCCGTTACTGGGCTGCGGCGGCGGCGGTGCTGCTTCTGGCGATGTGGTTCCTCGGGCAGGTCATCCTGCCCTTCGTGATCGGCGGCGCGGTGGCCTATCTTCTCGACCCCGTGGCCGACCGGCTGCAGCGGCTGGGCATCGGGCGGGCGGCGGCGACGGCGCTGATCAGCCTGGTCGCGCTGTTCATCGTCGTGGCGCTGGTGCTGGCGGTCATCCCGACGCTGGTGAACCAGTTCGCCGCACTGATCAACGCGGCCCCCGACATCTTCCGCCAGCTGCACGACTTCACGCTGGAACGCTTCCCCGACCTGGCCGAGGACACCTCGACCGCGCGGCAGACGCTGATGCAGATCGGCGATGCGATCCGGGCGCGGGGGGGCGAGGTCGCGCAGGCGATCCTGGGCACGGCGGGAAGCCTGCTGAATGCCGTCATCCTGATTGTCGTCGTGCCGGTCGTGTCGTTCTACCTCCTGCTCGACTGGGACCGGATGCTGGCCCGCATCGATGCGCTGCTGCCGCGCGACCACGCGCCGGTGGTGCGCAGGCTGGCGGCGGAAATCGACACGGTGCTGGCGGCCTTCGTGCGCGGGCAGCTGTCGGTCTGCCTGATCATGGGCATCTATTACGCCGTCGGGCTGATGCTGGCGGGGCTGCAGTTGGAGCAGGTCGTGGGGGGCATCGCCGGGGGAATCACCTTCATCCCCTATGTGGGCGCCATCGTGGGGGGGGCGCTGGCCCTCGGGCTGGCGCTGTTCCAGTTCTGGGGCGACTGGGTGTCGATCGGCATCGTGGCGGGGATCTTCGCGCTCGGCCAGTTCCTGGAGGGCAACATCATCACCCCACGCGTGGTGGGCGACAGCGTGGGGCTGCATCCTGTCTGGCTTCTGTTCGCGCTGTCGGTGTTCGGGTCGCTGTTCGGCTTCCTGGGCATGCTGATCGCGGTGCCGCTGGCGGCGGCCATCGGGGTGCTGACGCGCTTTGCCCTCGGGCAGTATCAGGAGAGCCTGCTCTACCGCGGGGCCGGGGGGCGGGCGCTGGCCGAGGCGGGTGCGGCGGCCGAGGCCGCGGCCGAGGCGGCGGGCGAGGCCGAGGAGGCCGCACAGGCGGGGGCGCGGGCCGTGAAGCGCGCGCGCCGCGCCGGTCCGGGCGCGGGCGGGGCGGGGTGATGCGGCAGATGGCGCTGGACCTGCCCCTGCGTCCGGCGCGGGGGCGCACGGATTTCTTCGTCGCCCCCTCGAATGCCGCGGCGCTG
>DAOLBY010000182.1:4686-6306 GCA_035324325.1 Paracoccaceae bacterium | reverse complement strand
CCGCGCCCAGGAACAGCATTGCCTTGAAGAAGGCGTGCGTCAGCAGGTGGAACAGCCCCGCCGCCCAGCCGCCCACGCCGAGCCCGAGCATCATGAACCCGAGCTGGCTGACCGTCGAGTACGCGAGCACCTTCTTGTAGTCGGTCTGCACCAGCGCGACGAGCCCGATGTAGACCACAGCAACCAGCGACAGCGCGATCACCACCGGCGCCAGGTGGACACTGACGGCGGGCACGATGGGCAGCGACAGCCGCAGCGTGCCCGGCATCTCGGCCCGGATCGCGGCGAAGGTCATGGAGGCGGCCTTTCGGACTGCGGACTTGCACGCCGCGCGGGTTTCACATACGAAGCGTATGCGAATTCCGATAACCCGCATACGGCCCGTATGTCAACTGCCCGCAAGACCCGCTCCGAGACCGCCGCCGACACCCGCGCCGCGCTGGTCGCCACCGCGCGCCGCGCCTTCGCCGACGAGGGGTTCGGCGCCGTGGCGCTGGATGCGCTGGCCGACCGTGCCGGGGTGACGCGCGGCGCGCTGCACCACCATTTCGGCAACAAGGCCGGTCTGTTCGAGGCCGTGCTGCGCGAGGTCGATGCCGAACTGTCCTGCGACATGCAGGCGGCCTGGGATGCGGCTGGCGACCCATGGGCGGGGTTCCAGGCCTGTTTCCATGCCTATCTGGATGCCGCGCTGGCCCCGGACCGCCGCCGCATCCTGTTCCAGGACGCGCCCGCCGTGCTGGGGCTGAAGGCGGTCGACATCCTGATGGAGTCGGGTTTCGGGGAACTGGTCGCCGACTTGCGCGCGCAGATGGCGGCAGGGCGTGTGCGCGCTCTCGACCCCGAGGCGCTGGCCCACATGCTGAACGGCGCGACGATCAACCTCGCCTTCTGGGCCGCCGAGGCGCCGCCGGACGAGGACCGGCTGCCGCGCGCCCATGCCACGCTCGCGGCGCTGTTCGACGGGCTGGCGCCCTGATCCTCCGCCGCCGATTTCTGTGCACAGAAATCGGATCGGAGCCTGCCGCAGGCTCCGACACGGAATTTCCCTGAAATTCCGCCTTGCGCGGGCCGGCCGGTCAGCGCGCGGCCCAGGCGGCGCAGGCCGCGCCGAAGGCGGTGAACAGCGGGCGCGACACCGGATCGGCGCTGGCGTTCCATTCGGGGTGCCATTGCACCGACAGGGTGAAGCCCGGAGCGCCCTCGACATAGAGCGCCTCGGGCGTGCCATCCGGGGCCCGGCCGTCGATCACGATGCGCGACCCCGCCCGCGCAATGCCCTGGCCGTGCAGCGTGTTCGTCATCACTTCGGCCGCGCCCAGCAGGCGGTGGAACACCCCGCCCTCGGCAAAGCGCACGGCATGGCGCAGCGCGAACTTTTCCTCAAGCGTGCCGTCGGGCGGCATCCGGTGGTTCAGCCGGCCCGGAAGGTCGCGGATCTCGGGGTGCAGCGTGCCGCCCAAGGCCACGTTGACCTCCTGGAACCCGCGGCAGATGCCGAAGAAGGGCTGGCCGCGGTCGACGCAGGCACGGATCAGCGGCAGCGTGATCGCATCGCGCCCGCGGTCGAAGGCGCCATGCGCGGGCGTCTCGTCCTCGCCATATTCGGAGGGATGCACG
>DAOLBY010000182.1:663-4676 GCA_035324325.1 Paracoccaceae bacterium | reverse complement strand
GTCCAGCAGTTCCGCCACCGTCACCAGCCGCGGGTCAGTCGGGATGATCAGCGGCAGGCAACCCGCGACCTGCGCCACCGCCTCGGAGTTGATCGTCCCCGAGGTATGGGCGGGATAGCTTTCGTTCAGCAGGCCCTGGTTGCCCACAATCCCCACGACGGCGCGCCGCGCTGCGGACGGGCGGCGGGCATCGCTGCGGGGCAGAGGCGACAGGTCGGTCATCAGGGCGCAGGTTGTGACGGTTCGGCGACAGGATAGCAGGTGCGGCGGCCGCGTGAAGGGGGCGCGCTGCCCGCCGGCGCGCAGGCCCTGCGCAGATGGCGCAGAAACGGGCAGGGCGACCGTCGGCGCAGCGGTCAGAGCAGCGCCGAATCCGCGACGCCCGCGGGCAGGGGCGGCGGTGCGGGCGGCGCCGCCACGGGTTTCGGCCTGGCCGGCACCGGCGGCGGCACGATCAGCCGGGCCGCCCGCGTGCCGTCGGCCTTCAGCACGCCCACCTTCGCGCCCGGCTGCACGCGCTGTGCCAGATCGAGGACATCCTGGTTGATCATGCGGATGCAGCCCGACGAGGCATTGCGCCCGATCGACCACCATTCGGGCGTGCCGTGGATGCGGTAGCCGTAGTCGCGTCCGTTCGACAGAAGATAGATCGCCCGCGCCCCCAGCGGATTGGTCGGCCCGCCGGGCTGGCCCTTTTCCCATTTCGCAAGCCTGGGGTCGCGCTCGATCATCTCGGGAGGCGGCGTCCAGGTGGGCCAGGGGCGCACCTGGCTGACCTGCGCCTCGCCCGCCCACTCGAACCCGGCCCGGCCGACCGAGATGCCGTAGCGGATCGCCGTCTTCGGCCCGGTGACGAAATACAGAAGCCGTTGGCCGGGATGGATGACGATGGTGCCCGGCACCTCGTTGCTGTCATAGGCGACGGTCTGGCGGCGCCAGGTCTCGGGCAGCTTTTCCAGCGGCACGGCGACGATCTGGTGCGGCCCGTCCATCGACGAGACATAGATCTTCTCGGCCGGGTCGACCGCCGGGCTTTGGGATCGCGCAACCGGCCCCCCCTCCATCGTGCAGGCGGCGAGGGACAGGGCGACAAGCGGATACATCAGGCAGCGCAGGGGCATTCGATCGGTCCGTCCTGGGGCGGGAGGAGGCCCGCCGTCGGCCGGGAGGATACGCCAGCCGCCGCTGCCGCGTCAAAGGGTTGCCCGGGGATCCGGTGCCGCGCGCAGGTCCCCGCCGTTCACAGGATCGTGCGCAGGTGCCAGAGTTCGGGGAACAGTTCCACGTCCAGCATCCGCCGCAGGTAGGCGACGCCCGAGGTGCCGCCCGTTCCGCGCTTCAGGCCGATCACGCGCTCGACCGTGGTGACGTGGTTGAAGCGCCAGCGACGGAAGTAGTCCTCGAAATCCACGAGCTTCTCGGCCAGTTCGTAGGTCTCCCAATGCGCCGCGGGGTCTCGGTAGGCGATGGCCCAGGCCGCCTGTACCCCCTCCTGGGCGACCCAGGGCGCGCCCGGGTCGCGCGCCAGCACCTCCGGCGGCATCGGAAGTCCGGCCCGGGCGGCGAAGCGGATCGCCTCGTCATAGAGCGACGGCCGCGCCAGTTCGGCCTCCAGCGCCGCCGTCAGGTCGGGGCGATGCGCATGGGGGCGCAGCAGGGCGCGGTTGCGGTTGCCGGCGGCATATTCGATCAGCCGGTACTGGTGCGACTGGAAGCCGGACGACTGGCCGAGGCCGCGGCGGAAGGTCGAATAGTCCGCGGGCGTCATCGTGCGCAGCACGTCCCAGGCCGAATTGAGCTGCTCCATGATCCGGGCCACCCGCGACAGCATCTTGAAGCCCTCGCGCGCCCGGTCCGCCGCGATCAGCCGCCGCGCGGCATCGAGCTCGTGCAGCATCAGCCGCATCCAGAGTTCCGAGGTCTGGTGCTGGATGACGAACAGCATCTCGTCATGCGCGCCGGTCAGAAGGTGCTGCGCGCCCAGAATGGCATCCAGCCGCAGGTAGTCGCCATAGGACATGCGGCCGTCGAAATCCATCTGCGCGCCGTCGCGGGCAGGGTCCTGCGTCATCGCGCGGCGCCCCGGATCATTGCGCCGCGACCGCCTCGACCTCGCACAGGAAGGCCGGCGAGGCGAGGCCCGCGACGATCAGGAGCGTGGCTGCCGGCGGCGGGGCGGCGCCGATCCAGACATCCCGCCGCGCGCGGTAGGTGGCGACGGATTCCGCTGACCCGTCGATGAGATAGACAGTGATCTTCACAAGGTCGCTATGGGTCATCGTCGCCTCGCGCAGGGCCGCGTCGATATTGGCGAAAGCCTGGTCCAGCTGTGCCGCCAGCCCATCGGCGACCGTGCCGTCGGGATGCAGCCCAAGCTGCCCCGAAAGTGTCAGCCAGCGCCCGGGCGCCGCGGACAGCACGGCGTGGGAATAGCGCGAGGCCGGGACGGCCACGCCATGCGGATTGAACCTGCGATGCGTCATGTCACGGCTCCCTTCCTGTGGTATTCGGGGCGGTCCCAGGCACGCGTCGCCATGACTTCGGCCAGCACGGCCACGGCGCCGTCCACATCGGCGGCGCCGATGAACAGCGGCGTGAAGCCGAAGCGCAGGATGTCGGGCGCGCGGAAATCGCCCACCACGCCGCGGGCGATGAGCGCCTGCATGATGGCAAAGCCGTGCGCGTGGCGGAAACTCACCTGGCTGCCGCGGCGGGCATGGTCGCGGGGCGTGGCCAGCGTCAGGTCCGGGCAAGCGGCCTCCACCCCCGCGATGAAGCGGTCGGTCAGCGCGAGCGAGGCGGCGCGCAGCGCCGCTATGTCGACCCCGTCCCACACGTCCAGCGCGGCCTCAAGCGCGGCCATCTGGATCACCGGCGGGGTGCCGACGCGCATCCGTTCCACCCCCGCACCCGGGCGGTAGCCGAGATCGAAGGCGAAGGGGCTTTCGTGCCCCAGCCAGCCCGACAGCGCGGGGCGCGCGGTGTCGTGATGGCGGGGGGCGACATAGATGAAGGCGGGCGCCCCCGGGCCGGCGTTGAGGTACTTGTAGGTGCAGCCCACCGCGAAATCGGCCCCGTCGCGCGCCAGATGCACGGGCAGGGCGCCGGCGGAATGCGCGAGGTCCCAGACGATCAGGGCGCCGGCGGCATGGGCCCGCGCGGTCAGGTCGGCCATGTCGTGGCGCCGCCCGGTGCGATAGTCCACCTCGGTCACCATCACCACCGCGATGGTGCCGTCGATCGCCCCGGCCAATTCCTCGGGCGCGACGGTGACCAGCGAATAGGCCGGACCGAGCGTGCGGCACAGCCCTTCGGCCATGTAAAGATCGCTGGGGAAGTTTCCGGTATCGCTGAGGATTTTCGTTCGGCCCGGACACATCTCCAGCGCCGAGGCCAGCGCCTGGTAGACCTTGATCGACAAGGTGTCGCCCACGACCACGCTGCCCGGTTCGGCGCCGACCAGCCGCCCGATCCGGTCGCCAAGCCGCGCCGGCCAGGCCATCCAGCCGGCCTTGTTCCAGCCGCCGATCAGCATCCCGCCCCATTCCTCGGTCACGGTACGGGTGACGCGGGCCGCGGCGGCCCGCGGCAGCGGCCCCAGCGAATTGCCGTCGAGGTAGATCACCCCCTCCGGCAGGTCGAACAACGCACGGGTGGTGGCGAAATCGGTCATCCTGGGCTCCCTTCGGCGGGGCATTGAACCGCGCCGGCGACAAAGTTTCAAGCTTGAAATGATGCGGCGCGCATGGAACGCTGCCGGCATGAACGCCATCGCCATCCGCCCGCTGACGCCCGAAACCTTCCCCGACCTGGCGGCCCTGTTCGAGGCGCCGGGCGGGCCGCGGCACTGCTGGTGCCGGGTCTGGCGGGCCGCGCTGCCGGGGATGAACGCCGGCCCCGCGCGGGCGCGGCGCGACATGCGTCGCGAGGCGTTGGCGGAGGAGGTGGCGGCGGGCGCGCGGGTGGGTCTCATCGCCTATGCCGGCGGGCGTCCCGCGGGCTGGCTGTCCTGC
>DAOLBY010000182.1:0-653 GCA_035324325.1 Paracoccaceae bacterium | reverse complement strand
TGCGGAGAGATTCGAGACCAGCGGCCCGTTGTAGGCCGCGGCCGGGGGGGCTGGGGGCGCCGGGGGCGGGGGGGCGCCCGGGGGCGGGCTGGCCCGCGGGGCCGAAGGGGGCTTTTGCCCGCCTCGGGGCACCCGGGGCGCCGGCCGGGCAGGTCTGGTCGGTCGTGTGCTTCTACCTGCCGCCGGCGCACCGCGGGCAGGGCATCGCGCGGGCACTTCTGGCGGCGGCGGCCGCGTCCGGGCGGGCGGCGGGCTGCACCTGGATCGAGTCCTATGCCGTCCCGCCCGGGGAACGGCCCTACGCCTTCCTCGGCTCCACCGCCTTCTATGCGCGCGAAGGCTTTGCGGCGGTTGCACCCCCGGGCGCCCGCCGGACGGTGATGCGCCGCGCGCTGGCTTGACCGCCGCCCGCAACCGTCGCATCCCCCGGGAATGGAAAGCCGCAGCCCCCGCGCCCTGATCGACACGCCGCCCGTCTGGCTGGCGGGCTGCATCGCCCTGGCCTGGGTGCAGGCGCGGGTCCTGCCCCTGTGGCCGGCGGGGCCGGGCCTGCGGCTGGCGGGCGCCGTCGTGGTGTGGGCGGGGATCGTGCTGCTGCTGCTGGCGGCGCGCGAGTTCCGCCGCGCCCGCACCTCGATCGTCCCGCGCGAGAC
>DAOLBY010000181.1:4406-6345 GCA_035324325.1 Paracoccaceae bacterium | reverse complement strand
CCCCGAGGCGCCGCGCCATGCCTTCGACGATGCCGCCCCAGGCCTCGACCGCCGGCAGGTCGTCCGGCGACAGGTCGGGGGCGATGCGCGCCAGCGTCGCGCGCACCGCCTCGGCCCGGCTGCGCGACAGGGCGAGGTTCGTGGCAGCCGCGCCCGATCCGTCGGAAAAGCCCGCCAGGGTCAGTCGCCAGCCGTCGAAGGCGCGGGCAGCGATGGCGGCGGCCAGGTCGGCGAGCGCCGTTTCCGATGCGGCGTCCAGCCGCGACGATCCATCCTCGAAACGGAAGGTCACCGACAGTCGCTCGCCCCCTTCCATCGCCGCGGCGAGGCGCTGCAGCTCGGCCAGCGGCACCTCGGCGCCGCCGGCACGCACTGCGCCCAGGATGCGGCGGCCGTCGGCGGCCAGGGGCGCGCGCAGCGCGCGGCGATCCGTCAGACCGGCGGCGGCAACGGCGGCCTGCGCGGCATCGGTCGCAGTGAATTCGAGGAACTCGCGCAGGATGAGGGGCAGGCGGCGGCGCGGTGCGACGAGATGCCAGGTCACGGTCAGGGGATAGTCGCCGGCCCGGACCTCCACCTCGGTCGCCGGCAGGGCGAAGCCGCAGCTGTCGGTCAGGGGCAGGATGCGGGCCGCCGAGACGCGCCCCGCTGCGGTCAGCGCGACCGCCCAGGGGTCGCGCGCGACGGCGGCATCCAGCGCCCCGGCATCGGGGTGCAGTACCGCCGGCGCCAGACCGCCGGGGCCGAGCCGCGCCGCCGCCGCCGCCCCAAGGGCATCGCCGGGGTCCAGCGCATGCACCACGACCGGCATGTCCGGCCCGCCGGCAGCGGCCCAGGTGGCGGCCTGTCCGGACAGCATCCGCGCCAGGTCGGCCGTCGCGAGGCGTGGCAGGCGGTTGTCGCGGCTGGCGACGGGCACCAGCGCCTCGGCGCCCAGGGCACGGCTGTTCAGGCCCTCGGGGGCCTCGGCCAGCACGGCAAGGGTGGCGCGACCGTCGCGTAGGGCGGCGGTTGCCGCCCCGGCCGGTGCCGGGGCGAAGGCCAGGTCGGCCAGAGCCTCGCCGGTTGCCGGATCGGACAGGGTGGCCTGCCAGCCCGGCCCTGCGGACGGGTCGAGCCGCAGGCCGCGCGCCCGAGCGAAGGCCGCCCAGAGCGGGGGCATCAGCCGCAGCCCGGGGTCGGATGCGCCGGTCACGGCGATCCGGGCGCGCGGGAAGGTCAGCGCCGGGCAGGCCGGCCCCGTGCAGATGACGCCCTCGGCATTCACCGTCAGCGGACCGTAGGCGGTGGCGATGCGGTAGACTTCGCCGTCGAAGGCGATCAGTTCGCCCGACAGCGACAGCCCGCCGTCACGCGCCGTGAGCGTGGCATCCTGGGACGCCGCGGGCGAAGCCAGGACGGTCGCGGCCAAGGCCAGCGCCGCGCGCCACGTCCCGCCCATCGTCCCTGTCGCGCCCCTTCACCTGCCGCGTCAGTTCGCGGCAGAGGCGAGTGTCGTCTCGGACAGGGGATTGTTCAACACCAGAAAGTCGCCGATCGCCCCGTCGCAGCCGGGCATGGCGAGTGTCAGTTCCTCGGCCGTCACGAGGCCGCGCACCGACAGCAGGGTCTCTCCCAGCATCTCGCGCCCGCAGGTGGCCAGCGTCACCTCGGCCTCGATGGCAAGGCTGGGAGCTGCGCCCGGGGCATCGGGGAAGGTGTAGACCTCGGCCACGAGCGGCAGGACCGGGTCGCCCAGACGGGCGAGCCAGCCCGAGACCTGCGGCATCCCGGCCGAGGCCAGATGCGGCGATGCGGCGCTGACATGGCCGGGATCACCGAAGCCCGCGCCGCCTTCGTAGGCATGCAGCGCGAAGGCGTCGGGGGCTTGCCACTGGATGGCATAGCGGCGCAGGCCCGACAGGTCGACCGCGGCAGCGGCCAGCGCCTCGGACCCGTC
>DAOLBY010000181.1:0-4396 GCA_035324325.1 Paracoccaceae bacterium | reverse complement strand
GTCCTCGAACCGCAGGGTCACGGCGCCCGCCGCGTCCAGCGCCGGCAGCGACAGGCCGAGCGCCCCCTGGCCGTCGAGCGCGGCCGAGAACACGAGGCCGGCGTGGTGCAGGACAACCGGCTGGCCGGCCGCGCAGGGCGCGCTGAGCGCGAGGTCGATCATGCCCCCTGCGCGCGCCGTAAGGTCCAGCGCCACCGGGCAGACCGGCGCCGCCGGGATCGCGGCGAGGGTCGTTTCGGCCGCCGGCAGCGTTTGCAGTTGCGCGGGGTCGGCTGCGGCAGTCGACAGGGCAGTCGGCGCCAGTTCGGGCCCGTCGGCGCGGGCGATTGCGCCCGGCGACGGCGCTGCCGGGACCGCGGCGACAACCGCCACCTGTGCCACCGGCGGCTCGGCCGGCGCGGCAAGCTGCACGATCCCGGTGGGCCCGGGCACGGCTACGGCGGCGGCGGTGCGGGGCGCGGTCGGGGTGGCCCCGGACGGGTCGGGCAGATCGGACTGCACGAAGTTGCCGGCGGCGAAGGCGGCGCTCAGCGTGGCGACACCGACCGCGGTCGTGCGCATGAAGCGCCGCATGCGGTCGGGCGAGGCATCGCGCGGGCCGGAGGACCGCACGGCGGCCAGTCGTTCGCGCAGGGGGGCGATGGCGCGAGCGACGAGGCTGGCCGGGGCGACCGTTCCGCCGTGGACAACCGGGACTGCGGCGGCCTCGGGTCCGGCGACGGGCACCGGCTCCGCTGCCGGGCGGCGGGACGGCATCATCCCGCGTAGGCGCGCCATCGGGCCGGGCCTTTCGGCGCCGGTCGGCTCGGTCGGCTGCCAGGGGGCGGCTTCGGGGTTGACGAGAGGTCCGGGCGGTGTCCGCCCCGGCAGGTTGGCCATCAGCCCCGAAGCCTGCGCCCGGCCTTTCTCGGCCAGTTCCGTCCAGTCGATTCCCTTCATCGCACCCTCCGCCGGCCGCGTGACCCTGACCCCCTAGGGCTAGGCGCGGAAGGCGGCGGCGGCGTGGCAATGATGGGGAATGTTTCCGCCAAGCGCGGCGGAAACACGGCAGGGGCGCGGCAATTGTGGCGGCGGGATCAGGCGATGCGGCCGTGGCAGTGCTTGAACTTCTTGCCCGAACCACAGGGACAAGCATCGTTGCGCCCGGGGTTGCCCCAGGTGGCGGGGTCGGCCGCATCGAACCCTGCCGCGGCCGCGGCCTCTGCCATCGCAGGCTCGGGCACCTCGGCCGGTTCCGCCTCCGCCGGGACGGCGGCGCGCTGCTGCTGGGCGAGGAACTGCGCCATCATCGCGCGGCTTTCCTCTTCGGTCAGCGGGCGCACGACCGACAGCTTCTGCGTCACGTCCTGGCGCAGCGAGTTCAGCATCGTTTCGAACAGCGCAAAGGCCTCTGTCTTGTATTCGGCCAGCGGGTCACGCTGCGCATAGCCGCGGAAGCCCACGACCGAGCGCAGGTGTTCCAGCCGCAACAGGTGTTCGCGCCAGCGGGTGTCGATGGTCTGCAAGAGGATCTGCTTTTCGATCGAGCGCATGGTCTCGGCGCCGAAGCCCTCGACCTTCTCGGCCATCATCCTGCTCGCGGCCTCGATGATGCGTTCGCGGATCGCCTCCTGGTCAACCCCCTCCTCGGCCGCCCATTCGCCCACCGGCAGGTCCATGTTCAGCTTGTCGCGCAGCGCCGCGGCCAGCCCGTCGGTATCCCATTGCTCGGGGTAGGACTTGGGCGGCATCGTCAGGTCCACGACATCGTCGATGACCTGGTTGCGCATGTCCTCGGCGATGTCCGACAGATCCTCGGCCTGCATGATCTCCAGTCGCTGACCGAAGATGACCTTGCGCTGGTCGTTCATCACGTCGTCGAACTTCAGCAGCTGCTTGCGGATATCGAAGTTGCGCCCCTCGACCTTGGCCTGGGCCTTTTCCAGGCTCTTGTTGACCCAGGGGTGGACGATGGCCTCGCCCTCCTTCATCCCCAGCGTGGACAGCACCCGGTCCAGCCGCTCCGACCCGAAGATGCGCATCAGGTCATCCTCGAGCGACAGGAAGAACGACGACCGCCCGGGGTCGCCCTGCCGGCCGGAACGGCCGCGCAGCTGGTTGTCGATGCGCCGGCTTTCGTGCCGCTCGGTCGCCAGCACGAACAGGCCGCCCGCGGCCAGAACGCGGGCCTTTTCCTCGGCATGCTCGGCCTCGATCCGGGCGCGCACCTCATCGGGGTGCGCGGTCGGGTCGGCGGCGAGCGCCTGCATCACCTTCATCTCGACGTTGCCGCCCAGCTGGATGTCGGTGCCGCGGCCGGCCATGTTGGTGGCGATGGTGACGGCGCCGAACTTGCCCGCATCGGCGACGATCTGCGCCTCCTGCTCGTGCTGGCGGGCGTTCAGCACGTTGTGGCCGATGCCCTCTTTCTTCAGCAAGTCGGACAGGAACACCGATTTCTCGATGCTCGTGGTGCCGACAAGGATCGGCTGGCCCTTCTCGTGGGCTTCCTTGATGGCGGCGACGATGCCCTCGTATTTCTCGCGCGCGGTGCGGTAGACCTGATCGTGCTCATCCTTGCGGGCGATGGGGCGGTTGGTCGGCACCTCGATCACGCCGAGGCCGTAGATCTCGCGGAACTCCTCGGCCTCGGTCGCGGCCGTGCCGGTCATCCCCGCCAGCTTCTCGTACAGGCGGAAGTAGTTCTGGAAGGTCACGCTGGCCAGCGTCGTGTTCTCGGGCTGGATCGCCACGCGCTCCTTCGCCTCGATGGCCTGGTGCAGCCCCTCGGACAGCCGGCGCCCGCGCATCATGCGGCCGGTGAACTCGTCGATCAGCATCACCTCGCCGTCGCGCACGATGTACTGCTGGTCCTTGTGGAACAGCTTGTGCGCCCGCAGACCCTGCGTGACGTGGTGGACAAGCGTCGTGCTCTCGGGGTCATAGAGCGTCTGGCCCGGGGGCAGCAGGCCCACCTCGGACAGCCGCTGTTCGATGTATTCGTTGCCCTCGTCCGTCAGGGTGACGTTGCGGGCCTTCTCGTCCAGCTTGAAGTGCTCCTCGACCAGTTCGGGGATCAGCGCATCGACCTTCTGATACAGGTCGCTGCGGTCCTGGCTGGGGCCCGAGATGATCAGCGGCGTGCGCGCCTCGTCGATCAGGATCGAGTCGACCTCGTCCACGATGGCGTAGAAATGGCCGCGCTGCGCCATTTCCTCGATCGTGCCCTTCATGTTGTCGCGCAGGTAGTCGAAGCCAAGCTCGTTGTTCGTGGCATAGGTGATGTCGGCCCGGTAGGCCGCGCGCTTCTCGGCGTCGGGCTGGTAGGGATAGACCACACCCACGGTCAGCCCCAGGGCGCCATAGACCTTGCCCATCC
Organism: Paracoccaceae bacterium; assembly: GCA_035324325.1. Taxonomy (GTDB): domain Bacteria; phylum Pseudomonadota; class Alphaproteobacteria; order Rhodobacterales; family Rhodobacteraceae; genus DAOLBY01. The sequence continues at coordinate 1,038 of DAOLBY010000181.1, read as the reverse complement.
ACTCGGCATCGCGCTTGGCCAGGTAATCGTTGACGGTGACGATATGCACGCCCTTGCCCGCCAGCGCGTTCAGATAGGCGGGGAAGGTCGCCACAAGCGTCTTGCCCTCGCCCGTCTTCATCTCCGCGATATTGCCCTGGTGCAGGAAGATGCCGCCCTTCAGCTGCACGTCGAAGGCGCGCAGGCCGAGCGCCCGGCGCGCCGCCTCGCGGCAGTTGGCGAAGGCCTCGGGCAGCAGCGCATCGAGGCTCTCGCCGGCCTGGGCGCGTTTCGCCAGCGCTTCGGTCCGGTCCTTGATGCCCTCGTCGGACAGGGCCTGGAATTCGGGCTCCAGCGCGTTGATGCGCGCGACCAGCGGGCGCACCGATTTCACCTTGCGGTCGTTCGGCGTGCCGAAGACCTTGCGAGCAAGCGTTCCCAGTCCCAGCATCATCACTCCGTCGGGTGCCCCCGGTCCATGCCAGGGGGCCCTGACATGATCGTGTGAGGCCCGGGACTTGCCCGCCTCCACCGCCTTCCCTAGAAGAGCCGGCAGGGCGCGGCCAGCGGCACCCCGTCCCACGCGACGGACGCGATGTAAGGGTCGGGCGCGCGCAAGTCAACGTGGCACGGGCCGGGCAGGCCCGGCGGGAAGGGACGATCATGCGATCAACGAACGTTTTCGGGGCCGCCGCGGTGCTGGCCCTCTGTCTTGGCACGCTTTCCGCGCGGGCGCAGGACGCGGGCGCCGATACGGTCGTGGCGACCGTGAACGGCAAGCAAATCACGCTCGGTCACATGATCGTGCTGCGCGACCAGCTGCCGGCGCAATACCAGGCGCTGCCCGACGACGTGCTGTTTTCCGGCATCCTCGACCAGCTGATCCAGCAATCCGCGCTGGAACAGGCGGCCGAGGGCACGCTGTCGCGGCGCGACCGGCTGTCGCTCGACAACGAGCGTCGCGGTTTCGTGGCGGGCGTCGCGCTGCGGGCGGTGATGGCGGGCGCGGTGACCGACTCCGGCCTGCAGGCCGCCTATGACGCGCGGTTCAAGGATGCG
>DAOLBY010000180.1:0-6416 GCA_035324325.1 Paracoccaceae bacterium | reverse complement strand
ATCATGCGGGTCAGCGCCACCGTCCAGGCGTAGTGCTCCATGTTCTTGGAGTTGATGAAGATCTCGAAGGGCCGGCGGTGCCCGGCGATGACGATGTCGTTCAGCGTGATGTAGAGCGCATGTTCCGACCCCGGCCATTTCAGCTTGTAGGTCTGCCCCTCCAGCGCCGCAGGGCGGTCGAGCGGCTCGGACAGATAGACGATCTCGCCCCCCGTCACCGACCGGGCTGCCATGGGCGCGGCTTCCTTCTCGCTGACGGTCAGGACCGACCCCGTCACGTCATTGGGCCGGTAGGTCGTGCAGCCTTTGCAGCCCTGATCCCAGGCGGCCATGTAGACTTCGTTGAAGTCGTCAAAGCTGATGTCGACCGGGCAGTTGATGGTCTTGGAAATGGACGAATCCACCCACTTCTGCGCCGCCGCCTGCATGCGGACATGGTCGAGCGGCGGCAGGGTCTGGGCGTTGACGAAATGGTCGGGCAGGGGCGCGTCGCCGAACTTCTCGCGCCACAACCGCACCGCATGGTCGACGACCTCTTCCTCGGTCCGCGAGCCGTCCTTCTGCAGGACCTTGCGGGTATAGGCATAGGCGAAGACCGGCTCGATCCCGGAACTGACGTTGCCGGCATAGAGCGAGATCGTCCCGGTGGGTGCCACCGAGGTCAGAAGGGCGTTGCGGATGCCGTGCCGGGCGATGGCCTCGCGGACGTCCTTGTCCATCCGGGCCATGTTTCCCGAGGCGAGGAAGCCTTCGGAGTCGAAGAGCGGAAACGCGCCCTTCTCCTTCGCAAGGTCGACCGAGGCCAGATAAGCCTCCCGCGCGATGGCATGCATCCAGTCTTCGGTCGCGGCCACCGCTTCGTCCGAGCCGTACCGCAGGCCGCACATCAGAAGCGCATCGGCAAGCCCGGTGACTCCAAGCCCGATCCGCCGCTTCGCCTGCGCCTCTGCCGCCTGCTCCGGCAAGGGAAAGCGCGAGGTATCGACCACATTGTCCATCATCCGGACGGCGGTGCGGACCAGCTTGCCAAGCTCGGTCTTGCAGACATGCGCCCGGCCTTCGAACGGATACCAGACCAGCGTTGCCAGATTGATCGACCCCAGAAGGCAGGCCCCATAGGGCGGCAGGGGCTGTTCGCCGCAGGGGTTGGTGGCGGCGATGGTCTCGGCGTAACCGAGGTTGTTCATCGCGTTGATCCGGTCGATGAAGATCACCCCCGGCTCGGCATAGTCGAAGGTCGAGCGCATGATCTTGTTCCAGAGATCGCGCGCCTCGACGGTCCGGTAGACGCGGCCGCCGAAGACCATCTCCCACGGGCCATCGGCCTTGACGGCGGCCATGAAGGCATCCGTCACCAGAACCGAAAGGTTGAACATGCGCAGGCGGGCGGGGGCCTGCCTGGCCTCGATGAAAGCCTCCATGTCGGGGGGGTTGCCAAGCAGGGGCGCCATCATGGCGCCGCGCCGGCTGCCGGCCGACATGATCGTGCGGCACATCGCGTCCCAGACATCCATGAACGACAACGGCCCCGAGGCATCGGCCGCGACCCCGGCCACCGGCGCACCGCGGGGGCGTATGGTACTGAAATCATAGCCGATCCCGCCGCCCTGCTGCATCGTCAGCGCGGCTTCCTTCAGCGCCTGGAAGATGCCCTCCATCGTGTCGGGGATGGTGCCCATGACGAAGCAGTTGAACAGCGTCACCGTCCGGTCGGTGCCGGCCCCGGCGAGGATGCGGCCGGCGGGCAGAAAGCGGAACCCCTCCAGGGCCTTGTAGAACCGGGGTTCCCAGGCGGCCGGGTCAGCCTCGGCCGCGGCCAGCGCCCGGGCCACCCGGCGCCAGGTATCTTCGACCGAGGCATCCACGGTGGTGCCGTCGGCGGCCTTGAGCCGGTACTTCATGTCCCAGATCTGCGCGGCGATGGGGGCGGCAAAGGCGGACATGGGGGCCTGCGGGTTGTGGCGCTGCGCGGGAGGCGCACAAGATAGGGCAAGGCTGGGCAGGAGTCCACCTTGTCACCGCCGTGCCCGCGCCCCCTTGCCCTCGCGGTCCGCGGGCCTAGGCTGTCGAGCATGATTCACCTGCTGAAACTCTGCGTCGGCGCCGAGAGCGTCGAGGACCTGGCCGACTGGCAGCGTTCGCAGGCCGGACGCTGGCCGCGGGGGCGCGCGATCCATGTGACGCGCATGTGGCCCAGGCGCGAGGCCGAGGTGCTGGAGGGCGGATCGCTTTACTGGGTCATCAAGGGCCTGGTCCTGTGCCGCCAGCGCATACTCGATCTTGAGGAATTGACCGGGCAGGATGGCATCTCGCGCTGTGCCATCCACCTCGACACCGCGATCCACCGGACCGCCGCCGCGCCGCGGCGTCCGTTCCAGGGCTGGCGCTATCTGCCCCCGGGCGACGCCCCGCCCGACCTGGCCTCCGGCCGGGATCGCGACGACCCGCTGCCGCCCGAGATGGCCCGGGCCCTGGCCGACATGGGGCTTCGCTGAACACCCCGGACCGGTGCGCCACCTGTACCCCCCCCCTGTACACCTCCCGCACAGACGCCGCGCGCCGTCTCACGGCGACCCCGGACATCGCCGGCAGGGGTCAGCCGGTCGTCGGGTCGAGCAGATAGCGCTGCGCCAGCGGCAAGGCGGCGGCACCGAGAGCGCGGGCGCCGGGGCCGACCGTGCCTTCGCGGATGACCGGCGGCGAGATGCCCGATGGATCGAGACCGGCGAAGGCGGCAGCCGTGGCCTCGGTCAGCCGGGCGCGCAGGGCGGCAGGCATCCAGCCGTCGATCACCACGGATGCGATCTCGAGCAGGGCGGCCGCGCTCATCACCGCGGCGGCCAGGGCGGGTGCCGCCTCGGCCACCCAGGCCTGGAGGATGCCGGGCGGGATGTCCCAGTTCTCGGGCGACTCCCACAGTTGCGCGGGGTCGTTGCCTGCGCGGGCGGCGGCGGTGGCGAGGGTGTGGAGCGAGGCCACGTCCAGAAGCCGCACCATGCGCCCGCCCGGACCCGGCACCGGGATCGGCCCCACCCCGGCGGCGTTGCCGGTGGGTCCGGTGTAGAGCCTGCCGTTCAGCACGAGGCCCCCGCCGATGAAGAATCCGAGGTAGAAGTACAGGAAATCCCGCGGCCGTTCACCCGTGCCGAAGACGTGCTCGGCCCGGCAGGCGGCGGTGGCGTCGTTCTGCAGAAAGACCGGCAGGCCGAAGCGGGCGGAGATCTCGGCCTGGATGTCGCGGTGGCGCCAGGCGTCCATCTCGGCCTGCGGGGCGCCGATGTAGTCCACCCAGGCCCAGAGCTGGAAGGGCATCGCGATGCCCAGGCCGCCGACGCGCGCACGTTCGGCCGGCGTCAGGACCGCCAGTGCGCCGGGCAGCGCCTCGGCGACAAAGGCCAGCACCGCGTCAGGCGTGGGCCAGGGCCAGGTGCGGCGGTGCGCGGCGCGCACCGTCCCCACCACGTCGATCAGCACCAGTTCCGCCGACCGCCGGCCGAGCTTCAGGCCCAGGAAGTACGCCCCGTCCGGCGACAGCGACATCGGGATCGAGGGCTGGCCGATGCGGCCGCGGACCGGTTCGCCGCGACGGATCAGCCCGTCGGATTCGAGCGCGCGGGTGATCACGCTGACGGTCTGGGCCGAAAGGCCGGTGATGCGCGCCATATCGGATTTCGCCAGCGCCCCGTGCTGGCGCAAGAGGCTGAGCACCAGCCGTTCGTTGTGCGCCCGCATCCCGGACTGGTTGGTGCCGCGCTGGTCTGGCTCGCCGGTCGGGCCCGGCGGGTCCTGCGGGGCGTGGCCGGTGTCGGGCATCATGGGGGGATCACGCCCTTTCTCAGGATCACGTTGGCATAGAGCGCGCGTTCGCCGGTGGCCACAACCATGTGGGCCGCGCGGACGCGGGGGTAGAAGTCGGCGCCGCCCAGAGGCCGGACCGCATCACGCGGTGCGAACCGGGCGAACAGCGCGTCCAGCCCGTCGTGGATGGCGGCGCGGATGGCAGGGTCGTTGCCTTCGCCGGTGCGCAGGATCGGCGATGTGGCATGGTCGAGCGGGAAGAGCGGCAGAACGGCCTCCAGCATGGCGCAGAGCCCGATTCCATCGGCCCGGATCAGGCGGCGGGCATGTTCCTCGGCCGGGTAATTGGCGTCGACGAAGGCGATCTCGTCGCCATGTCCCATCGCGGCGAGCGCGCGCAGGAGATCCGGCCCGACGAGAGGCGAAATGCCGATCAGCATGAGCGCAGCCCTCCCCGACTGCGGGCCTGCGCGCGGCAGGCATCGGGATGCAGACTGCGGGCGCGGCGCCCGGCTGTCAATACTAAATCATAGTGATTTATTTATCTTGACGCGGCGCGGGGAATCGGGTTTCGTAAGGGTGTCGGGGCGCGAGGAACGCCCCGAAAGCTTCACATCACGGGGCCGGTCGGGCCCCGGCATCCCGGGAGGAAAACGGATGACACGGACGACAAAGGCCCTTTGGGGCGCAGCGGCGCTTGCGCTGATGGCGGCGGCCCCTGCGGCGGCTCAGACCAGCGCCTGCCTGATCACCAAGACCGACACCAACCCCTTCTTCGTCAAGATGAAGGAAGGCGCCGAGGCCAAGGCGGCCGAACTGGGCGTGACGCTGAAATCCTACGCCGGACGCATCGACGGCGACCACGAGGCCCAGGTCGCGGCCATCGAGGCCTGCGTGGCCGACGGCGCCAAGGGCATCCTGATCACCGCATCCGACACCAAGGCCATCGTCGACTCCGTTGCCGCCGCCCGCGCGGCCGGCGCACTGGTGATCGCGCTCGACACGCCGCTGGACCCGATCGACGCGGCCGACGCGACCTTCGCCACCGACAACTTCCAGGCCGGCCTGCTGATCGGCCAGTGGGCGCGCGCGACCATGGGCGACGATGCCGCCAACGCGCGCATCGCGCTGCTGGACCTCGCCATCTCGCAGCCCTCGGTCGACGTGCTGCGCGACCAGGGGTTCCTGACCGGCTTCGGCATCGACGTGAAGGACCCCAACAAGTGGGGCGACGAGGATGACCCGCGCATCGTCGGCAACGAGGTGACGGCCGGCAACGAGGAGGGCGGGCTGAAGGCGATGGAGGCGCTGCTCGCCAAGGACCCGAACATCAATGTGGTCTACACGATCAACGAACCTTCCGCAGCCGGTGCCTTCGAGGCGCTCAAGGCCGCGGGCAAGGAGAAAGGCGTGCTGATCGTTTCGGTCGACGGCGGCTGCCCGGGCGTGCGCGATGTGGCCGACGGCGTCATCGGGGCCACGTCGCAGCAATACCCGCTGTTGATGGCGGCCCTCGGGATCGAGGCCATCGCCAAGTTCGCCGCCGACGGCACCAAGCCCGCTCCGACCGAGGGCAAGGACTTCTTCGACACGGGCGTCGCGCTGATCACCGACAGGCCGGTCGAGGGCGTCCAGTCGATCGACACGGCCAAGGGGCTGGAGCTGTGCTGGGGCTGACCGGCCGCCAGCAGCCGCCCTCACCCGGCGCTTGATTTGCGCAGGGCGCTGACGGACCATCGATGAAACAGCGGGGGCGGCCACCGTGCCGCCCCCGTCACAACCGGACCCGGCCAGGGGGCGGGCCAAGAGGGGGGTAAGAGATGGCCGACGACGCCAAGGCGGTCTCGGGCACCTATGAGGCGGGCCTCAAGGGTGCGGCCGAGAAGGTCGCCGAATTTCACGAGGACACGTCCGCGCTGAAGAAGCTTCAGCACTGGCTGCACCAGACGCCTTCGGCCGTGCCGCTGATCGTGCTGGTGGCTGCCCTTATCCTGTTCGGCCTGGCGGCCGACAACTTCTTCAAGGCCGCCACGCTGTCCACGATCCTGCAGCAGATCGCGATCGTGGGGATCCTCGGCTGCGCGCAGACCATCGTGGTGCTGACCGCAGGCATCGACCTGTCGGTCGGGGCCATCGCGGTCTTCTCGTCGGTGCTGATGGGACAGATGACCTTCCGCTACGGCATCCCGGCGCCCGCGGCCATCGCCATCGGGCTGGCGCTGGGCACGGCGATGGGGGCGCTCAACGGCTTCCTGATCGCGCGGCTGAGGCTGCCCCCGTTCATCGTGACGCTGGGCACCTGGCAGATCCTGCTGGCGTCGAACTTCATCTATTCGCGCAACGAGACGATCCGGTCTTCGGACATCTCGGAGCAGGCGCCGGCCCTGCGCTTTTGGGGCAATGCCATCGAGCCCGGGGGCGTCAAGGTGCTCTATGCCGTGTTCCTGATGATCGCGCTGGTCGCGGTCATGGCCTATGTGCTGCGCCATACGGCCTGGGGGCGGCATGTCTATGCCACGGGCGACGACCCGGAAGCCGCAGCGCTCGCCGGGGTGCCGACGCGGCGCGTGCTGATCCAGGTCTATGCGCTGGCGGGGCTGTTCTGCGCCATCGCGGGC
>DAOLBY010000179.1:0-6477 GCA_035324325.1 Paracoccaceae bacterium | reverse complement strand
CGACCCCGCACGACCCCGCCCGCCCCGGCCGCGCGCCGGGGCGGGCACCCCCTGCCCTACAGGACAGCCATGCCCGCCGACCGCCCGCCGGCCGCCCCACGCCTGCGCCTGCCCGTCGAATGGCTGGGCATCCTGCCCTTTGCGGCCTTTGCGGTCCTGTTCCTGATCCTGCCCACCATGCAGATCGTGATCGGGGCCTTCCAGGCGCAGGACGGCAGCTTCACGTTGCAGAACTTCGTCGATCTCAACACCGCCTCGAACCGCAACGCCTACTGGACCTCGATCCGGCTGTCCTTCGTGACCGCGCTTCTGGGCTGCGCCATCGGCTTCGGCATGGCGGCGGCGGTCGTGTTCGGCGGGCTGCCCCGCGGCATCCGCTCGCCGCTGCTGACCTTTTCCGGCGTCGCCTCGAACTTCGCGGGCGTGCCGCTGGCCTTCGCCTTCATCGCCACGCTGGGGCCCGTGGGGCTGATCACCGTCTGGCTGCGCACCGAGTTCGGCATCAACCTGCGCGCCATGGGCTTCAACCTGCTGTCCTACTGGGGCCTCGTCATCACCTACCTGTTCTTCCAGATCCCGCTGATGATCCTGATCATCACGCCCGCGCTCGACGGGTTGAAGCGGGAATGGCGCGAGGCGGCCGAGGTGCTGGGGGCCACGGGCCTGCAATACTGGCGGATGGTCGCGTTGCCGATCCTGTTCCCCTCGCTTCTGGGCACCTTCGCGCTTCTCTTCGCCAATGCCTTCGGGGCGGTGGCGACGGCCTTCGCGCTGACCGGGCCGCAGCTCAACATCGTGCCGATCAAGCTGTTCGCGCAGATCCGGGGCGACGTGCTGGGCAACCCCAACCTCGGCTATGCGCTGGCCTTCGGGATGATCGTCATCACCGGGGCGGCGAACGTGCTCTACATCTGGCTGCGCACGCGGTCGGAGAGGTGGCTGAAATGACGCGCTGGTTGGCCTGGGGCGTCTTTCTGATGGGGTGCCTGTATTTCCTCCTGCCGCTGCTGGGCATGGCCGAGTTCAGCCTGCGGATGCGGCGCGACGAATATTCCTTCGATGCCTACCGCGTGGTCTTTGCCGATGGACGCTTCTGGGCCACCTTCGGCTATTCGCTGATGCTGGCGGGCTGGACCATCGTCGTGGGCGTGGTGCTGGTGGTGCCCACGGCCTACTGGGTGCGGCTGAAGCTGCCCCAGGCGCGCCCCTTCGTGGAGTTCGTGACGCTTCTGCCGCTGGTGATCCCGGCCATCGTGATCGTCTTCGGCTACATCCGGCTCTACAACACCTCGTCCTTCCTGCCGCTGACGGGCTCGGCGCTGGGCACCGACTTCCTGCTGACCATGGGTTACGCAACACTCGCGCTGCCCTACATGTACCGCGCCGTCGATACCGGGTTGCGCACCATCGACGTGGGCACCCTGACCGAGGCAGCGCAGTCGCTGGGTGCGGGCTGGATCACCATCATGCTGCGCGTGATCCTGCCCAATGTGCTGGTGGCGGTGCTGTCGGGGGCCTTCCTGACGCTGGCGATCGTCATGGGCGAATTCACCATGGCCGCGCTTCTGAACCGGCCGGCCTTCGGGCCCTTCATGCAGCTGATCGGCGCAAACCGCGCCTATGAGCCCCCGGCGCTGGCGGTGATCGCCTTTGCCATCACCTGGGGCTGCATGGGGCTGATGCAGCTGGTCAGCCGGCTGTCGAAACACGAAAGGGCCCGCGGGCGATGAGCTTTCTGACGATCGCCAATCTGGAAAAGTCCTTCGGCACCATCCGGGTGGTCAAGGACTTCAACCTGTCGGTGGACAAGGGCGAGTTCATCTCGCTGCTCGGCCCCTCGGGCTGCGGCAAGACGACGGTGCTGCGCATGGTGGCGGGGTTCGAGGTTCCGACCTCGGGGTCGATCAGGATCGACGGGCAGGAGGTGACGGGCCTGCGCGCCAATGCCCGAAACATCGGCATGATGTTCCAGGCCTATGCGCTGTTTCCCAACCTGACGGTGGCCGACAACGTGGCCTTCGGGTTGCGCGTCAAGGGCGTGGGCCGGGCCGAGCGCGAGGCGCGGGTGGCCGAGATGCTGGCGCTGATCGGCCTGCCCGAGCTTGGCGCGCGCTACCCCTTCCAGCTGTCGGGCGGCCAGCAGCAGCGCGTGGCGCTGGCGCGCGCGCTGGCGCCGCGGCCGCGTGTGCTGCTGCTCGACGAGCCGCTGTCGGCGCTCGACGCCAAGGTGCGGGTCAGTCTGCGCAACGAGATCCGGGCGATCCAGCGCGAACTGGGCATCACCACGATCTTCGTGACGCATGACCAGGAAGAGGCGCTGTCGATCTCCGACCGCATCGTGGTGATGAACGGCGGGATTGCCGAACAGGTCGGCACGCCCTTCGACATCTACAACCACCCCCGCACGCGCTTCGTGGCGAACTTCGTCGGCACGCTCAACACCTTCGAGGCGGTGGTCGAGGTTCCGGCCTCGGGCATCGTGCGCATCGGCGAACAGGCGATGCGGCTGGCCGAACCCGTCGAGGCCCCGCGCGGGGCCGCGATCGCGCTGGCCCTGCGTCCCGAGGCGCTGCGGCTGGGTCGGGCCGAGGGGCGCGAGGTGGTGCTGGAGGGCACGGTGCGCGAGGTGCATTTCCTGGGTTCGGTGATCCGCGTGACGGCAGATGTGGCGGGCACGCGCGTGGCGCTCGACACCTTCAACCGCGCCGACACGCCGCCCCCTGCCGTCGGCACCACGACCGAGGTCAGCCTGTCGGCACGCGACTTCATTCCGCTGGCCTGACCGCCGCGCCGCCCCTGACGCCCGACCCGTCGCAACCCGCCCTTGCGGGCGCCCGCCCTTGGCCTAGAAAGCGGGGGCGCGCAGGAGGCCGGCCATGGACGACGCACTGGTGATCTTCACCCCCTCGGGCAAGCGGGGGCGGTTCGCCACCGGCACGCCCGTCCTGACCGCGGCGCGGCAACTCGGCGTGGACCTCGATTCCGTCTGCGGCGGGCGTGGCATCTGTTCGCGCTGCCAGATCACCCCCGGCGTGGGCGAGTTCCCGAAACACGGGCTGACCATCGCCGCCGACGCCCTGTCGCCCTGGAACGAGGTCGAGGCGCGCTACAAGCGCGTCCGCGGCCTGACCGAGGGCCGGCGCCTCGGCTGCCAGGCGCGCATCCAGGGCGATTGCGTGATCGACGTTCCGCCCGAAAGCCAGGTCCACAAGCAGGTCATCCGCAAGGCGGCGAGCGACCGGGCGGTGACGATGGATCCGGCGACCCGGCTTCTCTACGTCGAGGTCACGGAACCCGACATGCACGAGCCGTCGGGCGATTTCGAGCGGCTGGCGGCCGCCCTTGCCACCCAATGGGGGGTCGAGGGCGCGCAGATCGACCTGCCGGTGCTGCGCCGGCTGCAACCTGTGCTGCGCAAGGGCAACTGGGCGGTGACCGCGGCGGTGTTCCGCGACCACACCGGCGCCCCGCCCCGCATCCTTGACCTCTTCCCGGGGTTCTTCGAGGGCGAGCTCCTGGGGCTGGCCATCGACCTCGGCTCCACCACCATCGCCGCGCATCTGGTCAGTCTGGCCGACGGACGGGTGCTGGCCTCGGGCGGGGTGATGAACCCGCAGATCCGCTTCGGCGAGGATCTGATGAGCCGGGTCAGCTATGCCATGATGAACCCCGGCGGCGATGTCGAGATGACGGCGGCGGTGCGCGAGGCGCTGGACCGGCTGGCCGGCGAACTGGCCACGCAATCGGGCGTGGACCCGGCGCTGGTGATGGAGACGGTCATCGTCTGCAATCCGGTGATGCACCACCTGCTTCTGGGGATCGACCCGGTGGAGCTGGGCCAGGCGCCCTTTGCGCTGGCGGCCTCGGGCGCGCTGTCGCTGGCCGCGCGCGACCTCGGGCTGGCCTCGGTCAACCCCTCCGCAAGGGCCTATCTTCTGCCCTGCATCGCCGGGCATGTGGGGGCAGATGCCGCCGCCGTCGCGCTGGCCGAGGCGCCGCAGGACCAGGACGCGCTGACGCTGGTGGTGGATGTGGGGACGAATGCCGAGATCCTGCTGGGCAACCGGAGCCGCGTGCTCGCCTGTTCCTCGCCCACGGGACCCGCCTTCGAGGGCGCACAGATCAGTTCCGGCCAGCGCGCCGCCCCCGGCGCCATCGAACGGCTGGAGATCGACCCCGTCACCCGCGAACCCCGCTTTCGCGTCATCGGCTGCGACCTGTGGTCGGACGAGCCGGGCTTTGCCGAGGCGACCGCGGCCACCGGCGTCACCGGCATCTGCGGGTCGGGCATCATCGAGGCAGTGGCCGAGATGCGGATGGCGGGCATCCTGGACCCGGGCGGGCTGATCGGTTCGGCCGAGCAGGTGGGCACCTCCCGCCTGATCCCCGAGGGGCGGACGCATGCCTATCTGGTCCATGACGGCAGCGCCGCGGGCGGGCCGCGCATCGCCGTGACCCAGGGCGACGTGCGGGCGATCCAGCTGGCGAAATCCGCCCTCTACGCCGGGGCGCGGCTGCTGATGGACGCGATGGGCGTGGACCGGGTGGAGCGCGTGGTGCTGGCCGGGGCCTTCGGCGCCCATATCAGCCCGAAACATGCCATGGTGCTGGGGATGATCCCCGACGCGCCGCTGTCGGCGGTGACCAGCGCCGGAAACGCCGCCGGCACCGGTGCCCGCATCGCGCTGTGCTCGCGCGCCGCGCGGGCCCAGGTCGAAGGCGGGGTGCGCCGCATCCCCAAGGTCGAAACCGCCATAGAACCGCGTTTTCAGGAACACTTCGTTTCCGCAAACGCCATTCCCCACGCCACCGCGCCCTTCCCGGAACTGGCGCGCATCGTCAGCCTGCCCGATGTCGCCTTCAACGCCGGCGGCGGCGAGGGACGGCGCCGGCGGCGCTAAAGGCTTGGCAAGGACGGCTTTCCGGGGCATCGTGCCGGCACTCTCGAAAGGCCCGCCCCTGTGATCGCCGCCCCAGAGCCAGACCAGGTCGCTCCGCTGATCCAGCTGGTCGCCGCCGGCGACCGTGCAGCCTTCCGCACGCTCTATGGCGTTGCCGCACCGAAACTCATGGGCGTCCTCCTGCGTATGCTTGGCACACGGTCAGAGGCGGAGGATGCCTTGCAGGAGGTCTTTACACGGGTCTGGACACGGGCGGGGCGCTATGACCCCGCCCTGGGTCGCGGCATGTCCTGGCTGATTGCGCTGACGCGCAACCACGCCATCGACCGGCTGCGCGCCCGTCCCGCCGCCGCCGCCACCCGCCGCGACGACGACGGGCGCGGGGATGACGGCACCGACGCGCTGCCCGACCCCGGGCTTGGCGCCGAGGGCGGTCTGATCGCCCGGGGCGAGGCACGGCGCGTGATCGACTGCATGGGACGGCTGGAACCCGACCGCGCCGCGGCAGTGCGCGGCGCCTATCTGCAGGGCCTCAGCTACCAGGACCTGGCCGACCGCTTCGGCGTCCCGCTCAACACCATGCGGACCTGGCTGCGGCGCAGCCTGATCAGTCTCAGGGAGTGCCTGGGGTCATGACCGAGCGGCTGACACGCGACGAGGAAGACAGCGCGCTGGCCGGCGAATACGTCCTTGGCGTGCTCGACGCGGCCGAACGCGCGTCGGTGGAACGGCGCATCCGGTCCGACAAGGTGTTCGCCGCCTGGGTGCAGCGCTGGGAGACCGACCTGTCGCAACTGGACGCCGGCTTTGCCGAGGCGCCGGCGCCGAACCTTCTGCCGGCCATCGAGGCGCGGCTGTTCGGACGTCCCGACGGCCGCCGCGCCGCGGCGCCCGGATGGTGGCGGCGGTTCCTGACCGGGGGGGTCACGGCGGGCGTGTTTGCCCTGATCCTCGTGGCGCTGGTGCCGCCGGCGCCCGGCCCGGTCGCGCCGGCGGGGCCGGTGCTGCCCGCCGCGCTTGCGGCCGAGGGGCAGGCGCTAGCCTTCGCCGCCCGCTGGGACGGCGCGGCAGGGGAACTCGTCGTCACCCGGACCGGGGGCGATGCAGCGGCGCAGGGGCAGGTGCACGAGCTTTGGGTGATCGCCGGGCAGGCCGCGCCCGTATCGCTCGGGCTGCTGGAGGCGGCGGAACTGCGCCGAGCCCTGCCCGAATTGCCCGAGGGCGCGGTGCTGGCCGTCAGCCTGGAACCCTCGGGCGGGTCGCCCACCGGCGCGCCCACCGGGCCGGTCCTGGTGACGGGCGTGGTGGGGCCGGCCGACGCCTGACGGTTTCGTGAGCGGCGCGGGCCGGCCGAAACTCCGGCCCCGAGGGCCTCGTTGACCGGGATGTGCGGCGGGGATGGTCCCCGTCCCAGGATCCGGAGATCCCCACATGACCCTTCGCCTCTCGCTCTCGGCGCTCGCCGTCGTTGCCGCCGCCGGCGCGGCGCTGGCCGCCAATCCGATGGTCGGCGGTGCGCCCATGTTCGCCGACAAGAACATCGTCGAGAACGCCGTCAACTCGGCCGACCACACCA
>DAOLBY010000178.1:4576-6646 GCA_035324325.1 Paracoccaceae bacterium | reverse complement strand
CGCGGCGGGGGCTGGTGATCGGGGGGGGGACGTTCAGCCGCCTGATGGACTGGGACGACCGCACCACCAGCGTCCTGTTCGGCGACGGTGCCGGTGCCCTGGTGCTGGAAGGCGCGGCAGGCGAAGGCACGGTGGCCGACCGCGGCATCCTGTCGGTGGACCTGCACAGCGACGGGCGGCACCGCGACATCCTCTATGTCGACGGCGGCGTGTCCACCGGCACCACCGGCCATCTGCGGATGCAGGGCAAGGAGGTGTTCCGCCACGCCGTCGAGAAACTGGCCGAGACCGCCCATGCCGCGCTGGAAAAGGCCGGCCTGTCGGGCGAGGATGTGGACTGGATCGTGCCGCACCAGGCCAACATCCGCATCATCGAGGGCACGGCAAGGCGCATGCAGGTGCCGATGGAGCGGGTGGTCGTGACGGTCCAGGACCACGGCAACACCTCGGCCGCCTCGATCCCGCTGGCGCTGTCGGTCGGGCAGGCACGCGGCCAGATCGCCCGGGGCGACCTGATCGTGACCGAGGCGATCGGCGGCGGCCTGGCCTGGGGCGCGGTCGTCCTGCGCTGGTAGCCGGTTTCCGTGACGGAAACCGGACCGTTTCCCGTGACGGGAAACGGCGCGGAACCTGTCACAGGTTCCGCACCCCGCCCGGCCCGGTCCGCCCGCGAAAACCCGCGTTTAAGAACGTGGCCCAAGCCCCTGATATTGACTCGCATTTCCGCCCGTCGCATCCTGTCCCAAAATCAGGGGGGATGCGATGAGCGACAAGACCTTGACGCGGATGGACCTGAGCGAGGCGGTGTTCCGCGAGGTGGGCCTCAGCCGCAACGAAAGCGCGCAGCTTGTCGAAAGCGTGCTCCAGCACATGTCGGATGCGCTGGCCGGCGGCGAGACGGTCAAGATCTCGTCCTTCGGCACCTTCTCGATCCGCGACAAGTCGGCCCGCGTCGGCCGCAACCCCAAGACCGGCGACGAGGTTCCGATCTCGCCGCGCCGGGTGCTGACCTGCCGCCCCTCGCATCTCAGGAAGGATCGCGTCGCGGGCGGGGCGAAGAAGTAGGCGCGGGGGTAGCGGCGCGTGGACAAGTCGCCCGACGCCTTCCGCACCATCAGCGAAGTCGCCGAGGTGCTGGAGACCCCGGCGAATGTGCTGCGCTTCTGGGAAAGCCGGTTCCCGCAGATCCGCCCCGTGAAGCGGGCCGGCGGGCGGCGCTACTACCGTCCGTCCGACGTGGCGCTGCTGGCCGGCATCCGGCGGCTTCTGCACGACGAGGGGATGACGATCCGCGGCGTGCAGAAGGTGCTGCGCGAACAGGGCGTGCGGCATGTCGCGGGGCTGGCGGGCGACCAGGATGCGGTCCCCGACCTCGACATCGATCTTGATGCGTTGCTGGAGGACGGTGCCGAGGACGCGGCGGATTCCGCGGCGGATGCCGCGGCGGCGGATGCGCGGGACGCGGCCGTCGATCGGCCCGCTGCGGTGGCGGCGGCCCCCGCCGAACCGGAACCCGCCGCACGAGAACCCGCCGCGGATGCCGCCCCGCCCGTCGGGCCCGCCCCCGGGGAGGACCTGCCACTGTTTTCGGCCAAGCCCGCAGCGCCATCGGGACCGGCGGCACCGCCCGCCGCCGGCGACGACGCGGCCGGCGAGCGCCCGACGCTGGCCGCCCGGCTGCGCGCCCTGCCGCCCGGCGCGCTGGCCGCCCGGGCCGCCGAGATCGGGCCGCTGCGCGACCGGATGGCCGTGCTGCGCGCCGCCATGGCGGCGCGGGCCGGGCTGACGCGGCGCTGATCCGCGCCATGCCATTGCCTTCGCGTCGCCTCTTCGGCCTTCCGCTTTCCCGCTTGCCCCGGCCCTCAAAGCCTGTATGTATCCCGCGCGTCGGGCCGTGGCGCAGCCTGGTTAGCGCGTCCGTCTGGGGGGCGGAAGGTCGCGAGTTCGAATCTCGCCGGCCCGACCATCACCGAAATCCGCCCGCCGTCGGCATCGACGCGCGGGCGGTTTCCGTCCGGAGGGGCGCGACCGCATGATCCCGACCGGACCCGGCGTCCTGCCCGCGCAGGG
>DAOLBY010000178.1:2585-4513 GCA_035324325.1 Paracoccaceae bacterium | reverse complement strand
CCGGTGCCATTGCCGCCGATGTGCCTTTCGCCCCGGCCCAGATCCAGCCCGCCAGCCTCGACCTGCGGCTCGGCCCGGTCGCCTGGCGGGTGCGGGCCTCGTTCCTCGCCGGTCAGGGCCGCACGGTGGCCGCGCGGCTGGAGGCTTGGGCGATGCACCGCATCGACCTGACGGCACCCGAGGGTGCGGTGCTCGAGAAGGGTTGCGTCTATGTCGTGCCGCTGATGGAGCGGCTGGCCCTGCCGGCGGGCATCGCGGGGGGGGCGAACGCCAAGTCCTCCACCGGGCGGCTCGACCTCCTGACACGCACGATCACCGATGGGGGCACCGAGTTCGACCGCATCCCCGAGGGCTATGACGGCCCGCTCTGGGCCGAGGTCTGCCCGCGGTCCTTTTCGGTCAAGGTCCGGGCGGGACAGAGGCTGAACCAGCTGCGCCTGCGCACGGGCGAGGCACGGCTGGACGATGCCGCGCTGGCCGCCCTCCATGCCGCCACGCCGCTGGTGGACGGCCCCGCGGTGATCGACGGCGGCCTGGGCTTCTCGGTGGACCTGCGGCCCGCGGGCGGCGGCATCGCCGGCTGGCGGGCAAAGCCGCATACGGGGGTCATCGACCTCGACCGCATCGGCCATTATCCCGCCCGCGCCTTCTGGGAAGAGGTCCATGCCGAGGACGGGCAGGTCATCCTCGACCCCGGGGCCTTCTACATCCTCGTCAGCCGCGAGGCGGTCACCATCCCGCCCGACCATGCGGCCGAGATGGCGCCCTACCTCGCCATGGTGGGCGAGTTCCGCGTGCACTACGCGGGCTTCTTCGATCCGGGCTTCGGCTGGGCGGCGGCCGGCGGCGCGGGCAGCCGCGGCGTGCTCGAGGTGCGCTGCCACGAGGCCCCTTTCCTGCTCGAACACGGGCAGGTCGTGGGGCGCCTGGTCTATGAGCGCATGGCGGCGGTGCCCGAGGCGCTCTATGGTCAGGGGATCGCCTCGAACTACCAGGGCCAGGGGCTGAAACTGGCCAAGCAGTTCCGCCTGTGACGGCGTGGCAGGGGGGCGACGCTCCCCTACCGTCCCAGTTTGCGGGTGATGCGGGCGGCCTGCCGGGCGCGCTTGGCCGTCTCCCGGGCGGTGGCGGCAGGGTCGGGTGCCTGCCCCGGTGCGGCGGCGCCACGGCGTTTCGTGCCCGCGGCGGGTTTCGTCATCGCCCCGATCCCGCGGCGCAGCACCATGTTGACGATCATGCGGATCAGGCCATTCAGGTTCATTGCGTCAATCCTCGAAAAGCTCGCTCTGGCCGGCGGCGGCATCGGCATCCTCGTCCCCGGCGAGGGCCTCGCCCTGTCCCGGCCCCGGCCGTCCGTCGAGCAGGCCCGCCGCGCGCAGATCCTTCAATCCCGGCAGGTCGCGCGGCGATTCGAGACCGAAATGGTCAAGGAAGGCCTGCGTGGTCACGAAGGTCACGGGGCGGCCCGGGGTCATGCGGCGGCGGCCGAGGCGGATCCAGTCCATCTCCATCAGCAGGTCCACCGTGCCGCGGCTGACGGCGACGCCGCGGATTTCCTCGATCTCGGTGCGCGTGACGGGCTGGTGGTAGGCCACGATCGCCAGCGTCTCGATCGCCGCGCGGGACAGCTTGCGCGTCTCGACCACCTCGCGCGCCATCAGGTGCCCGAGGTCGGGGGCGGTGCGGAAGGCCCAGCCCTCGCCCCGGCGCACGAGGTTGACGCCGCGCCCCTCGTAGCGCCGGGCCAGCGTGACCAGCGCCTCGGCCGCGTCGCAGCCATGCGGCAGGCGGTTGGCGAGGTCGGCCGCGGTCAGCGGGCTCGAATCTGCCTTGGCGGTGACCGCGCCAACCCGGCCGTAATGTTGCATGGCGATCCGGCCGCCGGCCGCCGCCAGCGCGCAGAGCGTGGCCGCCATCTGATCGTCATG
>DAOLBY010000178.1:0-2575 GCA_035324325.1 Paracoccaceae bacterium | reverse complement strand
GGCTCGGCGCTGGCAAACAGCATCGCCTCGACCATGCGTTCCTGTTCGGCCAGCGGCGGCGCCGCGAACAGGCCGGGCTCGGGGGTCTCGGTCATGCTGCGCCCCCGGTGGCCGACGGGCGGCGGCGCAGCTGGAGCGGCGCGAAGCTGCCGTCCTGCCGGAGTTCCACGTCGCCCCGCTTGGCGAGTTCGAGGACGGCGGCAAAATGCGAGGCGGCGGCCGAGCGGCGGCGCGCGGGCGTGGCGCCCCAGCCGTCGGGCAGGAAGGCGGACAGTTCGGTCCAGCGCGCGGCCTGGCCGACCAGCCCGCGCAGCCGGTCGAGCGCGGCCTCCATCGTGAAGACGTCCTGCCGGTCGAAGGCATAGGGGCGGAACTCGTCCTTCGTGCGGATGCGGGCATAGGCGCGCATCAGGTCGAGAAGGCCGGCGGTGTGCCGCACAGTGCGCCGCGCCGCCACATCCTCGGGCAGGCCGCGGGCGAAGGTGTCGCGCCCCAGCCGGTCGCGCGCCATCAGCGCCGCCGCGGCCTCGCGCATGGCCTGGAGCCGCTCCAGCTGGAACGCCAGGTGCGCCGCCATGTCCTCGGCGCTCGGACCGTCGTCGGCGGGGTCGGGCGGCAGAAGAAGGCGCGACTTGAGATAGGCCAACCAGGCGGCCATCACCAGGTAATCGGCCGCCAGTTCGATGCGCAGCGCGCGGGCCTGTTCGACGAAGCCGAGGTATTGTTCGGCCAGTTGGAGGACCGAGATGCGGCGCAGGTCGACCTTCTGGCTGCGCGACAGGGTCAGGAGCAGGTCGAGCGGCCCCTCGAAACTCGGCCTCGAGGGCGGCGATGTCAATCGGGTCGGGGATGCGCCGGGCGTCGAGCGCGCGGCCGGCCCGGGCCGCGGCGGGGGCGGACAGGCGGCCGGCGCCGGCGACCGCAGCCTCCATCTCGGCCCGCTTGCCGTTGCAATGCAGGACCAGGTCGCAGCCGGCGGTGACGGCCGCGGAGGCGCGCGCGCCCACGTCGCCCGACAGCGCATTCATCGAGATGTCGTCGGTCATCAGGAGGCCCTGGAACGCGATGCGGTGCCGGATCAGCGCCACGATCGCGGCCGAGGTGGTGGCCGGCAGCGGGTCCACTGCCTCGAACACCATATGCGCGGTCATGCCGATGGGCAGGTCGGCCAGTGCGGCGAAGGGCGCGAAATCGGTCGCCGTCAGGTCGGCCAGCGACGCGGGCGTGAAGGGCAGCGCGTGGTGGCTGTCGGTCCGTCCGCGCCCGTGGCCCGGCATGTGCTTCATCACCGGCAGGACGCCCCCCGCCAGATGGGCCCCTGCAAAGGCGCGGCCGTTGGCGGCAACCTGCGCGGCGTCGGTCCCGAGGCAGCGGTTCATCAGGAACGGGTGGGTGTCGGGCCGCGCGATATCGAGGCAGGGCACGCAGTTGCCGTCGATCCCGGCGGCGCGGAGTTCGTGCGCGATGAGCCGGCCGCGCAGCCAGAAGGCGCGCGGCGCCCGCGGGCCGGCAGCCTGGGCCAGCACCAGCGGCGGTGTCCAGCGGCGGCAGTGCGGCGGGCCCAGACGCTGCACCCGGCCGCCTTCCTGGTCCACGAAGACGGGGGCCGACCAGCCGACGGCCTCGCGCAGATCGCCGGTCAGGCGCCGCAACTGCGCGGGGCCTTCGACATTGCGCGCGAACAGGATGAAGCCGAAGGGATCGGCGTCCCGGAAGAAGGCCGCCTCGTCGGCGGCAAGCGCGGTGCCGGCGCAACCGAGGATGGCCGCGCCGCGCGCCGGTGCCGTCATCGCAGCGTGACCGGGATGCAGGAGGTCTGTTCGGCCAGGAGCGCGGCGCAGAAGCGGCGCGCATCGGCCTCGGTCGCGAAGCCCTCGGCGCGCAGGCGCCAGAAGGCGCGACCGCCGGACTGCGCCTCCTGCACGACGCGGCCCTTGCCGTCCATCAGGTCGGAAAAGCGCAGCGCCACGCGGTCCCATTCGGCGCGCGCGGCCTCGGGCGTGTCGAAGGCACCCAGCTGCACCAGCCGTGCGCCGGACCCGAGCGTGTCGGGCGCGACCTCGCGCGCGGGGCCTGCGGCGGCGGGGACGACCACGGCCACCGGATCGGCATCCAGGCGGGCGACGGCCGGGCCGGCGATGCTGCCGGGGCGCGGGCGCGGGCGCACGGCGGTCACAAAGGCGCCGCGCGGCATCGTGGGGGCGACGCGCAGGCGGGGCGCCGCGGCCTCCAGATCGCCCGAGAGCGGCGTCATCTGTCCGGCCAGCGCCCCGGCCCCGATCGCCGGATCCTCGCCGAGCGCCTCGGCCAGCGCGGCGGCAATGGCATCTTCCTGCGTAGGCATGGCGGCGGGGGGCGCATCGTCCAGCGGCGGCAGCGCCAGGGCCACCGACCCTTCGGCGCGCGACGAGACCGGCAGGGGCAGCGGGGCGGTCAGGCCGGGCGCGTCCTCTTCGGCAAGGTCCACCGGCCGCGGGGCGAGCACCAGCCGCTCGGCCGGGCCTTCGGCAACGCCCTCGGCGGCGACGGCGTTCACCGCGAGGCCCTGGTGCGCCGCGACCTCGCCACCCGGGGC
>DAOLBY010000177.1:0-7079 GCA_035324325.1 Paracoccaceae bacterium | reverse complement strand
GACTGGCGATAGCGCCGCAAAAGCCCCTGCACCTGCCGCACCGCCTCTTCCCCCTTTTCCAGCCGGGCGAAGAGCGTCTCGATCCTCTCGACAATGCGGCGTTGTTCAGCAAGAGGGGGCACCGGTATGGGTAGTTGAGCAAACCTCGCTCCAGAGATTTCCTTGAACGTTGTCCCGCTTGCATGGGCTTCCGCTAGCCGCTTTGCGTTCCTGAGGTAGAAATAGACATAGTCAGGTTCCACGTTGGGCGTGAGGATGAGGTTTTTGAAGCCTTGATTCGTGGCTAGCTCACCAGCGGCGATAGCGACGTAACCAATTGGTGCCCTTGAAGAAAACAGAACCGCGCCTTTTGGCAAGATGCGAGCTGACGATTGACCGAGACCCTGCTTGCTGATGTTCCTGCGCCCGCGCGAAATCAGCTTCGCTGTGTAGCCGGTAAGGTCCGCAGGCGTTACCCATGGAATCGCACCGTCGAAATTCGCGCTGTCTTTGGTGCTTGGGGTGCCCCCCGACACAATTTCTCCGATGTCCTTTAGCGTGGCCATCCGCCAAGAAGGGGGCAATTGGTAGTCATCCTTCACGCGACCAACGCCCCCTGCAGGTCATCCAGCATGTCTGTCAGCCCCTCTCCGAACGCCCTGCGCGCGGCCACGATGCCGCCACGTCCTGTCAGGCTGGGCGCTTCGATGAAGTCGCGCGGGCCAATCTCGGCATTGGCGGCTATAAGCGACGCGATGGCCCGCAGCCACCCGGTCTGGTCGTCAGAGTAATCCCGCCCGGCCTTTTTCTGACGCCCCAGCCAAAGGTTGAACCGCTGTTCCACCTTGTCGGCAAAGGGTTCCAGGGTCTCTTCCTGCCCAAGGGCGAAACGCACCAGGCTGACCACCTCGGTCAACTGGTCGTCCACCGGCGCACCCCGCACACGCGCGCCGTCCAGCCGCCGGAAGGCCTGCCAGACGTTGGCGGTGGTCAGGTAGCGGGGCGGGGCGGTAAGGGCCTCCACAAGCTCCCGTACAGCCGCATAGGTCAGCCTTTGCCGCCCGCGCGGTTGGTTGTAGATCACCTGCAGCGCCGTCAACCGGTCGCGGTTGGCCTCAATGAAGTCGCGGAAGAACGTCACAACTTCACCGGCGCGGCGCAGGTCAAACCCGGCACTGCGCAGCTCATCTATCGTGACCTCGTCAATGATCTGCTCGGTCTTTTGCTTCAGCCGCTTCAGCAGGTCGCGCAGGTCGGGGTCATTCAGCGGCTGGCAAGCAGTATCCACCAGCGCGGCAATCACCGCCGCCTCCTGGTCCGGCGTCGTCATGGGGCCGTGCGCGCGCAGGGTGGCCGCCGCCTGTTCATCGGGGTCGATGGCATCCAGAAGCGCATTGGCCAGGTCGCGCGGGGTCTTGCCGCCGGTCAGGTCCGCCACGCGCCTGCGGTCGTCATCCTCCAGACTGCGGTCAAGGGCGGCCAGGCGGGCGGCAAGGGATGACAGCGCATCCTCATCCCGGCGACCCTGCGCAATCTGGTCGATCAGGGCGTCAAAGCTGACCGACCGTTTGCGTTCCAGCGGTTGCGACGCGGACTTTCGCGTCTCGGACACACCGACCGCGTCGATCAGGACGAAACGGGTCTTGGTCTTGGCGTCGGGCGTGACGGCGCGTAGGTCGGCATCAGGGATGGTCCGCACCCCCCGGCCCTTCATCTGCTCGTAGTATCCCTCGGACTTGACGTCGCGCATGAAGATCAGGACTTCGACGGGTTTGATGTCGGTGCCCGTGGCGATCATATCCACTGTGACGGCAACGCGCGGAAAGGGGTCAACCCGGAAGGCTTTGATCAGCGTCTTGGGGTCCTCACCGGTGTTGCGGTAGGTGATCTTCTTGGCAAAGTCGTTGCCCTCGCCAAAGACCTCGCGCACGGCATGGACAATTTCCTCGGCATGGTTGTCGTCCTTGGCAAAGATCAGCGTCTTGGGCAGCCAATCGCCCGACCGCTCGGGGAAAAGCTCGGTAAACACCCGGTCGCGGTAGGTCTGCAGGACGGTCCTGATCTGGTTCGGGTTGACGACCGAGTTGTCCAGTTCCTGCCCTGTGTACTCAAGGTTTGCGTCCAGTTCCCGGTACCGCACCGCGCGCGTCCGCTTGTCCCGCACAGGCACCTGAAAGCCCGCCGCCTCGACGCTGCCACCGTCCTCGGTGACTCGGGTGCGGATGCGGTAGACCTCATAGCCGACATTCACCCCGTCCGCGACGGACCGTTCATAGGGGTATTCCGCGACAAGGTTGCGGTTGAAAAAGCCCAGCGTGTGCAGGGAGGGCGTCGCCGTTAGGCCGATAATGGACGCGTCAAAGTACTCAAGGACTTGCCGCCACAGGCCATAGATCGACCGGTGACATTCGTCTGTCACGATGAAGTCAAATGTCTCGACGGGAATGGCCGGGTTGTAGGTCAGAGGCGGCACCTCACCGTCTGCCCCCTGCCAGGTCTCGAACGCAGAAGCCTCTTCGTCGGCTGCATCAAGGTCCTGCCCCTTCAGCATGGAGTACAGGCGCTGGATGGTCGTGATGACCACCTTTGCGTCGGGGTCGATGCGGTGCGAATGCAAGTGCTGGACGATGTAGGTGTCTGTGAAACGGTTTGCTGCGCCGGGCGGCAGGAAGTTTTGAAACTCCTTCAGCGTCTGGTCGCCAAGGTTGTTCCGGTCGACCAGGAAGAGGATGCGCTTTGCGCCACCATGGCGGATCAGACGGTAAGAGAAGGTGCAGGCCGTGAAGGTCTTCCCTGCGCCGGTTGCTAACTGGATTAGCGCACGGGGCCGGTCTGCGGCGAGTGATTTTTCCAGTTCCGTGACGGCGTCGATCTGGCAATCCCGCAGCCCCCGTCGGTCAAGCTCCGGAAGCGTTTGGACACGCTGCCTCAGCGTCGCGTCGTCCTTCAGCCATGCGAGAAGCGTCTCGGGTTGGTGGAATGCGAACAGTCTGCGCGACCTTGGCTTTGGGTCCCGCATGTCGCGAAAGAAGGTTTCGTCACCGGTGCTTTCATAGTCGAAGCGCAATGTGTCGGCCCACCGTGCCAGGTGGTCAGGCAGCTTCCCCATGTACTTTTCGGACTGCTCGGCAACGCCGCTTAGGGTCACGCCTGCTTTCTTCGCTTCAATGACACCAGCAGCCTTTCCATCGACAAACAGAAGGTAGTCGCAAGGTCCGGCAGAAAGGTGGAACTCTCTGACGGCAACGCCCAAGGCCGCCGTGCGGTTCATGCGGTCGCGATCTTGTAGCAGCCAACCAGCGTCCGACAGCAGACTGTCGATCTTGGCGCGCGCAATCTGCTCCGGTGCAACCATTCCTGATAGCCATGTTGAAAAAGCAGGGCTGACCACCCGCCACGCGTTTGTAAACCGGCAGGAGACGCTCGGTCTACCAAGCAATGCTTGAGCCTCACCTCTCCATAGCAGACCGGGGCATTGCCCGATCAAAGGTGGTTAGAAGGGTGGCCACAGAACCCGTAGTTGCACCTAAGTGCAACAAATTAAACAGCAAAAGTTGTTGAAGTGGTGCCCAGAGCCGGAATCGAACCAGCGACACGCGGATTTTCAATCCGCTGCTCTACCAACTGAGCTATCTGGGCCCCGGTCCCGCAGCGGAAACCGCAGCGCGGGTGCGAGGGGCGGGATAGCCGAGGGCGCGGGGGCTGTCCAGAGGGGCGGGCCAAAAAACCGGCGCGCCTCAGCGCTCGCCCTCGGCCTGTGGCGCCTCGTCGCCCTCGGCCGGCGGCCCGGGCAGGCGGTAGTGCCCGCCCAGCCAGCGCCCGAGATCCACGTCGGCGCAGCGGCGCGAGCAGAAGGGGCGGTAGGCCGGAGCCGCAAGCTTGCCGCAGACGGGGCAGCCACCGCCCGTCATTCCGCCCCTCCCGCCAGCACCGCCGCCAGCGGCAGCCGGTCGCGCCGCCGCGTCAGCTCGTACAACCCCAGCGGCCCGAAGCCCAGGGCCGTCGCCTCGGACCCGTCGGCCTTGAAGGCCGCGCGCAGCACCTGGTCGAGCACCGCACGCTCCTTCTTCGGCACGGGGGCGAAATCGACCGCCACCTGTCCGCCCAGGCCCCGCAGCCGCAACTGCCGCGGCAGGTCGCGGGCCGCCGCGACCGAGGCCTTCAGGCCGGCCGCGGGCGAGGTGTCGGGGCCGGTGTTCACGTCCACCGCCACCCGCGCCTTCGTCGGCTCGACCCACATATGCGCCCCGCCGGGCAGCGCCACGCGCGGCGCCAGCCCTTCGTCGATCCGGGCGGGGATGTCATGGGCCTCGAACGTGCCCTCCTCGACCGCGTCCGGCGCGGGGTCGGCCCAGTCGCGCCAGGCGGTCTCATGCGCGCCCGCGCCCTCGACCAGGAGTTCCGGCCCGCCCGTCAGGTCGGCCACCACGGCGGCGGCCAGCCCGCGCATGGCGGCGATGTCCTCGGCCACGTCCCCGGGGTCGGTGAACGCCGCGGCCGAGCGCAGGATCAGCCCGTGCGTGCGGTCGGCGCCTGCCATCCCGGCCTCGGCCAGCGCCTGAAGTTCGTTCCGCAACCCCTCGTCCCGCACCCGGCGCGAGATGTTGAGGCCCGGCGCGCCGGGGGTGACGATGGCCAGCCGCCCCTTGAACAGCAGCCGCGTGGTGACGGGCAAGGCCTTGCCGGGTTCGGCCGGTCCGGTGACCTGCACGACCAGCGCGCGGCCCGGCGCCACGCCGTCGGTCTGGCGCAGGAAGCCCTGCGCGCCGCCAGGCAGTTTCACGAACATGCCGCCGAGCCCCTTCACCGGCCGGTCGGGCAGCGCGCGGCAGATCGCGCCGGGCAACAGGCTGTCGTCGGCGGGATCGACCAGCAGATCCTCCAGCCGGCCTTCGACCATCAGCGCCGCCGCCGGCCGGCCCCGCACATGGTCCAGAAGGACGATCCGACCCTTCATGCAGCCCCCCAGGGGTCCAGCCCCGCTGCCGCCAGCAGCGACGCGGTTTCCGCCAGCGGCAGGCCCACGATGCCGCTGTAGCTGCCCGAAATCCACGGGATGAAGGCCGCCGCCCGGCCCTGGATGCCGTAGCCGCCGGCCTTGCCCTGCCATTCGCCGCAGGCCAGATAGCCGTTCAGTTCCGCATCCGACAGCCGCTTGAAGCGCACCACCGACACGCTGTCGCGCAGCCGCAGCCGGTCGCCCCGACGCACCGCGATCGCCGTGATGACCTGATGCCGCCGCCCCGACAGGGCGATCAGGAAGGCCGCCGCCTCGGCCACGTCGGCAGGCTTGCCAAGGATGCGGCGTCCGAGCGCCACGGTCGTGTCGGCGCAGAGCACCACGTCATCGGGGCCGGCCGCGACCGCCTGCGCCTTTTCCGCCGCCAGCCGCAAACAGTAGGCGCGGGGCAGTTCGGCCTTCTGCGGGGTCTCGTCGATGTCGGGGGGGCTGACCGCGTCGGGCACCAGGCCCAGGGCGGCCAGCAGTTCAAGCCGCCGCGGGCTGGCCGAGCCGAGGATCAGGCGCGGGCGCCCGCCGTCGCCGGGCGTGGGGGTCACTTGAAGCGGTAGTTGATGCGGCCCTTGGTCAGGTCATAGGGCGTCATCTCGACCTGCACCTTGTCGCCGGCCAGCACGCGGATGCGGTTCTTTCGCATCTTGCCGGCCATCGTGGCGATCAGTTCATGGCCATTCTCGAGCTCGACCCTGAACGTCGCGTTGGGCAGGAGTTCCTTCACGACACCGGGGAATTCGAGGATGTCTTCCTTGGCCATGGTCTCTCCGCAATGGGTTCCGGCCCGCACGGGGGGGCGGGCTGCGGGGGGCGTATGCGCCCGGGTGAGCCGGATTTCAAGCGGAATCTGCGCGCTAGGCGGCCGCGCGGGTGGCGGGCGCGCACCTCTGCCCCGGGGCGGCTCCCGCCCGCTTCGTGCGGGAAGGATGGGAAGGGGCGCGCAGGGCCGGCGCAGGCGCGACCTCAGTTCAGGTCCTTCAGCAGTCGCCCGTGCCGGCGCACCTCGGCCAGAACCTCGCCGAAGGTGACCAGCCCCCGCCCCGTCAGCATCGGCAGGAGCTTCAGGAAGGCATCCGCCGTCGCCACCGTGTCACCGATGGCGGTATGGCGCGCCTCCTCGGGGATCGTGATGCCGAGGCGATGGGTCAGCGCGTCCAGGCTGTGCGTCTCGGCCTGGCCATAGACCACCGCCGACAACAGCACCGTGTCGAGGATCGGATGGTCGAAGCGCACCCCCATCGCCGCCTCGTGGCGGCGCAGGAACTGCATGTCGAAGGGCGCGTTGTGGGCGATCAGCACCGCACCCTCGGCAAAGCGGTGGAAGCCGCGGCCGACCTCGTCGATGCCCGGCGCCTCGGCCACCATCGCCCCGGTGATGCCATGCACCTCGGTCGAGGCGGCGGGAATCGGCCGGCCGGGGTTCACCAGCGTGTCGAAGACCTCGCCCTCCACCCGCCGGCCGTTGACGATGCGCACGGCGGCAATCTGCACGATCTCGTCACCCTGGTCGGGCAGCAGGCCCGTCGTCTCGGTGTCGAAGACGACATAGGTGAGGTCGGCCAGACGGCTGTCGGCCACTGCGGCGTTGCGCGCCTTGGATAGGAGCTCGAAGTCATAGACCACGGCGCGGGCGATGGGGGCGGGCCGGCGTACCGCGCGGCGGGCGGCGCGCACCGGCAGGGTCAGCGCCTGCCGCCCCTGCCCCGCGGGTTCGGGCCAGCATTCGGTGGCATGCGTTGCCAGCACCGTGCGACCCGTCACCTCGGGCATGGCGGGGTCGAGTGGCTCGGCCAGCCAGCGCTCCAGATCGGCGACGGCCAGCGCCGCGCCGTCCCAGGTCAGGCGCAGCCGGGCGTCGGCGTCGTCCTCCTCGGCCTCGAAGGCCGGGGCCGCGGCCTGCCCGCGGGCGCTCAGGCCCGCCAGCGCCCGGTCCATCAGCGCGATCACCTCGAAGCCGTTGCAACGCAGGATCAGCGGGTCGGCCCGCACGGCCAGGTCTATCCCCCGCGCCGCGGCCCGCGCCGTGAGGCCGTCGGCAACGGCCGAGGCGCGGGTCAGCGCCAGCGGCCAGCCTTCCGCCCGGCCC
>DAOLBY010000176.1:0-7177 GCA_035324325.1 Paracoccaceae bacterium | reverse complement strand
CCGCCGCGATCGAGAAGCGCCGCGCGTTCAGGACCAGCCGCCGCACGTCGCCCGACACCGCCGCCCCCGGCCTCAGCCGCAGCCAGATCGGCATCACCACGTGGTTCGACACCATCGTGGCCAGCGCGATGGCCTCGACGATGACCATCGATGTGGCGCTGGAAAACCCGCCCAGGAAGGCCAGCATCGCCAGCGCCCCCTGCCCCTCGGACAAGGGCAGCGTCAGCACGAACATGTCGGGGTTGGCCCCCTCGGGCATTCGTTCCAGCCCCACCACGGCGATGGGAACGACGAACAGCGACATGGCGAACAGATAGGCGGGGAATGCCCAGGACGCCGTGGCGAGGTGGCGCTCGTCCGCGTTCTCGACCACCAGCACCTGGAACATCCGCGGCAGGCAGATGACGGCGGCGCCGGCGCAGAACAGAAGGCCGGCCCAGCGGCCCGGCTGCAGGTTCCAGTCGGCGATGCGGCTTTCGTCGATGCGCGCCACGATGTCGGCCGGTCCCCCCGCCAGCCCCCAGACCACCCAGACCCCGACCGCAACCAGCGCCACCAGCTTGACCACCGCCTCGACCGCGATGGCGGTGACGACGCCGGTGTGCTGCTCGTTGGCATCGAGGTTGCGGGTGCCAAAAAGGATGGTGAACACCGCGAGCCCCGCCGCCACCCAGACGGCGGTGGCCCCTGCATCGCCACGGAACCCCTCGGGTGCATCCTGCACGAAGACCCCGAAGGACAGCGTGACCGATTGCAGCTGCAGCGCGATGTAGGGGGTCGAGGCCAGCACGCAGATCAGCGTGACGATGACACCCAGGAGGTTCGACTTGCCGAAGCGACTGGAGATCAGGTCGGCGATCGAGGTCACGCGCTCGCGCCGCCCGATCCGCACCAGCTTGCGCAGGAACCACCACCAGCCGACGAAGACCAGCGTGGGGCCGAGGTAGATCGTCAGGAACTCGAGCCCCGAGCGCGCGGCGTATCCGACCGCCCCGTAGAAGGTCCAGGCGGTGCAGTAGACCGACAGCGACAGCGTGTAGATCAGCGGGCTGCGCAGCCAGCCGATCCGCCCGGCGCTGGCCCGCCGCTCGACCAGGAAGGCCACCGCGAACAGGAACACCACATAGGCGAGCGAGGCGAGGACCAGCAGGTTGAAGGGCACCGGGTCAGTCCTCGTCGGCGCCCGGCGGCGCCCCGTCCTGTTCCGTGCGTGACAGCGGCCGCGCCATGGCAAAGGCGGCCAGGATCAGCACCGCCCAGACGGCGAACAGGTAGATGCCGTCGGGCGCGGTGTCGCGCCGTTCGGTCAGCGCGGGCGCCCAGAGGATTGGCAGAAGAACCAGGAAGGCGCCGAAGACCGGCAGCATCCGCGCCGCATCGCGCAGCCTGCGGCGGCGGTAGCGCCCGGCTTCGACGAACATCGGACCGCGCGTCATTCGGCGGCCCTCGCGGCGGCCCCGGGGGCGGCCAGCGTCCGCACCGCCGACAGGAAATCGGCATTGACGAAGGGCTTGGCCAAGAAGGCATCGGCGCCGGCCGCCATCGCCACCGCCCGGTCGATGCCGCGGCCACGCGCCGTCAGGACAAGGACCGGCAGGCCGGCCAGGTCCGGGTCGGCGCGCAGCGCCGCCAGCACGTCAAGGCCCGAGCAGCCGGGCAGCATCACGTCGAGAACCAGCAGGTCGGGCGCCGTCGCACCCACCGCCGCCAGCGCATCGTCGCCGCGGCCATGCACCGACACCTCCCAGCCGTCGCGGCCCAGGATGAAGCGGATCGCCTCGGCGATGTTGGTCTCGTCCTCGATCACCAGAACGCGGCGCGCGCGGGCCGAGGCCCCGCCCGTCGTTTGCTGCCCCGGCGCCCCTTCGGTCGCTGCCATGCCCGCCTCCCCCGCAGGCCGGGGCCTTGCGCGCCCCCTTCCCGCGACTATGGCGGAAAACCGCCGGCGCTGCCAAGCCCCCCGAACCGGCCTTTCCCCGACCTCATCCGCCCGCCTGGCCGATGCGCGCCGCGCTCGCCGCGCCGGCAGCGGTCAGGACCGCGGGCTCGCGCCGGGCCGGGCAGGCGTCGCGCGGGCAGATGCGGCAGGCCCCGCCCACGGCAAGCACATCCTCCGCCGGGGGGGCACCTGCGGGCATCGGTTCCAGCAGCATCGCCGCCGTCCGCAGCTCGGGGCCGGCGGCGCCCGCGGGAAAGGCGGGTTCGCAGAAGGCCCGCGCGCGGAACCGCCGCAGCGGCGGTCCGGGCAGTTCGACCAGCGCGACCACCGGCTGCATCGGCCGACCCAGTGCCGCATAGAGCGGCCAGAGCGGGCAGGCCGCGCCATCCCCGCGCGGCATCGGAAAGCCCGCCACCGGCTTGCGGAAGGTCACGGCGCCGGATGCATCGCAGATCACCAGACCCTCGGCTGCGCCGGGCAGCATGGCCAGCCGCCGCATCGCCGCGACCGGCCCCACGCCGAACTGCGCGGCGATCCTGACCGGGTCGTCGCCCCCCGGCGCCGCCCGCGCCGCCGTCACCTGCGCCAGCGGCATGGCCGCGGCATCGCGCGCGGCCGTCGCCAGCCAGTCGCGCGCCAGCGCCCGGGCGGTCGCTGCAGCAAGCTGCGCCACGCCTGCCGCCATAGCCCTCACCCCGGTGCCCCCCGGCTCCAGTTCCGGCAGGTGCCAGCCGCGCGACGCCAGCCAGTCGGCCAGTTCGTCATGCGCCGAGGCGCCCAGCGCCGCGGCATCGCCCTCGGCCGCGTCGAGATAGGCGACCAGCGCCTCGGCCCCCGCCGCCAGCCGGTCGCTGTCGGTGGCCAGGTTCGCCGTGAAGGTCGCGCGCCAGGCGGGCGGAACCTCGTCGCCCTCGGCCAGGATCGCGGCGGTGGACCGGACCGAGGCGGCGGCGTTCAGCACCTCGTGCAGTGCGGCAGACAGGTGGGGGTCGTGGCCGATGCGGTCATTCAGCGCCTCGGCCAGGCGTTCCAGCTGGGCGATCCGCCGGGCCTGCGAGGCGACCAGCGCGGCCCATCCGGGCAGGCGGCCCACGAATTCCTCGGCGCGGTCCAGTTCGACCGCCGGCCCCGGCCCCTGCACGGCCATGGCAGCCGCCGCCGCCCGCATCTCCTCGACCAGACCGCCGCCGTCGCCCTCGGCCAGGACCGCGCCGCTGACGCCAAGCGCACCGGCAAGCCGCGCCAAGAGGTCGCCGCCGACGCGGCGACGGTCGTGCTCGATCAGGTTCAGGTAGCTGCCCGAGATGCCGGCCCGCCGCGCCAGATCCGCCTGCCGCATCCCCAGGCGCTCGCGCTGCGCCCTGATGCGCGCGCCGGTCAGCGCGGTGACGGCCATGCCCTGAACCTCCGGTCTCGGCACGAGATGTGCGGCAGTCTAGGGCCGGTGCGCCCGCGATGGAAGGCTGTGCCGGGCGCGCCCCGGCGCCGCC
Source organism: Paracoccaceae bacterium (assembly GCA_035324325.1). Classification (GTDB taxonomy): domain Bacteria; phylum Pseudomonadota; class Alphaproteobacteria; order Rhodobacterales; family Rhodobacteraceae; genus DAOLBY01. The sequence goes on along the minus strand of DAOLBY010000176.1, from coordinate 3,748 downwards.
CTTCCCCTCGCGCGGAGGGAAGCGCGAGCGGTCATCCTCCGCATGGGAAAGGGGCGCGGCAGGTCACCCCGCCGCGCCCCCCCGTTCACGCGCCGATGCTCAGTTCAGCGCCGCGTCCGTGATCGCCGCCGTCCATGCGCCGGCGTCGGGGGCCTTGGTGATCGCCGGGTTGTCCGGGCTGACGGCCGCCAGAAGCGCCGCGACCGTCGCCTCGAAATCGGCGGGGTCGAGCGCGCCGTTCGATCCGGCGGTCAGCTTGGCGATCTCGCCCATCATGTAGGTCTGGTGTTCCAGCGTCTGGAGTCCCGTCTGGTCGGCATCGACGACGATCTGTGCGGCCTCTTCCGGGTTCTCCTCGGCGTATTTCCAGCCCTTCATGCTCGCGCGCACGAAGCGCACCATCTTGTCGGCAAAGGCCGGGTCCGACAGCCGGTCCTCGAGCACATAGAGCCCGTCCTCCAGCACCCGCACCCCCTGGTCGGCATAGCTGAAGAACGAGAGCTGGTCAGGAGTATAGCCCGCATCCAGCACCTGGCCGTATTCGTTGTAGGTCATCACGCTGATGCACTGGGCCTGTCCGTTCAGCAGCGCCTCGACGTCGAAGGCCTGCTTGAGCACGGTCACGCCGCCCGCCGAACCGTCGGTCGCCAGCCCGAGCGAGGCCATCCAGGCGTAGAACGGATATTCGTTCCCGAAGAACCACACCCCAAGCGTCTTGCCCGGGAAGTCCGCCACCGTCTCGACGCCCAGATCCTTGCGGCAGACGAAGGACAGGCCCTGGCTCTTGAAGGGCTGCGCGATGTTCACCAGCGCCACGCCGCGTTCGCGCGCGGCCAGGCCCGCGGCCATCCAGGTGGTGATCACGTCGGCGCCGCCGCCGGCGATCACCTGCTCCGGCGCGATGTCCGGCCCGCCCGGCAGGATCGTCACGTCGAGGTTCTCCTCGGCATAGAAGCCCTTGGCCTCGGCCACGTAGTAGCCGGCGAACTGCGCCTGCGTGACCCATTTCAGCTGCAGCCGCACGCTGTCCTGCGCCCAGGCCCCGCCGGCGGCCAGCGTCGCCACCGCCGCAGCTGCCAGCGCTGCGAATGTCCGTTTCATCCCAGATACCTCCGTGTTGTGTTTGCACTGTTGTCGGTCGTCATCCCCGTCCCCGTTGCGACGGATGCCAGAACGTGACGCGGGCCTCGGCCCAGGCCACGATGCCGTAGAAGGCGGTGCCCGCAAGGGCAGCCACGCAAATCTGCGCCCAGACCATGGGCAGTTGCAACGACCCGACCGCCGTCGAGATGCGAAACCCCATCCCGCGCGTGGGCGAGCCGAAGAACTCGGCGACGATGGCGCCGATGATGGCCAGTGTGGTCGCGATCTTCAGCCCGTTGAAGATGAAGGGCATCGCCGCGGGCAGGCGCAGTTTCCACAGCGTCTGCCAGTAGCTCGCGGCGAAGGTGCGCATCAGGTCGCGCTGCATCCGCTCGGCGGCAGAAAGCCCGGCAACGGCATTGACCAGCACCGGGAAGAACACCATGGCGAAGACGACCGCCGCCTTCGACTGCCAGCCGAAGCCGAACCACATCACCATGATCGGCGCCACGCCGACGATGGGCAGCGCGGCGACGAAGTTGCCCACCGGCAGAAGGCCACGTGTCAGGAAGGGCGAGCGGTCGATCAGCACCGCCACCACCAGCGCCGTGCCGCATCCCATGGCGTAGCCCGACAGCGCCCCCTTCACGATCGTCTGCACGAAATCCGACCACAGAAGCGGCAGGCTGGCGGCGAAGGTCCGGGCCACCACGCTCGGCGCCGGCAGGATCACCTCGGGCACGGCGAATGCGCGCACCGCGCCTTCCCACAGGACCAGCACCGCCGCCCCGAACAGCGCCGGCACCAGCGCCCGCGCCGCTCGCGACGCCTGCCGGGCCAGCCAGACATTCGCCGCCCAGGCCGCGATCCAGAAGGCGATGGCGGGGGCCAGCGCGGTCATCCCCGCACCCCCATCCGCCGGTCCGCCGCCCGCTGCATCGCCCCCACGGCGACGATCAGCATCCCCGCCAGGATCGCCGCCGCGAACAGCGCGGCCCAGGCCAGCAGCGGCTGGCCGAACTGGCTCGCCACCAGCATCCGTGCGCCCAGCCCCTCGACCGCGCCCGTGGGCAGTTCGCCCACGATGGCCCCGACCAGCGCCGCAGCGATGGCGACCTTCAGCGAGGCGAAGAAATAGGGCATGGACGCCGGCAGCCGCAGTTTCACGAACTCCTGCGCGCCGCTCGCGTTCCAGGTGCGCAAGAGGTCGGTCTGCATCGCATCGGGGCTGCGCAGCCCCTTCACCATGCCCACGAGCACCGGAAAGAACGACAGATAGGCCGCAATGAGGGTCTTGGACACCAGCCGGTTCTCGACCCCCAGGCGCTCGCCCAGGCCGAGCGAATTGGACAGCACAACGATCATCGGCGCCAGCGCCACGATGGGGATGGTCTGGCTGATCACCGCCCAGGGCATGACGGCCGCATCCATCACCCGGCTGTAGACGATGGCCACCGCCAGCCCCACGCCGAGGAGGATGCCCAGCGCAAATCCCGTCAGCGTTGCCTGCAGCGTGATCCAGCCATGCCAGACGAGGCTGCGACGCGAGGTTATGGGCTGGCCGGTGACACCCTTCCACAGCTCGGCCGCCACCTGATGGGGCGCTGCCAGCATCGGCCGGTTCTCGGACATGCTTCGCGCCACGACCTCGGCCGTGGTCAGGTCCACCCCCGCCCGCGCCGCCGCCTGACGCACCTGCGGGGCGTTCATCCAGACGGTGGCGGCATACCACACCCCCAGGATGATCGCGAGGACGGTCAGGACGGGCAGCGCGCGGGTCATGCCCGCCCCCGGCCGCTTGTTGCCAACCCGCGGAGCACAGGCCTCTCACCCCCCTCACGGGATCGGGGCTTTGCCCTGACGGATGGGCCGGCCGCGCGCGCCGGGATCACGGAGCTACAGCACATCGCCATGCCCCGCCCGCAACCCCTCGCGTACCCGGTGCGCGATCTCGATGAACTCCCGGCTGTCGCGGATGTCGAGCGGCCGGTCCCGCGGCAACGGGCTGTCGATCACGTCGGTGATCCGCCCCGGGCGCGGCGACATCACCACGATGCGCGTGGACAGATAGACCGCCTCGGGGATCGAATGGGTGACGAAGCCGATGGTCTTGCCCGTCCGCGCCCAGAGCGCCAGCAACTCCTCGTTCAGCCGGTCGCGCACGATCTCGTCCAGCGCGCCGAAGGGTTCGTCCATCAAGAGGATGTCGGCGTCGTAGGCCAGCGCCCGTGCGATGCTCGCGCGCTGCTGCATCCCGCCCGAGAGCTGCCAGGGAAACTTGCCGCCGAACCCTTCCAGTTCAACCAGTTGCAGCACGTCCTTCACACGTCGGTCCTGTTCCTCGCGGGGGAAACCCATGATCTCCAGCGGCAGCCGGATGTTGCCCGCGATGCTGCGCCAGGGATACAGCCCCGCAGCCTGGAAGACATAGCCGTAAGCCCTTGACCGCCTTGCCTCTTCCGCGCTCATGCCATTGACTGTCAGGCTGCCCTCGGTCGGCGTTTCCAGCGCCGCGACGCAGCGCAGGAAGGTCGTCTTTCCGCAGCCCGACGGCCCGATGAAGGACACGAAGTCCCCCCGCCCGATCGCCAGGTTCACGTCCGTCAGCGCATGCACCGGCCCGTCGGCGGTGGCGAAGGTCAGCCCCAGCCCCCGCGCCTCGATG
>DAOLBY010000175.1:3831-7324 GCA_035324325.1 Paracoccaceae bacterium | reverse complement strand
ATCAGCAGCCGCAACTGCTCGGCCAAGCTGATGCCGTTCGCGACTGCAAGCGCGCGCACTTCCGCGAACTGGTCGCTGTCCATCTTGATGACCACCTGCCTCCGGTCGCCCGCGATTTTCACGCCCCGCGCGGGGCCGGAAGGAAGTTGTTGACCGTCACGCATCGCCGCCCCTCGCCGCATCCCCGCGCGGCGGCGTTCCGGGCGCGCGCGCGAAGACCTCGAACACCTCGCCGGGGAAGCGGGCCATCAGCGCCTCGCGCTGTGCCTCGGCGGACTCCATCGTCGGGTGCTCGAAGGGCCATTCGGGGGCCTGCACCCGGCCCGCCTTGCGGCCGCGGCGGAAGACGAAGAACCCGCCGCCGATCTCTTCGCCGGGGCGGCTCTGGCGCGGGTCCAGCGGGCGCGGGGGTGCGCCGGGCTTGCGGTTCCGCGGCTTGGGGCGGGGGGTGTCAGGCATCGTCAGCCTCCGCGAGCTCGGCCTTGACCGCCTGGGCCTCGCGCACGAAAGCCAGCGCGGCCCGGGCCAGTCGGACCTGCTGGGCAAGGGCCTTGCTGTGGATCGCCTTGCGGTACAGCGTGGGGTCGGTGATGTGCAGGTGGCTGTGCATCGAGCGCTCGGCCTCGATCAGTGCCGCCATCTGCCCGGCCTGCGGGGTGAGCAGCTGCGCCGCAAGGCCGATGGTCTCCATCATCATCTTGTGCTCGATCTCGTGCGGCTTCATCACAGCGCCGCCTCGATCTGCGCCAGCATCGCGCCGTGGGCGGCGAGCGCGATGGCGAGGCCGGTCACCACCCCGAGGCCGATGCAGGCGGCGACGAGGACGTAGAGCGTCAGCAGGGGCGAGGGGTCGCGGCGGTCGTGCTGCATCGGCGTGGGCTCCTTCAAGGCTGCTTCGGGGCGGGAAAAGGCCCCCGGGCGCGCGGGCCCGGGGGAGGTCAGGCTGCGGCGCTGGCCCCGGGCGCCGCGGGAGCAGGATCGAGCCGGCCGGGCCCGGCATCGGGATCACGTCTTCTGGGGCGGCGCCTCGGGCGCGGGCCCGGGCGGCGGCGGCAGGATCACCGGCATGGGCGTCGGGCTGCCGCCCTGGCCGCCGGGGTCGGGCACGCAGGTCGGGTCGGCCGTGTTCCAGTAGAGGATTTCGCCCGCGGCGTTCTTCACGGGCTTCGCGGCGCAGCCGTCCCACAAGGTGCGGGTCTCGGCCTGCGCGCCGCCGGCGGCCATCAGGCCGAGGAAGGCGGCGGAGATCATCAGGGTCTTCATGTCGCGTGGTTCCTTTCGAGGGGGGGCAGGTGCCCCCGGGCGCCATGGCCCGGGGGTCGGGTTGTGGCGCCAGTCCCGGGGCGCCGTGATGCAGGCAGGACCGGCCGGGCCCGGTGTCGGGGTCAGCCGGCGAGGCGGCCGAAGTACACGGGCAGGCCGGTTTCGTCGGCCGCGCCGGTGGCGATGGCCGCGAAATGCGCGCGGCGGCGGTGTTCCAGCCGATGCCATTCGAAGCCCAGCACCACGCCGCCGCCCGGCGCGGCGCGCCAGCGGAACAGGCAGGTCAGCGTGTCGGGTTCCTCGCCGTTGTAGATCGGGATCGACAGGGTGAAGCGGCCGGGCACGACCACGCCGGTGGGCACCTTCGTGTCGGATTCGAACACCAGCCGCCGGTCGCCGTTGTCGAGCCGCACCGACGACTTGTGCACCTGGCCCACCGTCGCCTCGAAGTCGCGGCTGAGCTCGATCATCGCGGCGGCCTCGGGGGGGCCCACGTCGGTCGCGTTCTCCTCGAGGAAGCGCGCGAAGTCGGCCTGCGGGTGCAGCTTGCCGGCCATGGCGTCCCAGCGCCGGAACTCCTCGGACAGGCGCAGTTCCAGCGTCACGCTGTGGGTGTCGGGCGCGGCTTCGCCCCACCCGTCCATCTGGTTGTGCGGGTGCCAGTCCAGCCGCGCCGTGATCTGGCCCTTGTCGAAGTCGGCGATGATCACCGACCCCTTGCCGCGGTGCCGCTTGGCGTAGTCGATCAGCGAGGCGCGGTCATCGACCGTGACGCGCTGGCGCGGCCAGGGCGGCAGGCGCCGGTCGTCGGGCAGCCTGTGCAGCAGGAAGCCTTCGGGCAGCGCGAGGTGCAGCGCGCCGTCGGCGCCGGTGTGCAGCGGGCTGGCCAGCCGCGCGGCGTGGATCGCGGCATCCAGCGCGGCGCCGGGGTAGCCCGGTGCCTCGGCCTGTGCGGCGGCGGTGGAGGGTTTGGTGGTCATCGTCGGTCCCTTCGGTTGCGGGTGTCACAGGTCGAGCGCGCGGCGGCGCTCGATCTCGTCCTCGATGTCGGCCTGGTGCGGGTTGCGGCGGGTCAGTCGCCCGTCCTCGGCCGCGAAGTAGATCCCGGTGCCGAGCGCCCGGGCGGGCTTCTTGATCGTGACGGTCGGCACAACCTCGACCTGCCCGGCCTTGTTCAGCTTGAACTTCAGCTTGATCGCCAGCTCGCCGTCACCGCGGATGCGGTCGATCGCCTCGACCAGTTCGGTCAGCTTGGCGTCGCCCTCGATCAGCAGCTCGCCCTGCCGGAACGTCTGCAGGAGGCCGAGGAACGTCAGGTCGTGTTTCGTGTCGCGCATCGGCGATCCTTTCGCGGTGGTGGCCCGGTTCGGCGGGCGGTGGCGGTCAGGGGCGGCGGCCGCGGGCGAGGCGGGCCATGGCCAGGCCGCACCAGTCGTGCAGCGCGGCGCGCGGCGTCGGCCCGCGGCCGGTGACGCCCCGCATGTGCAGGGCGATGGTGTTCGTGCCCTCGATCCGGGCGGTCGCGGCGCCGGCGGCGGTCAGGCGGCTGACGAGCCCGCAGGCGGTGCGGGCGCAGCCGTCCGGGCCGGTGGCCAGCACGACGCCGATCCAGGTCGCAAGCGCCTCGATGGTGATCGCCGCCGCGGGGTCGAGCGGTCCCGAGGGATCGCCGCCCGGCTGCGGCGGCGGGGCGCCGCTGCCCATGGGTCCGAGGCTCATGCCGCGTCGTCCGGGCTGGCGGTGTCGGGGCGGGGGCCGTGCAGGCGGGCGGCGACGGCGGCGCGGATCGCGGCCAGGGCGCGCAGGCGCGCGGCGTCGATCACGTTCGCCGGCGCGGCGGGCGCGGCAGGCGCGGCGGGGGGCGGCGCATCCGGCGCGCCGAAGGCCCAGGGGTGCAGCCGTTCCAGCCGGTGCCAGAGCACATGCTGGCCACGCGCCGCCTTGAGCGCCTCGAAGGCGACCTGCCGGGCCGCGGGCGGGATCATCCCTCCGCCCGTCACGGCGGCGCGGGCGGAGGCGAGGGGGTCGGGCGGGGGCGAAAGGGGCATGGCGCGTCTCCGGTCCGGGGGTGGTGGTGGCCATTGATATGGACTTTTTGTCCATCGTCAAGAGAAAAGATAGACAAAAAGTCTATTGCCAGAGGCGGCGATGCGGCAAGACTGCATCGACTCAGCAGAGCGGGGGGGGGGAATGGACTACAGGTGGCGCGATATTCTGGGGCTGGCGGGGG
>DAOLBY010000175.1:0-3821 GCA_035324325.1 Paracoccaceae bacterium | reverse complement strand
GATGCGGCGGGCAATCGCGGTGGTGGCCGTGCTGGGTGGGCTGGCGGCGGGCTGGTGGCTCTGGCCGCGCGGTGCGGGCGATCTGTCGGGCGGCGAGGCAACGGCGGTGCGGGCAGGCCTGGCCGCGCGGATGGGCGGCGCCGCGGCGCTGGTGCTGCCGGTGCGCGCGGCGACCGATCCGCAGGGCAAGCTGGTCTGCGGCTGGGCCCGCCGCGACGACGCAATGGGTGCCGGGACGGGCAACATGCCGTTCGTGGGGCTGCTTGGCCCGCGCGGGTTCGCCGTCGCGCAGCTTGCAATCGGCGAGGCCGAGGTCGCGGCGGTGCGAGGCCTGTGCGGCCAGCGCAACCTGCCGATCTGACCGTCGCGGGGCAGGGCGCCGGATGGTTCTCGCCTGAACGCCGCTAGCGCGCGGCGCGGTCGTCGCCTGTGCCGCTGCAGAGCGGTTCGAGGCCGAAACGCGGAAGATCCGGCGACCGGCGCGCCTCGGGGCAGGTCAGCCATCGGTCCGGCTGACGGTAGGCAAAACTCTCGAGCCGCCGGAAGAACAGCTGGTATGCGCCTTCGGGCGTCCAGAGGGTCTGCGACCCGGGGAGCGGGCCAAGGTTCGTGATGGTGGTGATGTCGGAATACATCAGGACCCGCGCCCGCGTCCCGGTGGCGGCAGGCTCGGCCTGAAAATCAAACGTATAGGTGCCCTGACTGCCGCCGATCAGGAAGAACTCGGTCGCGAACCGCCGGGCGACGAACCCGTTGGGCCGGTACTCGAAGCGGACATCGCGCCCGAAGGCGCGCCGCAACGACTGTTCGGCCGCGCTTGCGGCGGCAGCCGGCGTCGTTCCGGCCAGCAGGCGCTCGGTCACCGCCGCCTGTCGTTCGCGCGTCCATTCCGGTGCCGGCGTGCAGCCTGCCGCCGCCAGGGCAAGGGCGGATGCCCGGATCAGACCGCCAAGGATCGACATCTCACAGGCTTCCTTTCCTGATGGGGCGTCCGCGCAGGACGGGCCGCCGTATCCTTCTGGGCCCACGCCGCGCCCTGCCCGGCGCGCGGCGGGCGTCAGGCGTCGTTGGTTCGCGGGGCCTCGATCAGGTTGCGCGGCTTGTCGCCCATCAGCCGGGCGGTCCGCGCCGCGTGCAGCTGGTTGCGGATCGCGATGCGCATGTCCTCGGGCACGTCGCTGAGCTCGCCCCGGTAGAGGAAATCGAGGCCCACGCCGTAAAGCTCGGCGATGCGGGCGCCGACGACGATGTCGAGGCCCTTGGTGCCCTTCTCGACCTTCCCGAGCGTGCTGCGGTCCAGCTCGATCCCGTCGGCGAACTGCGCCTTGCTCAGGTGGAGGGTCATGCGCAGCGCGGTGATGCGTTCGCCCACGCGGTCGGGGTGCATTTCGGACGACAGGAGCGCCGCTGCGATCATCTTCTTCATGCGGCGCACCATGGCCAATCTGGAAAAAACGTCCATCGACGTTTTGCCCATCTTGACGGATGGACCTTTTGTCCATTACCCCTGTCGGCATGGCAGTCCATCGCACCGTCCGCGAGATCATCGACCTGTGGCCGACCCGCCGCGATCTGGCCCGCGACGTGGGCACGACCGAGGCGCGCGTGCACCGCTGGGCCGCGCGCAATTCGATCCCGGCGCGGTTCCATGCCGGCGTGCTGCGCGCCGGGCGCCTGCGCGCCTTCGGCGTCACGGCCGACGAACTGGTCGCCGCGCATGACGGCGTGGCGGAGGATGCGGCATGATGTGGTCAACCGTCGTCCCCCTCGTAGAGTTCGCGCAGCATGGCGATTTCCGCGTCGTGCAGGATGCCGTCGGCCTCGATCACGGCGCGCAGGCCCCGGCGCAGACGCGTCTGCCGGTCGGTCGTCCAGTTCCGCGTCACCGCCTGCCACGCGTCCGCGATGCGGTCGCGCTGCGGCCGCAGGCGGCGGGCGGCGGCGGCCAGCGCGCCGATCTCGGCGTTCGAGGGGCGCGCCGGTATCTCGCCGTCGCGGGCCAGGCACGAGGCCTCGTTCTCGATCCAGGCCTCGACGGCATCCCATTCGGCCTCGACGGCGCGGCCGTCGGCGCGGGCGGCGGCGACCATCAGTGCAAGGCCGGGCTTGACGGCGGCGCGCAGCCGGTCGGCGTTGCCGGCTGGCGGCGCCGGCCGTCGGCGGAAGGACGGGCCGGGGGCGGCGCCTTCCGCCCGGGGCAGGGCCAGCAGCGTGTCGGTTCCGGCCCCGAGCACGGGGCGCAGGAAATCGGCCAGCGACAGGATCTCGCCGTCGGCCGTGGTCAGTTCCACGATCCGGTCGATGCGGAAGTTGCGCGCGGCGTGGCGTTCGTGGCAGGTCGCCGCGATGATCGGGGCGTGGGTTCCGGGCAGCAGCTGGCGCATGGTGATGCGCCGCAGCGTGGCGGTGCCGTCGGCGGATTCGTATTCGATGATGGCGAACAGGTCCTCCAGGTCGATGGCGCGGGCCTGCTGGTCCTGCTGCCAGTCGAGGAGAGCCTCGCCGCGCGTCCCTGTCGGCCGGACCTCGGCGGCGTCGGCCGCCTCGATCCGCGCGAGCGGGGTCAGGTCGATCGGCGGCATCGGCATGTCGTCGGGCGGTGTGTCCGCGTCGGGCGTTCGGCCCAGAAGCCAAGTCCAGAAGCCCATCGCGAATCCCTCCCTGCTGGCTGCGGCGCCGGGGATCGTAACGCAATGGTCTGCCGCCCTGTCCAGAACGGGGTGACGGCATGAACGGGGGCGGGCTGGTGCTGCGTCGGTCATGCGGGCCAGTCTCGGGCCCGGCCCCGGCGCTGTCCTTCGGAGGATTCTGCGCCGCCGCGCCCGGGGCTTGCGCCAACCGGCCCGGCCCGCCGGCGGGGGCGCGGCCGGTGCGGCGTCGCGCCCCGGCCCGGCCCTTCGATCCCTGGCGGTTCCGCGCGGCCTTTCCCGACCTCTGGTCGGACTTCCTGCGCGTGCATTACCGCCGCCCCGAGGATGTGGCCGCGGCCTTCGGCGTGACCGAAAAGGCCGCGCGCAACTGGTTCGAGGGGGCGGGCGGGCCGCAGGGCGACAAGGTGGTGGTGGCGCTGCGCCTGCACGGGGCGGCGCCGGTGATGGCCGCCATGGGTGTTGCGGCGGGTGTTTCGCCGGGGGTTCCGGTGCAGGCGAGGGCAGCCGCATGACCGCGCGCGCGCCGATCACGCTGGAACGCGACAACCTCGATGCCCCCGGCCTGGTGCGGATGCTGCGCACCGGCGCCGCCGTCTGCGCCGAGGGGCAGGGGCTGGCGATGCGCATGGACATATCGCCCGACAACGCCAGGGCGCTGGCCCGCGCGATCGAGCGGGGGCTGGCGGCCGAGGCCGTGGCCCGCGATGCCGGCAGATCGAACCGCGAGGCCTGGGCGCTGCTGCTGCAGGTCAACCGCATCCGGTGCGAGGCCGAGGCGCAGCTGGGCCTGGTGCTGCGGGCCTGCGGGGCGATCCTGGTGGTGCATGCGGCGCTGCCCGCGATCCTGTGGGGGATCGGCGCATGGTGACGCCCCGCCCCGCCCGCGCCCCCGCCCGCGTGCTGGCCCTCGCCGCGCTGGCGATGGCCCCGGCTGGCCCGGCCGCGGCGCAGCCGGCCTGCGCGCCCGCCGCGGCGATGGCGGCGCGCCTGGCCGACCGCTTCGGCGAGCGGCTGCTCTTTTCCGGCGCGGCGCCGGGCGGGGCGCGGCTGGCGATCCATGCCCATCCCGACGGCACCAGCTGGTCGGCGGTGATCGTGGATCCCCGCGGCCTGGCCTGCCTGGTCGCCAGCGGCACCGGCTGGGCGGCGGCCCCGCCCCCCGGCGAGGCG
>DAOLBY010000174.1:0-7357 GCA_035324325.1 Paracoccaceae bacterium | reverse complement strand
CCGACCATTTCATCGCCTGCCGCGGGTCCAAACCCGCGACCCGCATCCGCGCCCGGTTTGACCGGATCGATCAGGCCGAAGCCTTTGCCGCGACCTTCGGCGACAGCCGCACGATGATCTACGCGGTCACCGCTGAAGGCCGCTCCGACCACATCAAGAACGCCTGAAGGAGGCCCCGATGTTCACCAACCTCCCCGCCGTCCAGATCACCCGCCTCGCCCAGCGCCTGAGCGACGCCCCTTTGGGCCGGAGTGCCAGCGTGGCTGCGGCCGCAGAACGGTTCGAGCGGCTGCTGGCCGCGAAGATCGGCACCGACCGCGCGTCCAAGGCGGTCAAGGCAATCCTGACCGCACCGGGCTTTGAGACCGCCGCAGGACGGCTGGCGGCTGAACTCGACGCCTGCGAGCCAGACGCCCCGGCAGAACCGGCGGCGCCCTCGGTCGCGCCGGAACCGATCATCGAAGCGGCCCCAGTTGTCGAAAAGGCCGCTGAGCCCGAAGCCGCGCCCAGCGCCCTGCGTCGCCGCCGGGATGCCGACCTCGTGGCCAAAGCCCGGCTGGGGGAACTGCCCCCGCCGCCAGACTTCTCCGCTCCGACCCATGCCCGTTTCCGGGCGAAACTCGCCGCGCTGGTGGAACTGGCCAGGAAGGCCGACGCAGCCGGCCTGCGCGCCATCCCGATCAATCCGGTTTCGTCCAGCCCCAAGGCGCTGGCCCGCTACCGCGACCTTGCGGTGCTGGCGATCGAAGCACGACGGCGGCACTCTTGATGTCTCCAGTCTTGGTACCCCTGAAACCGCTTCGTTGGCTCAGGGCAGCAAGCAAGCAGTGGAGTTGAGCTCTGATCGTGCGACCGCACCATACTGTGTATTCGAGCAGGCTTGTTTTGGCAGATCGTCAGCTTCCGGGGGGGCGGCGATACCAGCATCAGCACAGTTCCCGATCATGGTCGCAACGATCTACCCTTCGCACAGCGCTTCGGCGCTTCAGTAAAATCCGACGGACTGCACGTCGATCAGGGCGTCATGGTTACGGCCATAGGCGACGACGGCAATGGATGTCAGGCTGCCCGGGGCGGGCACGCTGCGCAAGAGCCCGCCGGACGCTTCGAAAGCGGCAAGCGGCAGGCGCACTTCGCTCCAGCCTTTGGTCACGTCGAACCCGGCTTGGTAGTATTGCCATGGCAACACCGTACCGCCGGTGCGCAGATGCACGAAATAGCGCTGGTCGTTGCCGCGCACGATCAGGCGCACGCCGGTCGTGCCCTCGGGGGGTGCGCTGGTCAGGTCCAGCCGCATCTGGATGAAACCGCCCCTGTTGGCCGTGCTGACCTGACCGGTCATGCGCGCAAAGGGCTGCCCGTTTTCCTGTGCAAAGGCAACGCCTCCGGTCGAGACACCCCCCATCACCTGATCGGTGAAGAACCGCCAGCGGGTTTCCGGCTGCATGGTGAAATCCTCGTTCACTGCGTTCCCACCCGACCGGTCCTCGGCCAGCGCGGGAGGGGATGCCCAGCCGAGCAACGCCGATGCCGCGACGGACAGAAGCAGAACGCGCGCATTCATCCTCATGCCCTGAACCCTCTTACACAACATATCCTACCAGTGCTGCATTCCGGGCGCACCCTTGATCCGGCCCTCCAAATTGGGCGTGACCCAGCCGCCGTAGAACTCGCCCGGCTGCGGGATGACGCGCGTATCGCCGACCCAGGCCTCGTCCATCAGACCGGCGTAAAAGGCGACATGGCCGGCCAGGGCGGCGAAGCCTGCCATTGGGCGGTCATAGGTCCAGGCGGCGCGCCGGGCAGTCTTGCCACCGGCAATCACATCGACGTAGCGCGCGACACCCTTCCATTCGCAGAAGCTGTGGCCGGGCGCCGGGCGGAGGGTGGCCTGCACGTCGCCGGGCGGCAGGTAGTAAGTCGGCGCGTGGTGCGTTTCCAGCACCCGCAGCGCGCGGGTCGTGTCGGCGACCACGGCGCCGCCGAGGAGGACCCTGATCCGCTGCAGCACGGGTTCCAGCCGCGGCGGGCGGGGGTAGGACTGGACGTTCTCGCGCGCAAGGTCGGTCATGCGACAGCACCTTCGACGAACCGCGCAAGCACATGGCCCGCGATCCCGATATGGACCAGCGTGACCGCCACCGAGAGCTCGTGCAGCCGCCGGAACTGGAGTTTTGCCCCCGCATCCGTGGCGCGGTTGATCGAGGGCCGTGACATCTCGGGCGGCAGCGCGTTTAGAAGGAAGGCCGCGAAGCCGAAGGAAAAGAGGACCATGCCGCCGAACAGAAGCGCCGTGGCCAGCAGGGCGTGGGTAGTCATCGGTTGGTATCCGACGCCGGGCCTGGCTTGCGGGCGACGCCCATGTAAAGGATCGCGGTCAGCGGCAGGGGGCCGAAGGTCAGGTCGAACCGGCGGTTCACGCCGCGCGGACCAAGGCCCGTGACCGGCCCGAGCACCAGCCCCGCGCCTTCCAGCGCGGCGCGCAGTTCCCGCGGCTTGATGAACATCGCCGGGTCATGCGTGCCGCGCGGCAGAATGCGCAGCACGTCTTCGGCCATGGTGATCGTGGCAAGGCGGGCCAGAGGATTGCGGTTGATCGTGTCATAGAGGAACATTCCGCCGGGGCGCAGGACGCGCGCCACCTCGGTCAGGACCTTGTGCAGGTCGGTCACATGTTCCGGCACATCGACGCAGACCACGGCATCGAACCCGGCCGCAGCATAGGGCAGCGCCTCGCCCACGCCGACATCATATGCAATGCGCAGGCCAGCCGCGCGGGCATGCGCGCGGGCCGCGTCGATCGACTGTGCGGCGGGGTCGATGCCGGTGACGTTCGCGCCACGCGCCGCCATCGCCTCGGCCATGAAGCCGCCCGCGCAGCCGAGGTCGAGCACGTCCTTGCCCCGCCAGTTGATGTGACGGTCGAAGAATGCCAGCCGCCCGGGCACCAGGTTCTTCAGCGTCCGCACCCAGCGGATGTCGTCCGACCACCAGCGATCGGCGACCCGGTCATAGATCGTCAGGTCATTCCGCATGGTATGCCTCCGGGGCTGGCCCCAGTCGGGGCAGCGCATAGGGCACGGCGGCGCGGTAGCGGTCGAACCGGTCGCCGTAACGGCCAGCGAAGCGGCGTTCCTTCAGCCGCGGCGCCAACAGGCAATAGGCGGTGAAGCTGACGGCCAGCGCCAGCTGGTCTGGCGTCCAGACCGGCACCGTCCAGAGCGTCAGCGCGAAGGCCACATAGATCGGCTGGCGGATCACCCGGAACAGGCCCCGGGTCGGCATGTCGGGGAACACCGGCCGTACCCGCGCCATCATCGACATCCAGCCCAGCGCGCCCGACTGCACTTCGGCCCCGGCATCGAAGCTGGCCTTCAGCAGCAGAAGCCAGCTTGCGCCATAGGCGGCGGTGACGGTCCAGAACAACGCCCCTTCAGCCCGCCACCAGACGATGCCCGATGGCGTCCAGAGCGCAAACAGCGCCAGCAGCTGCGTCGAGGCGATGATGGCATAGGTGGTGGTGGCCAGCGTTGCGCCATGCGGGCCGGGGATCAGCCGCGGTATCGGATGGGGTTCGTCCATGTCCGCCCGCCGCGCCCGGTCAGCAGCAAGGAATGGACCAGCGGGAATTGCGCGATCAGCGCCGCATTGGCCAGCGCCGCCCAGGGCCAGGGCACGCTGCCGAGGCTTTCGCTGAGGCCGAAGAACATGGCCAGGATCATCGCCAGCACGCCAAGGGCAAAGAGCGTGTGGCACAGAAGGCCCATCGCTAGCGCCGCTGCGATCCGCCGTGCCCCCGCCGGTGGCCGCAGGGCGGCACGGATCAGAGCGATCAGCCGGGCGATGCGGGGGTCGTCGGCGGTCATGTTGCGACCAGCGTGTCGAGCAGGCGCGGAATCTGCTGCTTGACCTTGAAAAAGCCTGCCGTGGCATGGCGCCAGATTGCGCGATCCCAATCGCGCTGCCATTCGCACAGCACGATCCCGCGCGCGGCCAGCGTGGGTGCGGCGGCGTCCAGCAAGTCGCGCAGCGGCCCCTGCGTGACATAGGGTGTTGCAATCTGCGAGGCACCTGCGGCGGTGGCCCAGCGCGCCATTGCGCCCGAGTCATCCGCGCGCAACTCCACAGGCGCAACCCCGGCCCGCGCCGCCGCATCCGCCAGCGCCGCCGCCTCGAAGCGCAGCACGCCGTCGGCCACCGGCAGGGGCGAACGCAGGTGGCTGGCCGCCAGCGTCGCGCTGGTGCGGATGTCGAAGGCGGGCAGGCCGAAATCCTCGATCCGGCAATCCTCGTCCGTGATCAGCAGGGCGGTGGGCAGGTCCGGCCGCGGCGCGGTGACAGGGCGCAGGGGCAGGACGGGCGGCAGGCCGTCGGGCTCGCTCGCCTCCAGCCCCTCGGTCACCTCGGCCAGATCGGCGGGGCGCGGGGTGAACCGCCCGGCGGTGAAGGTCGCAATGTTCTGCGCGTCCGCCGGATAGGGCTTGCCCCGCGTATGCAGCCCGGCCACCCAGCGCCAGCCCAACGTGTTCGACGCCGCATCGCCGTCAAGCAGATGGCGATAGAAGAAGTCTGCCCCGAGCCGCCAGGGCAAGCCAAGCGTGAAGATCCAGATCGAGGCGAACCACATGCGCGCGTGATTGTGCAGGTATCCGGTCGTCACCAGTTCGTCCGCCCAGGCGTCAAAGCAGGCAAGCCCGGTCTGGCCCTGCATCGCCCGGTCCACGTCGCGGCGCAGGCGGCGGTCGCGCCCGAGTGCGGCCAGATCGGCCTCGATCCCCCGGCAGTAGCTGGCCCAGATCTGCGGGCGGCGTTCCAGCCAGCCCTTGAAGTAGCCGCGCCAGAGCACCTCTTGCACGAACTTCTCGGCATCCTCCGGCCCGTGCGCGCGCAGCGCGGCGGTGACGACCTCGGGCTCCAGCAGCAGGCGCCGCCGGATGTAGGGCGACAGCCCCGAGACGGCCCGGTGCGCGCCGGGCCCGTGGTCGGTGTTGCGGCCATTGGCATAGCGCCGTCCCATGCGCGGGACGAAGTCCGCGAGGCGCCGTTCGCCTTCGGCTCGGGTTGCGATCAGGTCGGTCATCCGGGTGTCTCTCTCGACGCGCCCGGGGGCGAGGTAACGCGCCCGGGGGCGGTTTCAACGCGGCGCAATGTCCCGGCGGCAATGCGCCTCGACCATCGGGCGCAGGGCGACGCGGGCGCGCAGTTTCGCCGCCATCAGATAGGTGCCGCCGATCTTGCGGTGCAGGAACAGCGTGGCCGCCGGCGGGACATGGGCAAGCTCGCGGTCGGTGCCGATGGCAAGACCCATGTCGCGCAACCGTTCCAGAAGGTCGCTGTGCCCGAAGTCGAAGGGCGTGTCCTGCCGCAGGGGCGTCATCGCCAGGTCGAACATCGACTGGATAAGGCCCTGGTGCTGCGGCGCGGTGTCGGGGCCGAAATAGCCGATGCGCAGCATCGCCGCGCGCGTTTCCTCGGCCCCGCCGTCCAGCGCCACCCGGGCCAGCGCCCGGAAATCGGCCGCATTGGCAGGGGCGATGGGTTGCACCGCGCCGAAGTCCAGAAGTACGATGCGGCCGGTCTTCGGGTCGTGGCGGTAGTTGGCAAGGTTCGGGTCCGTCTGCATCGCGCCGAAGACGAAGAGCTCGCGCAGGACAAGGTCGATCAGCGCCGCGGCCACCCGGTCGCGCACCCCCTGCGGGGCCTGCGCCAGACTGTCCAGCGGCGCGCTGACAAGATAGGTCATCGCCAGAACCTGCGGGGTCGACAGATCCTCCTGCACCTCGGGCAGCGCGAAGACGTCGGACCCGGCGAGCAGGGCGCCAAAACGCCCTAGGTGCCCCGCCTCTGCCGCATAGTCGGCCTCGGCATGCAGCTGGCGTTTGGCCTCGGCCATCAGGGGTGCCACGTCCATCCCGCGCGGCAGAACCCCCGGCAAGCGCATCAGCGTCGCCATGTTGTCCACATCGCTGTCGATGCTGGCGCGCACGCCGGGGTATTGCACCTTGATCGCAAGGTCGCGGCCGTCGCGGGTGACCGCCCGGTGGACCTGCCCGATCGAGGCCGCCGCGAAGGGGCGCACGTCGAACCGGGCAAAGCGCCGGTGCCAGCCTTCGCCCCATTCGGCGTTCAGCACCGCCTGAAGCTGCTTCGGCGGCATGTGGCGGGCATCGTCGCGCATCCGGGCGAGGATGGCGGTCAGCTCGTTGGGCAGGACAAGTCCGGTGTCCATCGACAGCATCTGACCAAGCTTCAGCGCCGCGCCCCGCATGTGCGACAGCCCGTCGTTCAGGCGCAGCATGTTGGCTGGGGTCAGCAGAAGCTGTGCCGCATCGGGGCGCCGGCCCTGCGCCAGCGCCCGCAAACCACCCGCTACAACGCCGCCCGCGATGCCCGAGGCGATGCCGCCGAATTGCAGCAGCCGACCGACACGGCCGGTCGGCACGGCAGCGCCCATGTCATCGTCATCCCGGGACGAGACCCGCGCCACTGTCAGCCCGCAACTGTCGGGGTCTGCCGGCGCGCCCGCCGCAGGTGCCACCGGTAGATGGCGGGCGCCAGAACGAAGTCGTAAAGGGCCGAGGCGACCTGTCTGACGCCCGGCAGGCCCGCGATGCGGGCCAACCAGCGATACCTCGGCATCTGCTGCCAAAGCACCAGGAACGCCGGGACGCCCGACGCCAGCTTCCCCTCGTGCAGCACGTAAAGGCGCCGCGCCGCGGTATCGGCGTCGATCCCCCATCGGGCGCGTGCGTCCGTGTTCAGGTCGTCGAACCGGATCGGCAACCCGGCTTCACGGCAATACCTTGCATAGTGCCCGATCTCAAAGCTGCAGACCGGGCAGTTGGCGTTGAAAAGGACGGCAGTGGCGGGATCGTCGTTCATGCGCAGGAGGTAGGGCGATGCCTACGGAAACCAATGAGCGCCTTGTCGCAGATGAAGCGCCCGACATGGAGGCTGATCACAAGTGTCCGTCGTCAGTTGATTTCGGACACGAGGTCCAGAGCGACAGCGCAGGCGCGTTGGGGGTTCAATCCGTGTCGCAGTCTGATGGTGCCGCAAGCCGCGCGCCCCAGCGCCTGAGCGCACGGGACTTCGACCGTCAGGTCGCCGAGTTCCAGGTCAGGGTCATTCGCGGGCTCTCTCGAACCGGTGGCGTTTGAGCTGCTGCCGGTTTCGTGGACAGCGGGTTAAGCTAGCATAGCGCGGGCCTCGAACTCCATGGGGCTGAGGTAGCCCAGTTTTGAATGCCGCCTGCGC
The DNA here is from genome assembly GCA_035324325.1 of Paracoccaceae bacterium. Lineage (GTDB taxonomy): Bacteria > Pseudomonadota > Alphaproteobacteria > Rhodobacterales > Rhodobacteraceae > DAOLBY01. Next base: position 100 of record DAOLBY010000174.1, on the reverse strand, counting down.
GGGTTGTAGAAGCGCTCGATGTAATCGAACACGTCGGCACGGGCTTCGTCGGGTGGCGCGTCAGCACGACCCCTCATGCCGTCGCCCATCGGGCTTGAAC
>DAOLBY010000173.1:4747-7450 GCA_035324325.1 Paracoccaceae bacterium | reverse complement strand
CCCCCGCCACCAGCTTGACCTTCCACATCGGCGGCGGGTTGCGCGACCAGCGCGACATCCGCATCAGCCAGATCAGGGGGTTCATGCGGCGACACCCCGAGGCCGGCCGAGGAAGGCGGCAAGCCCTTCCCAGGGTTCGATGCGGAAATGGCTGCGCGCCAGTCCCGAGGGCGAGGGCAGCGCGAAGAGCGCGATCCCCGGCAGCCGCGGATCCGCCGGCAGCCGCCCCGCCGCGACCCGACCGAGCGCCACCCGCGCCGCGGTCAGCGAGGTGAAGGCCAGCGCCCGCGGGCACAGCACCGCCACGGTCGCAATCAGCCGGGCCACGTCGAAATCGGCCGGCGCCAGATCGGCATCCTGCCCGGCGCGGGTCTTGCAGAGGTCGGTCAGCCCGATCCCGAGTGCGGGCAGGGCCGCATCCTCCTGTGGCGCAAGCTGCCGTGGGGTCAGGCCGGTCACATGAAGAAGCGCCCAGAAACGGTTGCCGGGATTGGCGTAATAGTGCCCGGCGCGGGCCGATGCGCGGCCGGGCGCGGTGCCGCAGAACACCAGGTCCAGCCCCGGTGCCAGATGGTCGGGCAGGATCATGCGGTTTCCGTGAAGCGTACCTTGCCGATGTAGGGCAGGTTGCGGTTGCGCTGCGCAAAGTCGATGCCGTAGCCCACGACGAACTCGTCGGGGATCGAGAATCCCACCCAGTCGGCCGCGATCTCGGCCTCGCGCCGCGACGGCTTGTCGAGCAGCGCGCAGACCTTCAGCCGCGCCGGCCCCCGCGCGCGCAGAAGGGTCAGCACATGGTGCAGGGTGAATCCGGTGTCGACGATATCCTCGACCACCAGCACGTCGCGGCCCGCAATCTCGCCCCGCAGATCCTTGAGGATCCGCACCTCGCGGCTGCTTTCCAGCGCGTCGCCGTAGCTCGAGGCCTCCAGGAAATCGACCTCGACCGGCAGGTCGATCTCGCGCACCAGATCGGCGATGAAGACGAAGCTGCCGCGCAGCAGGCCCACCACCACCAGCTTGTCGGTGCCGGCGAAATGCGCCGTGATCTCGCGCGCCAGCGCCTCCACTCGGGCGGCGATGGACTTGGCGCTGATCATCGGGTCGATGGCATAGGGCTTTTGCGGCATGGCGTCCCCCGGGGGCCTGCGGCCCTTGCATTCGTGGCCCTGTTACGCAAATGGGCGGGGAAAGTCACCACCGACCGGAATCCATGCCGACCCACCGCGAAACCAAGCCCCTGCCCTGGAGCGCCCAGCAGATGTATGCGCTGGTGGCCGACGTGGCGGATTACCCCAAGTTCCTGCCCTGGTGCGCCGCCGCCCGGATCCGCAGCCGCACGCCGCTGCCCGAGGCGAGCCCGGAGGGCGCCGAGGTGATGGAGGCGGAACTGGTGATCAGCTTCAAGGTGTTCCGCGAACGCTTCGGCAGTCGCGTGACGCTGTTTCCGGCCCGACACCGGATCGACACCGAATACATTGACGGGCCGTTCCGCTTCATGCGCTCGACCTGGGCCTTCCGCCCGACGGCGGGCGGCGGCTGCGAGGTCGAGTTCTTCGTGGACTTCGAGTTCCGCAACGCCATCCTGCAAGGCATCATCGGGGTGGTGTTCAACGACGCGATGCAGCGCATCGTGCGCGCCTTCGAACGCCGCGCGGCCGAGCTTTACGGTCCGGGTCCCGGCGCCCTGCGGGGCTGACCCGGCCGCCGGCGCCGTCAAAACCGGGCGCGATTCGTCAAATCCGCGCTCACCCTGCGGTTGACGCATTGAGCCGGGGCCGGCCCGAGCCTAGCGTTGCCCCATTGCAGGGGAGCGACCGGCATGGCGGATGTGCGCGAAGTTCTTGTGGCGCCGGTGGCCTCGATGATCGTCGAGGTGGGGCGCAGCGTGGCGGAGGCTTCGACCGCCCTGTCGCTGGCGCAGGTCGAGGCCTACCGAAAGGTGCCGCAACCGCTGCTCGACGCCGGGATGATCCCGGTGATGTTCCACATGCAGGACGTGCAGGTGGAGCTGAAGATGACGCTGGAGATCGAGACGACCGCGACCTCGGGCAGCGGCCGCAAGTGGGGCATCTTCGCCCGGCCGGTCAATGCGGCGTCCGAGGCGTCATCGCGCAGCCTGACGACCGGCGCCTCGACGCTGAAGCTGACCTTCGCGCCGGGGCCTGCGCCCCTGGCGGTCGAGCAGGGGGGCTGAGGCGATGCCGTCGAACGAGGTGCGCCGGCTGAAACGGCTCCCGCTCGACCGGCTGGACGAGTCGCGACTGCGCGCTGAACTGGCCCGCGCGGCCGAGGCCTTCGAAGCCGAGACGGTCGCGGCGGACACCGAACGCAAGCGGCTGGAAGAGGTCGCGCGCCGGCTGACGCTGGAGATCGCGGCGCTGCGCGCGCTGCCCGAACCGCCGTCCGCCGATCCCGTCGTCGCGGTGCCCGACCTCGGCATCCTCGCGCCGCGGTTTTCGGCGATCGAGACGCAGCTGGCCGACCTCGGCAGGCTGCGTGACGAACAGGGCCGCATCAAGGACCTGCTGGAGGCGATCCGCCTGCGCGACGAGGCGCCGCCGCGCGGTCCCGCCCCGGTGATGGCGACCGAGGACGTGGTGCGCAGCATGGCCGCTGCCGTCGCGAAGGCCGCCGCCGATCTGCCGGGCGGGCTGGTCCTCGGTGCGGTCGAGGTGGATGTGCGCGGCCCCCTCGGCGCCC
>DAOLBY010000173.1:2389-4737 GCA_035324325.1 Paracoccaceae bacterium | reverse complement strand
ACGCGTGACCGTGGCGCTCGACCCCGCCCGAACGACGCCCGAGGCGGTGTCGTCGCTGCGCTTCAGCCTGCTGCCCGAAAGCCGCACCAAAGCCGTCGAATGACCTTCAAACCCATTGAATTGCAGGAGGATTGACCCATGAGCAACGTCGGACAGGAACTGCTGAACGTCCCCTTCGCCGAGATGACCCACAAGCTGGCCTTCGCCATCGCCGAAGGGCAGACCAAGCTCGACATGAACTCGACCAGGGTGGCGGAGTTCATGTCGAAGGAGAAGATCAAGCTGCCGAAGATCTCGAACCCGTCCGAGACCGACGAATATCCGCTGATCGCCCTGGGGTTCTTCCCCGGCTTCTACCAGTTCCAGGAGGCGATCATCGAGGTCAAGATGGCCATCACCATGGCCAAGACGCAGGAGTTCGGGCTGGATGTGGGGGCCAAGGCGGGCTTCGGGCCGTTCTCGGCCTCGGTCAACGCGTCCTACAAGTCGAAGTACAACTACAGCCAGGAAGGGTCGAGCCTGCTGCGCGTCAAGCTGGCCCCCGCGCCGCCGCCGACGATCCTGGAGCAGTACATGAACATGCTGATCGAGAAGCAGGGCGAGAAGCTGCGCGAGGACGCCAACCCCACGCCGGCGCCGAACCCGTGACGCGAGACGGCGGTATCAGCCGCCCCAGTGCCGGACCGGTCCGCAATCCATATGGACGAAGTTCGAGCGCGAATAGCGGCCGACACCGCCCGAGGCGCAGGCCTCGGCCGCGCGGGCCATCTGGCTGACCGAGCGCGACTTGAGCCGCAGGTCGGCGGCCTGCCCGCGCATGTGCAGGCTGTCGCGTGCGACGCCTCGCGACTGGCTGCGCAGCATCGCATTGGTGGCGGGGCTGCGATAGCCCGACAGCATCAGGTAGGGTTCGGTCACGTCCATCAGGCGGTGCGAGGCGGCCATGATGTCGATGGCGCGCGGGTCGATCTTGGACTTCGCGCCGGACCGCCAGTCGCGCATGAAATGGTTGATCTCGGCCATGACCTCGGGAATGTACTTTCCCTCGATCCAGTAGATCGTGTCGATCGTCTCGCCCGTGCGGCCCGAGTGCATGCGGATCCGGCGGATGTCGCCCGCGCCGCGCAGAAGGCCGAAGGCGTGGGAATAGGTCGGCGCCGCAGCCACCAGACTTGCCGCGAAAACGCCAAGCAAGCCCCGGCGCGAGATCGCCATTTCCGTCTTGTCCGTCATGCTTCTGCCTGTCCCGTCGTTCTTGCAGTCAGCCGCCTGTACCGGCAGCTTGCCCGTCACGCCCCCCAAGCGCCTGAAGTTTATGGCACAGCGGGAATCGCATCGGAAGCACGGAAAGGCCGCGATGGGGCATTACAGGGCCGATCGGCAAAAAATTGCTGAAAGCGTTGCCCGTGAGGCCCGGACCGGGAACCTTTCGCTGCTGTGACGGGAATGCGACACCCTGCGGGTTTCGGGGCCTTGCGCTGGGTCGCGGGACATTGTGAATGGACAGCACCGGCACGGGCGGCGAATCCTGTGGGGGAGATTGGGAATTGTTGTTGAAGGTCCGCAAGATGCTGCCCGCTGCCCCGTTTTCGCGCCTGCTGTGCGGCGCCGCGCTTTCCGCCCTCGGGCTTGCTCCCGTCCCGGTTGTGGCCGAGGTGCTGCTGCCCGTGGCGGCGGTGCAGACGCAGGGCCTTCCGGCCCCCGCCACCGCGGCCTTCCGCGACGCGCTGGCCATCGCGGCCGGGGATGACGCCGCCGTCGCCGGCTTCTTCGCCGAACGCGGATATGCGCCGTTCTGGACCGCACCCGCCGCGGCAGCGCAGCGCACGGCGCTGCTCGGCGCACTGGCTGGTGCCCATGCCCATGGCCTTCCGGCATCGCGCTACGACGCGGCGGCGCTGATTGCCGCAGTCCGCACCGCCCGGACCGAGGGCGACCGCGGCCGCATCGAAGTCACGATGACGAAGGCGCTGCTTGATTATGCGCGCGACGTGCAGACCGGGGCGCTGGTGCCCGCGCGCGTGGTGCCCGGCATCGTGCGCGAGGTGCCGGTACGCGACCGCCGCGCCAACCTGGACGGATTTGCCGCTGCCGCGGACCCGGCGGCCTTCCTGGCCGCGCTGGCGCCGCAGTCGCAGGAATACGTCCAGCTGATGCGTGCCCGCTTTGCCCTGGAACGCGCGGCGGCGACCGGTGCCTGGGGCTCTGCGGTGCCCCATGCGGCGGTCGAGCCGGGTGCGCCGGCCGCTGCGGTGGTCGCGCTGCGCGACAGGCTGGTGGCCATGGGCTACCTGACGCCCACCCCCTCGGCCGCCTATGACGCGGCGCTGCAATCGGCCGTGGCGCGG
>DAOLBY010000173.1:0-2379 GCA_035324325.1 Paracoccaceae bacterium | reverse complement strand
GACCACGGGATCGAGGCCAACGGCCGCGCTTCGGCCACCACGATGGCCGAGATCAACATCGGGCCGGAGAAGCGCCTTGCCGCCGTTCTGGTGGCGATGGAGCGCGAGCGCTGGCTGAACACCGACCGCGGGCGCCGCCACATCTGGGTGAACCTCGCGGATTTCACCGCCAAGATCATCGACGAGGGGCGCGTCACCTTCCAGACGCGCGCCGTGGTCGGGGCCACGAAAGAGGACAAGAACACCCCCGAGTTCAGCGACAAGATGACTTACATGGAGCTGAATCCCGACTGGACGGTGCCGCCCGGCATCATCCGGCGCGACTATCTGCCGAAGCTCCAGGCCAATCCGAATGCGCTGCGCCACCTTCAGGTGATCGATGCGCGGGGCCGCGTCGTGCCGAGGTCGGCCATCGACTTCACCTCGCTTTCGGCCTCGAACTTTCCCTTCAACCTGCGTCAGGCACCCGGCGATGGAAACGCGCTGGGGCGGGTCAAGTTCATGTTCCCGAACCCGCATTCGATCTACCTGCACGACACGCCCGAAAAGCATCTCTTCTCGCGCGAGGTGCGGGCCTATTCCTCGGGCTGCGTGCGGCTGAACGATCCGTTCGAGTTCGCCTACGAACTGCTGTCGCGGCAGGAGGCCGACCCGAAGACGGTATTCCCCAAGGTGCTGGATACCCGCCCCCAGGAACGCATCTTCCTGACCGATCCGGTGCCGATCCATCTGGACTACCGAACCGCCTTTGCCAACCCGCACGGGCAGATGCAGTATCGCCGCGACATCTACGGCCGGGACGCGTCGATCTTTGCCGCGCTGGTCCGGGCCGGGGTGGAAACGGCGGCCGCAGGGGGCTAGAAGGTCCGGGCAGCGCCCCTGCCCGGAACCGCCATGACCGCCGCCGACCACAGCATCGCCGAGATTGCCGCCGCCCTGGGGGCCGAGGCCGCGGGCGACCTGTCGCTGCGGGTGCGCGGCGCGTCGGAACCCTCGGCGGCGGGGCCGGACGCGCTGGCCCTGGCCATGGACCCGCGCTACGCGGAGGGCATTGCAAGGGGCCGGGCGCGGGCGGCGGTGCTGTGGCCGGGGGCCGACTGGCAGGGGATGGGGCTGAAGGCCGCGATCTTCGCGCCGCGGTCGCGGCTGGCGATGGCGGGCCTGACGCGCCTGATGGACCCAGGCCCCGGCCTTGCGCCGGGCATCCACCCGATGGCGGTGATCGACCCCGCGGCGCGGCTGGGTGCCGGCGCCGCGGTTGGCCCCTTCGCCGTCATCGGGCCGGGCGCGGTGATCGGCGCGGGCGCAAGGATCGGCCCGCATGTGGTGATCGGGGGCGGCGCGCGGATCGGCGACGACGCCCTGATCCATGCCGGCGCGCGGATCGGCGCGCGCGTGACCATCGGCGACCGCTTCATCTGCCAGCCGGGCGCGGTGATCGGGGCGGACGGGTTCAGCTTTGTCACGCCGCAGGAATCGGGGGTTGAGGAAATTCGCCGAACCCTCGGGAAACGCGACGAAATCCGTGACCAGAGGTGGGAGCGGATCCACAGCCTTGGCGCCGTCACCATCGGCGATGATGTGGAGATCGGTGCCAATTGCGCCATCGACCGCGGCACCATCCGCGACACTGCGATCGGGTCGGGCACCAAGCTCGACAACCTCGTGCATGTCGGCCACAACGTCGCCATCGGCCGCGACTGCCTGATCTGCGGGCAGGTCGGCATCGCGGGGTCTGCCCGGATCGGCGACCGGGTGGTGCTGGGCGGGCAGTGCGGCGTCAACGACAACATCTTCGTGGCCGACGACGTGATTGCCGGCGGTGCCACCAAGATCTTCACCAATGCGCCGGCGGGCCGGGTGCTGCTGGGCTATCCGGCGGTGAAGATGGAGACGCATGTCGAGATGCAGAAGGCGCTGCGCCGGCTGCCGCGGCTGGCCGCCACGGTCGCGGCAATGAAGAAGGCCATTCCAAACGCCGATCCGAACGACTAGATCGGGGCGGCAGCGAAAGGGCAGGGTCCGATGAGCGAAAGCGTGCGCGACAGGGTGGTGCGGATCATTGCAGAACAGGCGGTTCTGGACGTGGCCGACGTGACGATGGAGGCCAGCCCCGAAAGCCTGGGGATCGACAGCCTGGGCCTCGTGGAATCGATCTTCGCGATCGAGGAGGCCTTCGACATCCCCGTGCCCTTCAACGCCAACGATCCCGCGCAATCGGACTTCGACATTTCCTCGGTGGCGGCCATCGTCGCGGCGGTGGAACGCCTGGTCGCGGGCCAGAAGGGCGCATGAGGCGGGGCGGCATCCCCCGGGCGGGGCCCGGCCCAACGCCGGGCCCAGAAGCGGGCCGGCCCCTCTCCCCCCCTCCCCGGGGGG
>DAOLBY010000172.1:5255-7462 GCA_035324325.1 Paracoccaceae bacterium | reverse complement strand
GAACGAGGACCTGCAGCAGCTCGGGCGCGAACGACGGGATGCCGGTGACCTTCAGCGCCTCGCCTTCCGTCAGCGTGTCGCCGATGCGCAACTGCCCGTGGTTGGGGATGCCGATGATGTCGCCGGCCCAGGCTTCCTCGGCCAGTTCGCGGTCGGCCGCCAGGAACAGGACGGGGTTCGTGACCGCCATCGGCTTGCCGCTGCGCACATGGGTCAGCTTCATCCCCCGCTCGAAATGCCCCGAGGCGAGGCGGACAAAGGCCACGCGGTCGCGGTGTCTGGGGTCCATGTTGGCCTGCACCTTGAAGACGAAGCCCGCCACGCGGTCCTCTTCGGGCAGGACAAGGCGTTCGGTTGCCCGCTGCGGCTGCGGCGGTGGCCCCCCGGCGGCCATCCCGTCCATCAGCTCGCGCACCCCGAAGGAGTTGATGGCGCTGCCGAACCAGATCGGCGTCATCGAGCCGTTCAGGACGGCCGCCGGATCGAAGGCGGGCAGGAGCGCGCGCGCCATCTCGATCTCGTCCCGGAAGCTGCGCAGCAGGTCGGGCGGCACATTCTCGGCAAGCCGGGGATCGTCGAGGCCGTCGATACGGATCGATTCCGCCACCCGGTTGCGGTCGGCGCGGTCCATGATCTCGAGCCGGTCGCGCAGGAGATCGTAGGCGCCGACAAAGTCGCGCCCCTGCCCGATGGGCCAGGAGGCGGGGGTCACGTCGATGGCGAGGCTTTCCTGGATTTCATCCACGATCTCGAATGTATCGCGGCTTTCGCGGTCCATCTTGTTGCAGAAGGTCAGGATGGGAAGATCGCGCAGGCGGCAGACCTCGAACAGCTTGCGGGTCTGGCTTTCGACGCCCTTCGCCCCGTCGATCACCATGATCGCGGCATCCACGGCGGTCAGGGTGCGATAGGTATCCTCGGAGAAGTCCGAGTGGCCGGGCGTATCGACGAGGTTGAACCGGAAATCGCCATAGTCGAAGGACATGGCCGAGGCCGAGACCGAGATGCCGCGCTCCTGCTCGAGCTTCATGAAGTCTGACCGGGTGCGCCGCGCCTCGCCCTTGGCGCGGACCTGGCCCGCCATCTGGATGGCGCCGCCGAACAGCAGGAACTTTTCGGTCAGCGTGGTCTTTCCCGCGTCGGGGTGCGAGATGATCGCGAAGGTCCGGCGGCGGGCGATCTCGGGCGGCAGGGGGGCGCGGTTGGAACTGGGGTGCGACATGGGGGCGGTATAGGCCGGGGCGGGGCGGCCCGCAACGGGCGCGGACGCGGGGGCTCGGGCGCAGGGGCTCGGGCGCAGGGGGGCGCTGCCCCCCGGGCTTCGCCCTCCCCCCGGGATATTGGGACCATCGGGAAAGGGGCGGAATCGCCTTGGCGCCGGGGCAAGCGTCGTATAGGGCGAACGTAGAGTGAACATAGGGTGAACATACGGAGGGGCGATGACCCTGGAGGAAATCGCGCGGGAACTGGTGGCGGGCTGCCGAGAAGGGCGGGAGCGGGCCAACCTCGACCGGCTCTACGCCGCCGAGGCGGTGTCGGTGGAGGGCGCCGACATGGGCGGGCAGGGTGCGGCCACCGAGGGGCTGGCCGGCATCCACGGCAAGCATGACTGGTGGGAAAGCACCCACATCACCCATGGGGTGGAGGTGGAAGGTCCGTTTACCCATGCCCCCGACCGCTTTGCCGTGATCTTCGGCATGGATGTGGAGAACCGCGAGACAGCGCAGCGCATGAAGATGCGCGAGGTCGCCGTCTACACGGTCGCGGACGGCCGGATCGTGCGGGAAGAGTTCTACTACGGCGCCTGACCGGTGCCACAGGCGAGGGCAGGGTGCGTTCCCCCCCGTCTGCGGACCAGGCCGACGGCAAACCCGGAATTTCCGGAGACAGGACAAGCGGCAGGGGCGTCCTGGTCCGGCCAGGGGCGCGGGGCGATTCCGCGGCGTCTCCGCGCCGGGCGGAGGTCCATTTCCCGTTGCACCTCGCGATCTCCCCGAGCGAGGCCTTTCAACCGGAAAGGCGACAGGCCGGCGGCCTGGCCCCCTCCGTCCGGCGCGCTTCCGCCCCCTGCGGTTGCGCGGGCGGGGAGGGGGGTGTATCAGGCGGGCGGGTTTTCGGGCAGCGGCGGGGGCATGCATGCGGCGGGTCGTGGTGACGGGACTGGGGCTGGTGTCACCGCTGGCCTGCGGGGTCGAGGCGACCTGGAG
>DAOLBY010000172.1:0-5245 GCA_035324325.1 Paracoccaceae bacterium | reverse complement strand
GAGCCGGCTTCTGGCGGGGCAGTCCGGCGCCGGGCCGATCACGCGGTTCGACCCTGCACATGTCGTCACGCAATATGCCTGCGAGATCCCCCTTGGCGACGGGACCGACGACACCTTCAACCCCGATGACTGGATGGAGCCGAAGGACCGCCGCAAGGTGGACGACTTCATCCTCTATGGCATGGCCGCCGCGACACAGGCGGTGCGCGATGCGGGGATCGAGGATTTGCCCGAGGCCGAGCGTCTGCGTGCCGGCGTGATGATCGGGTCAGGGATCGGCGGGCTGACCACGATCGCCGAGACGGCGCTTCTGATCCGCGACAAGGGGCCGAAGCGGGTGTCGCCCTTCTTCATTCCCGGGGCGCTGATCAACCTGGTTTCGGGGCAGGTCAGCATCCGCTTCGGGCTGAAGGGGCCGAACCATGCACCGGTGACGGCCTGTTCGACGGGCGCACATGCCATCGGGGACGCCGCGCGGCTGATCCAGTGGGGGGATGCCGACATCATGGTGGCGGGCGGGGCCGAGGCGCCGATCAGCGAGATCGGGATCGCCGGGTTCAACGCCTGCAAGGCGCTTTCGACCAAGCGGGCCGACAACCCCGCGGCAGCCAGCCGCCCTTACGACGCCGACCGCGACGGATTCGTGATGGGCGAGGGCGCGGGCGTCGTGGTGCTGGAGGAGTACGAGCGCGCGAAGGCGCGCGGTGCGAAGATCTATGCCGAGGTGCTGGGCTACGGGCTGTCGGGGGATGCGTATCACATCACCGCACCCTCCGAGGACGGCGACGGCGGCTATCGCAGCATGGCGGCGGCGCTGGCGCGGGCCGGGCTGACGCCCGACCGGGTGGACTACATCAACGCGCATGGCACCTCGACCATGGCCGACACGATCGAGTTGGGGGCGGTCGAGCGGCTGCTGGGGCCGGCGGCGGAGACGGCCACGATGTCGTCCACCAAGTCGGCCATCGGGCACCTGCTGGGGGCGGCGGGCGCGGTCGAGGCGATCTTCTGCGTGCTCGCGATCCGCGACCAGGTGGCGCCGCCGACGATCAACCTTGACAATCCGGCGGTGACGCCGCGGCTGGACCTCGCGCCCCACCGGGCGGTGAAGCGGCGGATCGACGTGGCGCTGTCCAATTCCTTCGGCTTCGGCGGCACCAATGCGAGCCTGGTGCTCGGGCGGGTGGCGGGCTGATGTTTCGCGCGCTGGCCTCGAATTTCCTGACGCTGCTCATTGTCACGCTGGTGGTGGCGGCGGGGCTTCTGGCCTGGGGGCGCGAGGCCTATACCGGGCCGGGGCCGCTGACCGACGCCACCTGTTTCCGGGTGGACCGCGGCGCGAGCCTGGCGCAGGTGAGCCGGGCGCTGGAGCAGCAGGGGGTCGTGACCGACGCGCGGCTGTTTCGCATCGGCGCCGACTATGCCGACCGCGAGCGCGACCTGCGGTTCGGGAGCTACCTGATCGGCCCTGGCGCCTCGATGGCCGAGGTGCTGGACGCCCTGACGGCGGGGGGCCAGTCGACCTGCGGGCGCGAAGTCAATTTCCGTATTGGTGTCAACAGTATGGACGCCGTTCTTCGCGAACTTGATCCGGCGACCGCGCGCTATGTCGAGGTGGTGAAGTTCGACCCCTCGGCCGAGGCGGCACCGACGGACTATCTGGCGGTTGCCGAGGACCGCGACCTGCGCTGGCGCGTCACCGTGGCTGAGGGCGTGACGAGCTGGCAGGTGGTCGAAGGGCTGCGGCGGGCGGACTTTCTGGCCGGCGAAATCGGCGAGCGGCCGCCCGAAGGCAGCCTGGCGCCCGACAGCTACGAGGTGGCGCGCGGCGCCGACCGGGCGCAGCTTCTGGCGCAGATGGCCGAGCGGCAGGCGCGGGTCCTGGCCGCGGAATGGGCCGAAAGGCAGGACGGGCTGCCCTATGCGGGCCCCGAGGAGGCGCTGATCATGGCCTCGATCGTCGAGAAGGAAACGGGCGTGGCCGAGGAACGGGGGCAGGTCGCCAGCGTCTTCGTCAACCGGCTGCGGCGGGGCATGAAGCTGCAGACCGACCCGACCGTGATCTATGGCGTCACCCGCGGCGAGGGGGTTCTGGGGCGGGGGCTGCGGCAGAGCGAGCTTCGCCGCGAAACCCCCTGGAATACCTATGTGATCGACGGTCTGCCCCCGACGCCGATCGCCAACCCGGGCCGCGCCAGCATCCGCGCTGCGCTGAACCCCGACGAGACGCCCTATATCTTCTTCGTCGCCGACGGCACCGGGGGCCATGCCTTTGCCGTGACGCTGGACGAGCACAACCGCAATGTCGCGCGCTGGCGCGAGATCGAGCGGGCGCGGGGCGAGGCCGAGGCCTCGGGCGTGCAGACCGAGTGACCCGGCGGCGGGGCCGGACGGGTTAACGAGACCTTACCGAACCGTCCCGCAAGCTGTTGTTGCCATTGAACTTTTCGCTTGACCCGGCGGGCGGTCGGGTGTAGTGATTGCGGCATGATGGAAGAGGTGGGTCAGGCGGCCGGGGGGCACCCCGGGCCGCCTTTTCCTTTTCGCTCGGCCACACCAGGCAAAAAGAGGCGGGCATCAGAGGACATGACGATCACCTTCCTTGAGGAGGACGCGGGCCAGCGTGTCGATCTGCTGGCCTTTCTGGATGAGCAGTTCACGGAAGCGGCCGAGGCCCTGGCCAGCGCCCTGAGGGCGATCAAGCGGGGCAACATGGAGGAAGCGAAGGCCGCCGGGGCGGCGGTCCGCGACCTGAAGGCCGGTTTCCAGTTGATCATGGAAGAAAGGGCGAAGGTTGAAAAACTCCGCAGACAGGTCGCCGGAAGCGCAAGGGACGGCACGCTCGACCTGGCCGCAGCGCGCGATGAAATCGGGGGCCGCCTGGCTCGCCTCCGCGCCGCAGGAGACGGTGGAGGAGTTCCTGGGGGGGCTCAGTGACAATGCGCTGCTGTCGCTGCCCTGGGTGTTCGAGTTCTGGGCCATGCCGCACCAGTTGCCGCCCGAAGGGGCCTGGCGCGCCTGGGTGATCATGGGCGGGCGCGGCGCGGGCAAGACGCGGGCAGGGTCGGAATGGGTGCGGTCGCAGGTGGAAGGGCCAACGCCCGAGGCACAGGGCCGTGCCGCCCGTGTGGCGCTGGTGGGCGAGACCATCGAGCAGGCGCGCGAGGTCATGGTCTTCGGCGAGAGCGGGATCCTCGCCTGTTCGCCGCCCGACCGGATGCCGCAGTGGGAGGCGGGGCGCAAGCGGCTCGTCTGGCCCAACGGGGCCGTGGCGCAGATCTATTCGGCGCATGAGCCCGAAAGCCTGCGGGGGCCGCAGTTCGATGCGGCCTGGGTGGACGAGCTGGCCAAGTGGCGCCGGGCCGAGGAGGCCTGGGACATGCTGCAGTTCGCGCTGCGGCTCGGCGATGACCCGCGGGTGGTGGTGACGACGACGCCGCGCAACACCGGGGCGCTGAAGGCGATCATCCTGAACCCCTCGACCGTGCTGACCCATGCCCCGACCGAGGCGAACCGGGCGCATCTGGCCGAGAGCTTCCTGCGCGAGGTCTATGCCCGATACGGAGGGACAAGGCTCGGACGGCAGGAGCTGGAGGGCGTGCTGATCGAGGATGTCGAGGGCGCGCTGTGGACGACGGCGATGCTGGCGGTGGCCACGGCGGGCGGTGGCAAGGCCAGCGCCGACACCTGCGGCATCGTGGTCGTGGGGGTGCGGGCGCAAGGGCCGGTCTCCGACTGGCGGGCGGTGGTGCTGGAGGATGCGAGCGTGCAGGGCGTGAGCCCCGAGGGTTGGGCGCGGGCGGCGGTGGCCGCCTATGAGCGCCACGGCGCCGACCGCATCGTGGCCGAGGTGAACATGGGCGGCGACATGGTGGAATCGACCATCCGCCAGGTGCATCCGCTGGCGCCGATCCGCAAGGTCAGCGCCACCAAGGGCAAGCATGTGCGGGCCGAGCCGGTGGCGGCGCTGTACGAGCAGGGGCGGGTCGCTCATGTGCGGGGGCTGCACAAGCTGGAGGACCAGATGTGCCGCATGACGGTGCAGGGGTTTCGCGGCATCGGGTCGCCCGACCGGGTGGATGCGCTGGTCTGGGCGCTGACCGACCTGATGGTGGAGCCGGCGCTGCGGCCGCCGGGCGCGCCGCGGATGCGGATGATCTGACGGCGCGCCGGAACAACGGGAGATAGGCATGATGTTCGACTTTCTGCGGCGGGGCGGTGCGGCCCCGGCGCCCGGGCCGGGCGTGCCCGAGACCAAGGCCAGCGCCACCGGCCGGGTGGTGGCCTTTGCCACCGGCGGGCGCGTGGCCTGGACGCCGCGCGATGCCGTCAGCCTGACGCGCAGCGGTTTCCTGGGCAATCCGATCGGGTTCCGGGCGGTCAAGCTGATCGCCGAGACCGCGGCGGCGCTGCCCCTGGTGCTGCAGGACTGCGAGCGCCGCTATGACAGCCACCCGGTGCTGGGGCTGATCGGGCGGCCCAACCCGTCGCAGGGGCGGGCGGACCTGTTCGAGGCCGTCTATGGCCAGCTTCTCTTGTCGGGCAATGCCTATGTCGAGGCGGTGCCGGGGCTGACCGGGGGGCCGGCCGAGCTGCATGTGCTGCGGTCGGGCCGGGGGTCGGTGGTGCCCGGGGCGGGCGGCTGGCCGGGCGCCTATGACTACTCGGTTGGGGGACGCTCGCATCGTTTCGACATGCGGGGCGGGCCGGTGCCGCTGTGCCATATCCGCGCGTTCCACCCGCACGACGACCACTACGGGTTCTCGCCGCTGCAGGCGGCGGCCGTGGCGCTGGACGTGCATGGCAGTGCGGCGCGCTGGTCGAAGGCGCTGCTGGACAATGCCGCGCGGCCCTCGGGTGCCATCGTCTACCGCGGGTCGGATGCCACGGCGTCCCTCAGCGAGGAGCAGTACCAGCGGCTGGTCTCGGAGATGGAGGCGCATCACCAGGGCGCGCGCAACGCCGGCCGGCCGATGCTGCTGGAGGGGGGACTCGACTGGCAGCCGATGGGGGTCTCGCCCTCCGACAGGGAGTTCCACCGCACGCAAGAGGCCGCGGCGCGCGAGATCGCCATCGCCTTCGGGGTGCCGCCGATGCTGCTGGGCATCCCTGGCGACGCGACCTATGCGAATTACCAGGAGGCCAATCGCGCCTTCTTCCGCCTGACGGTGCTGCCGCTGGCGGGCAAGGTGCTGGGGGCGCTGTCGCACTGGCTGGCGGGGTTCACCGGCGAGGCGGTGGAACT
>DAOLBY010000003.1:60582-61167 GCA_035324325.1 Paracoccaceae bacterium | reverse complement strand
GAAGCAGCGACGAGACCGCCATGGCGCCGTCGTTCACCCGCTCCAGCGCGGCCTGCATTCCCTCGGCGAACAGCGCCGCCTCCGCCGTGACGGCGCCGTAGCCGGCAAGTCGCGACAACGCGGCCTCGATCCCGGCCAGCGGAACGAGATCGCCGCGCAACGCGGCCGGGGTGTCGACCGGACGGCCGGTCGTCATCTCGGTCCCGAGCCTCTGCGCCGCGGCCTTGATCGTCGCGGTCTGGTGGCGGGTCTGGAGGGTCTGGGCAAGGTCGCCGAAGCCGGTGCGCAGCATGGGTCAGATCCCCAGGATCAGCTGGATCATCTCGTCCACCGCCTTGATCACGCGGGCATTCGCCCCGTAGGCCCGCTCCACCGCCATGAGATCCTGCAACTCGCGGTCGGTATCGACGCCGCCCTCCAGCTCGACCTGGCGCATGGCCTGGGCGCGGGCACCGGCAAAGCCCGCCTCGGCATCGGCCGACAGGCGCCGTGCGGCGACCGATGACGCGACCTCGGCCGCAAGTTCGGACAGACCCCGCACCCCGGCCGCGAAGCTGCCCGAGCATTTGCCGGAAGATGTGAAGG
>DAOLBY010000003.1:55019-60572 GCA_035324325.1 Paracoccaceae bacterium | reverse complement strand
CGCGGCGAGGCCGGACAACAGGCGTGTCTCGCCCGCCGGTCCGGGGGCGGCGGCGCCCAATCCGTCGCGCAACCGCCAGGCGGCACCGCCCTGCACCGGGTCGACCGCCGCTGCAACGCGCAACCGTCCGGCAAGTCCGGTCTCGTTGGCGGCCAGCACCGCGCCGCCGGCATCGGTGAACAGCCCCGGGTCACCGGGGCCGCGGGTTGCATCCGGCACCAGCGTCTCGAAGCGTTCGGCAAGGTCGCGAGCCAGCGCGTCGAGATCGGCCTGGATCGACGGCGCCACCGTGTCGCGCAGGGCGAAGGCCGCGGCCAGCGCGCCACCCGCCAGCAGGCTGCCCTCGCCCATCGGTGCCGGGCGACCGTTCAGCATCAGGCCCGACAGCGCGCCCGAGGCCAGCGTCATGTCGGGCGTGATCACCCCCGCGGGAACGAAATCGAACCGTGCGGGCAGCACACCGTCCAGCAGCGCCGCCCCACCGGCCGTGTAGAGGGCGACCTGCCCCATGCCCCGGTCGATCTCACGCAGGGGCAGGTCGGCGGCCAGCCGGTCGATCTCGACCTGGCGCTGGTCCATCAATGCGCTGGCGTCGTGTCCCGCGCCGATCGCGCTGCGGATCTGGCCGTTCAGTTCGGCGATGCGGGCGAGGCCGGAGTTGATGCGCTCGACCGAGGCCGCGATGGCGGCGTCGGCGTCCATCCGCACGTCCTGCACCGCGCGCGAGGCGGCGTTCAGCGCCGAGGCGAGCCCCCGCGCCGCATCGACGGCGGACGACAGGCGCGCCTCGGCCTCGGGCCTGCTGGTGGCCTCGATCAGCGTGCGTTCTAAGTCGGCGATGCGGGCCGAGATCGAGGCACCAGCCTCTGGGGTGCCGATTGCATCCTCGATGCGCTTCAGGGCGGTTGCGCGCAGGCTGCGGTCGGCCAGTAGGGCCTCCGCCAGCCGGCGGTCGCCGATGGCCACCATGTCTGCCAGGCGGCGGATGCCGGTCACCTGGGCGCCCTGACCGGCCGTCCCGACGACGCGCGCACTGACCTCGATCTCGCGCCGGCCGTAACCCGGTGTGAGGGCATTGGCGACGTTCTGCGACACCGTCTCGGCGCCGCGCGCGGCGACGTTCAGGCCCGACAGGGCGTTCGACAGCGTGGCCGAAATGGTCATGCCTCAGGCCCCCCTGCCGCGGCCGCGGCCCTAGCGCTTGATGTTCGTCGTCTCCTGCAGCATCTCGTCCACCGTCTGGATGACCTTGGCATTCGAGGAATAGGCGCGCTGCGTCTGGATCAGCTGGGTCAGTTCGGCGGCCACGTCGGTGGTCGATTCCTCGCGGCTGAACCCCACTGTCGATCCGGTGGGGCCGTCGCCGGCATTCCACAGGTAGAACGGGCCGGAGGCGGCCGAGATCTGGTAGGTCTGGTTCGACATAACGGTCAGGCCGTTCGGGTTCGGCACGTCGACCAGCGGGATCTGGTAGATCCGGCGGGTGAAGCCCTGGTCGTAGATGGCGCGAAGGTTGCCGGACGGGTCGACCTCGACGCCCACAAGCGTGGCCACGGGCGATCCGTCCTTGGTGATCGAGGTCGGCGCGAACTGGTCGGAGAGCTGCGTCAGCCCGCTGGGTTCCCCCGGCAGCCCGAGGTCGAGCGACAGTGGCCCGCCGCCGACGGTCAGCGGGATGGTTCCGGTCAGGGGATCGTAGCTGCCACCCGAGATGGTGCTTACGCTGGCCAGCCGCCCGCCGGTGCCGCGCGTGTCGTCGAATGTCAGCAGGTATTCGCCCACGCTGGCGCCACCGAGCGCGCTGTCGGCGATCTCGAGCGTCCACTGGTTGGACGAGCCGCTGACGGGAACGACCGGCGTGAAGGTGAAGCGCAGCGATTCCGAGGTTCCGAGGTTGCCGTAATATTCCACGCTGAGGTCGATCGGTGTGCCGGCGGCGCCGGCCGCGGTGGCGGTTGCCGGCAGGTTGACCCCGAGACCCATGCGTGTCGTCGGGTTGCCGACATATTCGTTCGAACTGATCCGCACGGGCACGAGGCCCGCCATGGTGTCGCGCGGGAACGACCGCATCGACCCGTCGGGTTCGGCGGGCCAGCCCATCAGCACCTCGCCGGTGGCGGTGCGCAGGATGCCGTTCTGGTCGGGCCGGAACGACCCCGTGGTGGTGAGCGAGATGGGATAGGCCCCGTTCGGACTGCTTACCGCCCCGATGGTCGATACCGGCAGGAACCCGCGCCCGTCGATGGCGATATCCGTCGGGTTCGAGGTCGCGATCAGCGGCCCGCGCTCGTCGATCATCCGCGCCGTCGTGACGCGCACGCCGCCGGCCGAGTAGGAGGACGAGGCGTTGCCATGCACCACGACCGAATGAAAGTCGGCGTCCGCCCGCTTGTAGCCGTAGGTGGCCGAGTTTGCGATGTTGTCCGAGATCGTGGCGAGGCGGGTCGCATTGGCGTTGAGCCCCGCAACCCCCGCGTTGAGCGAGGAGGAAATGGTCATCGGTCGGCACCTTCTGCTGCTGCGACGCATCTGTCGCACGCACCATCCGCACGCCGGCTTAAGAAGCCCATAACGCCTAAAATGCCGCGGATCGGCTACCTGTCGCGGCGCAGCAGAACGAGCTCGATGCGGTTGTTGCGCAGCGCGGCCGGGTCGGGTGTGACGGGCCTGCGGTCGGCAAAGCCCGTCACCCGCGCCACCCGCGCCGCCGGCAGACCGCCGCTTTCGAGCAGGAGACGCGCGCGCATCGCCCGGTCGGCGGAAAGCGTCCAGACCGGGTTCACGGCCAGTGTCACCGGCAGCGCGCGCACATGCGCCTGCACCGCCACCGGATTCGCCGCATAGCCCAGAACGTCGGACAGCATCGGTGAAAGGCCTGTCAGCACCGCCGTCGGCTCGGCCGTCAGGGCGTCGAACAGCGGCGCGTCGGGCAGGTCGAAGATCTCGATCACCAGCCCTTCGTCGGTGACTCGCGTGATGACATGGCGCAGCAGCCGCTCCATCGTCATGCTTTCGCCGCCGCGGGCGGTCAGCAACTTGTCGACCTCGGCCTGCTGGCGCTCGGCCGCCTGGGTCTCGGCCTGCCGGTTGGTGCCGGTTTCGCCGCGCGCCTGTGACTCCTCGGTCGCATGCATGCTGGAGGCGCCGGTTCCGTTGCGCGCCAGCGTCTCCTCCGAGAACACGCTGTCGCCGCCGAAGGCGCCGTCGCCCCCGCCCGAGATCCGGTTGACCGGGATCGTCGGGTTGAAATAGTCCGCAAGCCCCTTGCGCTGCTTTTCGGTCGTCGCATTCAACAGCCACATCAGCATGAAGAAGGCCATCATGGCCGTCACGAAGTCGGCATAGGCAACCTTCCACGCCCCACCGTGGTGGCCGCCACCGGCAACGATCTTCTTCCGCTTGATGATGACTGGCGCGGCATTCGACTGCCTGGCCATTCCCTCACCCGTTCCAACACCCGCCGCCAGACTGGCCCGCGGGGGTTAAGGCGACGCTAACGTTTCGAATGCGCTTGAACGGAAAGGCGGAGGCGGCCCCCTGGGGAAAGGGGCCGCCTCCTGCTGTGCCGGCAGCGCCCCGGGAGCTGGGGGGCGCCACACCGCGGCACAGGGTTCAGACCCGGGACCGGGCCAGGACGACCGGGCGCATGACGGTGCGCAACCCGATTGCCGCGTAGTCGCGCTGGAAGGCCCGTGCCTGCTCGCGGGGCAGATCGCGGTCCACCACCAGGTCGGCCGCCACCCTGCCCGTGCCGAAGGCGCCGCGGGGGATGTCGCTGCGCACCGCCAGGAAGTCGGCCGCATCCGCCGGCGTCATGCCGTCCATCCCCGCCAGCACCAGGTCGAACCGCTGGAAGGCACGGCACACCGCCACCAGCCCCGCCGCCGGGAACCGGCGAAGCAGCGCGTCGCGCTCGGCGCGCCCGATGTCCACTGCGACCGCCCCGGTCAACGGGCAGCGGCGGTGGCCCAGCCGGTCGAGCATCCGTGACAGCGCGGGCAGGGTGGCAGGGTCGGCGGGACGGCCCGGCAGAAGATCGAATCGCGCCGTCGCCGGCTGCGCAGCCAGCACCCGCAGGCCGGCCATGCGCTCCAGCCGGGCGCGCTGCCCGTCGGTCATGTCACCGCCCCCGATCACCATCCCCACCGGCCCGGCCAGAGCGGCCGCCACCGCCACGGCATCGCGCCGCAGGACCTGTGCGATCGCCACTGCCAGCGCCGGAACGGCCGCCGGGTCGCGCGGCTGAAGCGCCAAGTCCCAGCGATCACCGTCGGGGTCCCCGGGTTGCAGTACGGCAAGCCCCAGCCCGGCCAGATAGCCGCACAGATGCCCGGCGAAGTCGCGCGCCGCGCCCTCCGCGACCGGCCCGCCGTTGGCGATCAGCGTCCGGGCGTCGTCCTCTGTCACGCCCAGTGCGCGGGCGGTGGCCTGCCGTGTCAGGTCGCCTGCAAGGTCGGGCGGGGTCGCCATCAGGCGAGGCGGTGCGACATGGGCGTGCAGACGATAGGGCATGGCGGGCTCCGGCGTGACGCAGGGGAACCTTGCCCCAACTGCCGCCAGCGGGCCAGAACAGCCCCGTCAAAGCCCCGTCAAATCGCGGTTTTCCAGCGTCAAGACGGGTCGGCATCGTGTGCGTCGGGCAACAGGCCCCAGCCCGGCACCGGCGCGTAGCGCCCTGCAAGATGCGCCGGCGCCGCCCCTTCCAGCCGCAGAAGCTCGTCCCGCACCAGGTCCAGCCCCTGCGCCCGCGCTGCGCCAAAAGCACCCCGGGGAAAGTTCAGGCCCAGCTTCAACGCGGTGTCGATGCCCTCGGCGGTCACCGCGCCCTCGGCCAGAAGGCTTGCTGCCTCGTTGGCCAGCGCGGCCTCGATTCGCAGGACGATAGCCGCGGCATCGGCCGGCGGCGGCACCGGGTCAGTGCCGGTCACGAACCCTTCGCCGGTCTTGCGGCCCAGCCGGCCGGTCCTCACCTGAGCCCGCAACGCGTCGAAGACATGATAGCGCGGGTGACCGTCCATGGCTGCCCGCACGCCTTCGGTCGCGGACAGGTTCACATCGGCCCCGATCAGGTCGATCAGGGCGAACGGGCCAAGGCGATACCCTGCCGCCATCATCGCCGCATCGACCTCGCGCGGGTCGCGGCCTTCCTCCAGCAGGGCCAGCGCCTCGCCGTAGTAGGGCCGGGCGCAACGGTTCACGATGAATCCCGGGCGGTCGGGACAGGCCACCACCACCTTGCCCGCGCCCTCGGCCAGCCGGCGGGCCAGTGCCAGCGCCGCCGGATCCGCCCCGCGATGCGCCACCAGTTCGACCAGCCGCATCGCCGGCGCGGGGTTGAAGAAATGCAGGCCGATGACGCGGCCGGGAGTGGCCACACCGGCTGCGATGGCGCCGACGGACAGCGACGAGGTGTTGGTCGCCAGCACGGCGCCCGACGCCGCCAGGGCTCCGAGTATGGCCCGCTTGACGGCCAGATCCTCGACCACCGCCTCCACCACCATTGCGGTCCCGGCAAAGCCGTGATCCGGCGCCACGACCGTCAGCCGCGCCGCC
>DAOLBY010000003.1:53002-55009 GCA_035324325.1 Paracoccaceae bacterium | reverse complement strand
CTGCGACCTCCCCTGCCGTCATCTTGCCCGAAGCCACCCGCCCCGCCAGTGCGGCCGCAAGCCGCCCGGAGGCGCTGTCGCGTACTGCCTCCACCCCGTCGGTGGCCTGCACCGGATGGCCTGCCTGCGCAAAGACCTGCGCGATGCCAAGACCCATCGCCCCCAGTCCGATCACCCCAACCGTTTCGCGCATGCCACCCTCCGGCCTTCGCCCATCATCACCGATGCCCCGATAATTTCAAGCTTGAAATATCTCCGGGCCAATGGCAGGCTGACCTCAAACAGGGAGTCACCGGATGAAGGTGCTGTGCCTCGGCGGCGGGCCTGCGGGCCTCTACTTCGCCATCTCGATGAAGCTGCGCGATCCGGCGCATCAGGTCACGGTGCTGGAACGCAACCGCGCCAACGACACCTTCGGCTGGGGCGTCGTGCTGTCGGACGACGCGCTGTCCCGGATGCAGAAGAACGACCCTGTGTCCACCCAAGCGATTCGCGCGCAGTTCGCCTATTGGGACGACATCGCCGTGGTGCGTGGGAATGATCGCGTGGTCTCCGGCGGCCACGGGTTCGCGGGCGTCGGGCGCAAGGCGCTTCTGGTGCTGTTGCAGGCCCGCGCCCGCGAGCTCGGCGTGGATCTGCGCTTCGAGACCGAGTTCCAGTCCGCCGAAGTCTACGCTGCCGACTACGACCTCGTGGTGGCCTGTGACGGCATCAACTCGGCTACCCGGCGACAGCTGGCCGACCACTTCCGCCCCGACGTCGACACCCGCCTGTGCAAATTCGTCTGGCTGGGCACGAAAGCCAAGTTCGACGATGCGTTCACCTTCATCTTCGAGAACACCAGACACGGCTGGGTCTGGGCGCACGCCTACCAGTTCGACGCCGACACCGCGACCTGCATTGTCGAGATGACGCAGCAGACGTGGGACCGCTGGGGTTTCGAGACCATGTCGAAGGAGGACACGGTCGCCACGTGTACCGCCATCTTCGCCCGTCACCTCGGCGGCCATGACCTCATCTCCAACGCCGCGCACCTGCGTGGGTCCGCCGTCTGGATGACCTTCCCCCGGGGGATCTGCGGCCGCTGGTATCACGGCAACAGCGTTCTGATGGGAGATGCCGCGGCCACCGGCCACTTCTCCATCGGCTCGGGCACGCGGCTTGCCTTCGACAGCGCCATTGCGCTTGCCGGATACCTGCACAGCGAACCCGACATGCAGTCGGCCTTCGCCCGCTACCAGGACGAGCGGCGGCTGGAGGTGCTGCGCCTGCAGTCGGCCGCCCGCAACAGCCTCGAGTGGTTCGAACAGGTCGAGCGGTATCTCGACATGCCGCCCCTCCAGTTCGCCTACTCGCTCCTGACCCGCAGCCAGCGCATCGGGCACGAGAACCTGCGCACCCGCGACCCCGCCTTCCTGACCGCGTGCGAGAACGCCTTTGCCGACGCCGCCGGCGGCACCCGCGGCCGGGCGCCGATGTTCCAGCCCTTCCGCCTGCGCGACATGGAGCTTTCCAACCGCATCGTCGTGTCCCCGATGGCGCAGTACCGGTCCGTCGACGGTACGCCCGGAGACTGGCATTTCGTCCATTATGCCGAACGCGCCAAGGGGGGTGCGGGCCTCGTGCACACCGAAATGACCTGTGTATCGGCCGAGGGCCGCATCACCCGCGGCTGCACCGGGCTCTACGCCCCCACCCACAAGGCCGCCTGGAAGCGCATCACCGATTTCGTCCACCTCGAAACCGGCGCGAAGATCTGCGCCCAGATCGGACACGCCGGGCGCAAGGGCGCCATGGGCCTGAGCGGCGGGAAAGAGGATCGGCCGCTCGCCGACCCTTGGGACCTCATTGCGCCCTCCGCGCTTCCCTGGGCCGAGGGCCACCCCGTTCCCCGTGTCATGACCCGCGCCGACATGGACGCCGTGCGCAACCAGCACGTCGCGGCGGTCCGGATGGCTGATCGGGCGGGCTTTGACATGGTCGAACTGCACGCCGCGCACGGATACC
>DAOLBY010000003.1:0-52992 GCA_035324325.1 Paracoccaceae bacterium | reverse complement strand
CCTTCTGTCGTCCTTCATCTCTCCCGTCTCGAATCGCCGCACCGACGACTACGGCGGCAGCATCGAGAACAGGATGCGCTATCCGGCCGAGGTCTTCGCCGCCATGCGTGCCGCCTGGCCCGCCTGGAAGCCGATGTCGGTGCGCATCTCGGCGACCGACTGGGTGGGGTCCGACGGGCTGACCCCCGAGGATGCCGTGGCGGTGGCCCGCATCTTCGCCTCGCTTGGCGCCGATGTCATCGACGTGAGCGCCGGCCAGACCACGCCGGCGGCGCGACCGGTCTACGGCCGCATGTTCCAGACCCCGTTCAGCGACCGCATCCGCAATGAGGCCCGGCTGGCCACCATGGCCGTGGGCAACATCACCGACGCCGACCAGGTGAACGGCATCCTGATGGCAGGCCGCGCCGATCTCGTCTGTTTTGCCCGCCCCCATCTGGCCGATCCCTACTGGACCCTGCACGCCGCCGTCGCGCAGGGCGACACCGCCACGCCCTGGCCGCTGCCCTACCTCGCCGGCCGCGACCAGGCCTTCCGACTGCGCGACCGCGCGGCCGAGGTGCTGCGCGCATGAGCCGGGTTCTGGTCACAGGCGCCGGTTCGGGCATCGGCAGGGCCATCGCCCGGGCCTTCGCTGCCGAAGGCCATGCCGTCACCGTCGCCGGCCGGCGCAGGGCGCCGCTGGACGAAACGGCGCAAGGCCATCCCATGACCTGCCGTACCGCCGACGTGACCGACGAGGCGCAGGTCGCGGCCCTGTTCGACACACCCTTCGACGTGGTCGTGGCGAACGCCGGCGGCGCGGGGTCGGCCAAACTGGAAGCGGTCACGCTTTCGGACTGGCAGGAAACGCTGGCCGTCAACCTGACCGGCACCTTCCTGACCTTCCGCGCCGCGCTTCGCGCTGGCATGGCACCGGGCGGTCGGCTGATCGCGCTCGCCTCGGTCGCGGGGCTGAAGGGCAGCGCGGGCATCGCGCCCTATGTCGCGGCCAAGCACGGGGTCGTGGGCCTTGTCCGGTCGGTCGCGATCGAGGTCGCCAAGCGCGGCATCACCTGCAATGCGATCTGCCCCGGCTATGTGGACACCCCGCTGGCCAACCAGGCCGCGGCCGCCATCAGCGCACGCCTCGGCATCCCCGACCAGGAGGCGCGGCGCAGGCTGGCCGCCGCGAACCCGACCGGCCGCCTGATCACGGCCGAGGAGGTGGCGGCGGTTGCCCTGTTCCTTGCCTCGCCTGCCGCGGGGCAGGTCAAAGGGCATGCCCTCTCGGTTTCGGGGGGCGAGGCATGAGCGACCAGTCGAACATCCCGGACGCCCTGTCGAAACGCCGGCTGAAGCTGTGGATCAGGCTGCTCGGCGTCACCCGCACGGTGGAATCCGCCCTGCGCGACCACCTGCGCGCCCATGACACGACGCTGCCCCGGTTCGACGTGATGGCGGCACTCTGGCGCCGGCGCGAGGGGCTGACGATGGGCGAGTTGTCGCGCCTTCTTCTTGTGTCGAACGGCAATGCCACCGCCGTGGTGGACCGGCTGGAAAGGGACGGCTTCGCCCGGCGCATGCAGGATGAAACCGACCGCCGCACTTTCCGCGTGTCGCTGACCGCGGCAGGTCTGGCGGCCTTCGAGACCTGGGCGGAGGGGCATGAGGCCGAAGTCAACCGGCTGTTCGCCAACCTGACCGAAAGCGAGATCGACACCCTGACCAGAATCCTGAAACGCCTGCGGGAAACGCCATGACCGACCTCGCCACCATCGCACCGCAACACTTCCTCTGGCAGGTCGAGGACCGCATCGCCACGATCCGCCTGAACCGTCCCGACCGCAAGAACCCGCTGACCTTCGACAGCTACGCGGAACTGCGCGACAGCTTCCGCGCACTGACCTATGCGGATGACGTGGACGTGGTGCTGCTCGCGCCGAACGGCGGAAACTTCTGTTCGGGCGGCGATGTGCACGACATCATCGGGCCGCTGGTGGGAATGGACATGAAGCGCCTTCTGGCCTTCACACGGATGACCGGCGATCTGGTCAAGGCCATCCTGAACTGCGGCAGGCCGGTCATCGCCGCGGTGGATGGCGTCGCCGTGGGCGCGGGCGCCATCCTCGCCATGGCCGCCGACCTGCGTCTGGCAACGCCCCGCACCAAATGTGCATTCCTGTTCACGAAAGTGGGCCTTGCGGGGTGCGACATGGGCGCTTGCGCGATCCTGCCCCGCATCATCGGACAGGGCCGGGCGGCCGAACTCCTCTACACCGGCCGCACGATGACCGCTGCGGAAGGTCACGCCTGGGGATTCTGGAACACGCTCCACGACCCCGAGGCGCTGGAGGATGAGGCGATGGACCTGGCCCGCAGCCTGGCGCAGGGCCCGACCTTCGCGCATGGGATGACCAAGACGATGCTGAACCACGAATGGAACATGGCCCCCGACCAGGCCATCGAGGCCGAGGCCCAGGCCCAGGCCATCTGCATGCAGACGGCCGATTTCGAACGCGCCTACCACGCCTTCGTCGCCCGCGCGGCGCCGGTGTTCCAGGGCGACTGACCCCCCGTCCGTATGCACGGGGGGCGTACGGATGTCATACGCAAGGCAGACAGCGAATGTCCGACAAGTCCTTCCTCGACTGGCCTTTTCTGGAACCCGCGCACCGGGACGTTGCACGGCGGCTGGACGACTGGTGCGCAACGCACCTGCCGGTCGATCATGCCGATGTGGACCTGGCCTGCCGGGGGCTGGTGGCGGCGCTCGGGGAAGGGGGTTGGCTTGATCATACCGGCGCGGGCGCGGGCGAACGGCTGGACGTGCGCATGCTCTGCCTGATCCGCGAGACCTTGGCCCGCCACGACCCGCTGGCCGATTTTTCCTTTGCGATGCAGGGTCTTGGGATGGGTCCTGTGACGCTGTTCGGCAGCCCCGCGCAACGCGAATGGCTGGCGCGCACGCGCCCGGGTCAGGCCATCGCCGCCTTCGCGCTGACCGAACCCGGATCGGGGTCGGACGTGGCCGCCACCGCCACCACCGCAACGCGCACTGCCGCCGGCTGGCGTCTCGACGGCACCAAGACCTGGATCTCGAACGGGGGCATCGCGGATGGCTACACCGTCTTCGCACGTACGGGTGAAGCCCCTGGCGCAAAGGGACTTTCCTGCTTCCTGATGCCGGCTGGAACCCCCGGGCTGACCATCGGCGAACGCCTGTTCACCATCGCCCCGCACCCCCTGGCCGCGCTGCGTCTCGACGGGGTGGACCTGCCGCCCGGTGCGCTGATCGGCGAAGCCGGCGCGGGCTTCCGCATCGCCATGACGGTGCTCGACCACTTCCGCCCCACCGTCGGGGCCGCAGCACTCGGCATGGCGCGCCGCGCGCTCGACGAGGCCACGGCGCGGGTTCAGACGCGCCGCATTCAGGGCGAACCGCTGGCGAATCTCCAGATGGTTCAGGGGCATATCGCCGACATGGCGCTGGCGATCGACGCCTCGGCGCTACTGGTCTACCGCGCCGCCTGGGCCAAGGACACCGGCGCCCCCCGCATCACGCGCGAGGCCGCGATGGCGAAGCTTCACGCCACCGAGGCGGCACAAAGGGTCATCGACACCGCCGTCCAGCTGTTCGGCGGCGAAGGCGTTCGCGCCGGATCCGTGGTGGAGGCGCTCTACCGCGACATTCGCGCCCTGCGCATCTACGAAGGTGCATCCGACGTTCAGCGGGTGGTCATCGCGCGAAGTGTCCTGCAATGACCTATAACCGTGAGGTCCCGGTCGAATTCAATCACTGCGACCCCGCGGGGATCGTCTTCTACCCGCGCTACTTCGAGATGACCAATTCGGTGGTCGAGAACTTCTTCCGCGAGGTGCTGGCCTATCCCTTCGCCCGTATCTGTGCCGAAGGCCGCGGCGTGCCGACCGCGCGCATCGAGGTCAGCTTCACCGCGCCCTCGCGCCTCGGTGACGTGCTGGATTTCACGCTGCTGGTCGAACGAATCGGCCGCACCTCCGTCACGTTCCGCATCGCGGCGGCCCGCGGCCTCGATCCGCGCCTGCAGGGTCTGTTCACCCTTGTCTGGCTGGATGCTGCGGGTCGGCCCGAGCCCTGGCCCGTGGCGATGCGCAATACCCTCTCGCAACATCTGACCGTAGGGACGGCGCCATGACCGATAGCCCCCATGCATTCCTGAATCCGCGTTCATGGAAGCCCCCGGTCGGCTATGCCAATGGAGTGGCTGCCCGCGGTCGGATGGTACTGACCGGCGGTGTCGTGGGCTGGAACGCCGCGCAGGAGTTCGAGACGGACGACTTCGCCGGTCAGGTCCGGCAGGCACTGGCCAATATCGTCGACATCCTCGCCGAGGGAGGGGCAGGACCGCAGCATCTGGTGCGGCTGACCTGGTATGTGACCGACAAGCACGAATACCTTGAAGCCCTGCGCGAGGTGGGTGCAGCCTACCGCGCCACCATCGGGCGGCACTTCCCCGCCATGGCGCTGGTTCAGGTCGTGGCGCTGGTCGAAGACCGCGCGAAGGTCGAGATCGAGGCGACGGCCGTGATCCCGGAGACTGGAGAATGAGCGTTCACACCCTCGGCCCGTCGGGCCACAGCGATACCTTCACCCGCGACAACCTGCCCCCATTGGGTCTCTGGCCCGACCTTCTGACGGCGCCTTTTCCCTATCCCGAATGGATCAACGCCGCCGAGGAACTGACCGACCGCATGGTGGTACGCGGCTTTGGCGACCACACCGCCTTGATCGGCAACGGCCGCAGCCGCACCTACAAGGAACTGACCGACTGGACGAACCGTCTGGCTGCCGCGCTCGTCGAGGACTACGGCGTGAAGCCCGGAAACCGCGTGCTGATCCGTTCGGCCAACAATCCCGCGATGGTGGCCTGCTGGCTGGCCGCCACCAAGGCCGGCGCAGTGGTGGTGAACACCATGCCGATGCTGCGGGCCGGGGAGTTGCACAAGATCGTGGACAAGGCCGAGGTCGCGCTGGCCCTTTGCGACACCCGCCTGATGGACGAGATCGTGGCCTGCGCCAAGGATTCGCGGTTTCTGAAACAGGTGATCGGTTTCGACGGTACCGCGAACCACGACGCGGAACTCGACCGCGCCGCACTGCGCAAACCCGTGCGTTTTCGCGCCGTGCGCACCGGGCGCGACGACGTTGCGCTTCTGGGCTTCACGTCGGGCACCACGGGTGAGCCCAAGGCGACGATGCACTTCCACCGGGATCTTCTGATCATCGCCGACGGCTATGCCCGCGAGGTGCTGAAGGTCACGCCCGAGGATGTCTTCGTGGGCTCGCCACCCCTGGCCTTCACCTTCGGCCTGGGCGGGCTAGCTGTGTTCCCGCTGCGGTTCGGGGCGGCCGCCTGTCTGTTGGAAAACGCCTCTCCCCCGAATCTGATCGAGATCATCCAGACCTACCGCGCCACGGTCTGCTTTACCGCCCCAACGGCCTACCGTGTGATGCTGAAGGCAATGCAGGACGGAGCCGACCTGACCTCTCTGCGGGCCGCCGTCAGCGCCGGCGAGACGCTGCCCGCCCCGATCTATGACGAATGGATCGCCCGCACCGGCAAGCCCATGCTCGATGGCATCGGCGCGACCGAGATGCTGCACATCTTCGTCACGAACCGCTTCGATGACCATCGTCCGGCCTGCACCGGCCGCCCGGTGACGGGCTATGAAGCGCGGATCGTGGACGAGGCCGGGCGCCCCGTGCCCCGCGGCACGGTCGGGCGTCTGGCGGTGCGCGGTCCCACCGGTTGCCGGTACATGGCCGACGAAAGGCAGGCGAAGTATGTGCAGGACGGCTGGAACATCACCGGCGATGCCTTCTGGCAGGATGACGAGGGGCGTTTCCACTTTGCCGCCCGCAACGACGACATTATCGTGAGCGCAGGCTACAACATCGCGGGGCCAGAAGTGGAGGCGGCGCTGTTGAAGCACCCGGATGTTGCCGAGTGCGCGGTTGTCGGCGAAGCCGACGACGAACGCGGCCAGATCGTGGTTGCCCATGTGGTGCTGGCCCCGGGGACCGAGGCCGGGGACGCCACGGCCAAACGCTTGCAGGATCACGTCAAGGCCACCATCGCCCCCTACAAGTATCCTCGCCGTGTCCTGTTCCTCGACGGTCTGCCCAAGACCGCGACGGGAAAGATTCAGCGTTTTCGGTTGCGTGCGACCGATGCCCATTGACGCCGGGCGCACCGGCCGCCGACACTCCGCCCCAGGCTTCGGAGACCGCTCATGACCCGCCTCGCCGCCTTCAACTTCGCCCGCTGGATCGACGACCATCGCCACCTGCTGAAACCCCCGGTGGGCAACCGCATGGTCTTTCAGGACGCGGGCATGATGGTCACCGTGGTCGGCGGCCCGAACCGGCGCACCGACTATCACGACGACCCGGTGGAGGAGTTCTTCTACCAGCTCAAGGGCGACATGCTGCTCAAGCTGCACGACGCCGCCACAGGCGATTTCTACGATGTGCCGATCCGCGAGGGCGACGTGTTCCTCCTTCCGCCGCACATGCGCCACTCGCCGCAGCGCCCGCAGGAAGGCTCGATCGGCCTCGTGATCGAGCCGCCCCGGCCCGAGGGCGCGCTCGACGGGATCGAGTGGTACTGCTTCGACTGCCACGCCCTCGTGCACCGGGCCGAGCTGGATCTCGAAAGCATCGTGGACGACCTGCCGCCCGTCTATGCCCGCTTCTACGGCGACCCGGCCGCCCGCACCTGCCCGTCCTGCGGGGCGCTGCACCCGGGCAAGGAGCCGCCGCCGGGCTGGGTGGTGCTGTAGATATTTCAGGCTTGAAATAATGCCCCGCAGCGGGCATCGTCGCGTCAAGGGTGCCGCCAAGCGCACCGCAACAGGGAGAACGACATGAAAAGGCTTCTGACTGCCGCAAGCATGCTGGCGCTGGCCGCCTCGGCCGCCTGGGCCGAGCCGGTCAAGATCGGCGTGATCACCACGCTGTCGGGCCCGCCCGGCTACATCGGCGAACAGATCCGCGACGCGATGCTGCTGGCGGCCGAGACGAACGGCGGCAAGCTGGGCGGGGTGGATGTGGAATTCGTGGTCGAGGATGACGCGCTCAAGCCGCCGACCGGCCTGCAGATCGCGCAGAAGTTCATCAACGACGAAGGCATCCGGCTGGTCACCGGCATCGTCTTTTCCAACGTCGCGGGCGCGACCGTGCCCGAGGTGGTGGATTCGGGCGCGATCTACATCAGCCCCAACGCCGGCCCTTCGAACCTTGCCGGCGAGGGCTGCCACGAGAACTACTTCGTCGTGAGCTGGCAGAACGACAGCCTGCACGAGGCCAGCGGAGCGGCGGCCAAGGCGCTGGGCTACACCCGGGCCGTGGCGCTCGCCCCCAACTACCAGGCCGGCCAGGATGCCATCGCCGGCTTCAAGCGGCTGTTCGAGGGCGAGGTGACCGAGATCTTCACCCAGCTCGACCAGACCGACTTCGCCTCGGAAATGGCCCAGATCCGCGCCGCCAACCCCGAGGTGGTGTTCCAGTTCCACCCCGGCGGCCTCGGCATCGCCTTCCTCAAGCAGTACCAGCAGGCGGGCCTTCTGGGCGCGATCCCGATGGTGCTGTCGGAACCCTCGATCGACGGGGTGATCCTGAACGCCGTGGGCGAGGCCGCCATCGGCATCAAGGGCACCACCCACTGGAACGAGGATTTCGACAACGAAGCCTCCAAGGCCTTCGTCGCCGCCTGGCGCGCGAAATACGGCGACCGGCCGATCACCTACTACGCGCAGCAGGCCTGGGACACCGCGCTGCTGATCGGCGCGGCGCTGGAAAAGACCGGCGGGGTCGATGACGTCGATGCCCTGCGCGAGGCGCTGCGCACCGTCGAATGGACCAGCACGCGGGGCGACTTCGCCTGGGGCCCGAACCAGCATCCGGTGCAGGACTGGTACATGGTCGACATCGTCGCGGGCGAGGGCGGCAAGCCCGTGGCCCGCACCGGCGACAAGCTGCGCGACGACGTGGGCGACATCTACGCCGCCAACTGCCGGATGTGATGTGACCCGGGGACCGCGGGCGCGCGGTCCCCGCCCCCTGCCTTTCACCTTGCTCAAATCCCCCGGGGTCCGGGGCAGCGCCCCGGGGCTGCCAAACGCGCGCGCTGACCCCATGGGCGCATCCCGCATGATCCTTGTCCTCGAACAACTCCTGAACGGCGTGCAGTTCGGGATCACCCTGTTCCTGCTGGCGGCGGGCCTGACCCTGATCTTCGGCATCATGGGGGTCATCAACCTGGCGCACGGCTCGCTCTACATGGTCGGCGCCTATGCCGGCACGCTGGCGGCGGCACAGACCGGAAGCTTCTGGCTGGGCCTGCCGGTGGCCCTGGCCGCCGCGGCGATCCGTCGGCTCTATGCCCGCGACCCCCTCGACCAGGTGCTCGCGACCTTCGCGCTGATCCTGATCTTCAACCAGCTGATCGTGCTGGGCTTCGGTCGCCAGCCCGTCTTCACCCGCCTGCCCGAGGCGCTCTCCGGTTCGGTCGAAGTGTTGCCGGGACTGCCCTATCCGACCTACCGGCTGCTGATCATCGCCACGGGGCTGGCGGTGGCGCTCGGCCTCTCCGTCCTGATCAACCGCACCCGCATCGGCGCACTGGTCCGTGCCGGGGCGACCAACCGCGACATGGTGCGCGCGCTCGGGGTCGACATCCGGCTTCTCTATACAGTGGTCTTCGGCCTGGGCGGGCTGCTGGCGGGGCTGGCGGGCTACATGGCCGGGCCGATCAGCGCTGTGCAGGTGGGCATGGGCGAGCAAATCCTGCTGGCGACCTTCGTCGTGGTGGTGGTGGGCGGCGTGGGGTCGATCAAGGGCGCCTTCGTTGCAGGACTGTTCCTTGGCATCGTGGACACGATGCTGCGGGCTTTCCTGCCCACGGTCCTGCGCGGTTTCATGCCACCGTCCGAGGCCGATGGCGTGGGCCTCGCGCTGGCCTCGATGGGCATCTACCTGATGATGGCGCTTGTGCTTCTGGTCCGCCCCCGCGGCCTGTTCGCGCCGGGGTCGTAGGCCGATGCGCGCGCTGCCTGCCCTGGCCATCGCCGCCGCGGCCGCCGCGCTGATCCTCGCGCCGCTGATCGTGCAGGCACTGGGCCAGCAGGCCCTGCTGCCGCTGCTGACGCGCATCCTCGTCTACGGCATCGCGGCGGCCAGCCTGAACCTCATCCTCGGCTATGGCGGGATGGTCAGCTTCGGGCATGCGGCCTTCTTCGGGGTCGGCGCCTATGTCGTGGGAATCATGGCCACGCATGCCGCTTCGGGCACGCCCTTCCTGGGGTTCATTCCCGGCACCGGGCAACTGCTGGTCACGCTGCCGCTTGCGATGCTGATGGCCGGGCTCTTTGCCGCCGTGATCGGCGCCCTGTCGCTGCGCACCGGCGGCGTGCAGTTCATCATGATCACGCTGGCCTTCGCGCAGATGCTGTTCTTCCTGTTCGTGTCCCTGCGCGGTTATGGCGGCGAGGACGGGGGGATCATCCGCCGCCCGAACGAACTGTTCGGGCTGAACCTGCGCGACCGGATGACCGTCTACTACGTCGTCCTCGTCATCGCGGTGCTGTTCTTCGCGGTGCTGTGGCGCATCGTGCATTCGTCATTCGGCGCTGTCCTCCGGGGCATCCGGCAGAACGAACGCCGGATGGCAGCGCTCGGCTTCGCGCCCTACCGCTACAAGCTCTTCGCCTTCGTGCTGGCCGGCATGGGGGCGGGGCTGGCGGGGGCGCTGATGGCCAATGTCCTGCGCTTCGCCTCGCCCGACATGATGCACTGGAGTGGGCAGCTTCTTCGGCCCGGTCTTCGGGGCGGCGGCGGTCTTGACGCTGGAAACCGTGCTGGGAGGCTGGACGGAGTACTGGCAGCTGTTCATGGGCCTGATCCTCCTCGTGATCGTGCTGGGCACCAGCGGCGGCATCATGGGCCTGATCCGCCGTATCGGGGGCCGTCCATGACCGCCGTGCTCGAGGTGCGGGGGCTGGTGCGCCGCTTCGGTGGGTTGCTGGCCACCGACGACGTGTCGCTGACCCTGATGCCGGGCGAGGTGCATGCCCTGATCGGCCCGAACGGCGCCGGCAAGACCACGCTGATCAACCAGATCAGCGGCGAGCTTGCCCCCGACGCCGGGGCGGTGCTGATCGACGGACAGGACGTGACGCGCTCGACCGTTCCACAACGGGTGGCGCTGGGGCTCGGTCGGACCTTTCAGATCACCTCGCTCCTGCCCGAGATGACGGTGCGCCAGAACATCGCGCTCGCGGCCCAGGCGCGCGAGGGCGGCAGCTTTCGCATCTTCGACGCGCTGGCGCGGCGGGCCTCGCTGTGGGACACGGCGGACGGCCTGCTGCGCGGCACCCCCCTTGGCCCGCGGGCGCATGTGGCCGTGACCGACCTGTCCCATGGCGAGCGCAAGCAGCTCGAGCTTCTGGTGGCGCTGGCCCGCGCCCCGCGGTTTCTGTTGCTCGACGAACCGATGGCGGGCCTCGGCCATGTCGAAAGCCAGGAGATGATCGCCACCCTGCGCGGCATCGCCCGCTCCACCCCCATGCTGCTGGTCGAGCATGACATGGAGGCGGTGTTCGCGCTGGCCAGCCGCATCTCGGTGCTGGTCTATGGCCGCATCATCGCCACAGGCGACGCCGACGCCATCCGCACCGACCCCGCCGTGCGCGAGGCCTATCTGGGCGAGGAGGAGGCCTGATGCTGGAGGTGTCGGGCCTGCGCGCCGCCTACGGGGCCAGCCAGGTGCTGTTCGACGTGTCGCTCGAGGTGGCGGAAGGCGAGGTTGTCACGCTTCTGGGCCGCAACGGCATGGGCAAGACGACGACCGTGCGCGCGATCATGGGCCTTCTGCCGCCAATGGGGGGGGAGGTACGGTTCCGCGGCCGGCCGATTGCGGGGCTGGCGCCCGAACGCATCGCGCGGCTGGGGGCAGGGCTGGTGCCCGAGGGGCGGCAGGTGTTTCCCACGCTGACGGTGCGCGAGAACCTGACGGCCACGGCGGCGAACCGGCTGGGACGCGCCAATCCCTGGACGCTGAAGCGACTCACCGACCTGTTTCCCCGCCTCGGCGAACGGGCGGGGCAGTTCGCCGGCACCCTGTCGGGGGGCGAGCAGCAGATGCTGGCCGTGGGGCGCGCGCTGATGACCAACCCCGCGCTCCTGATCCTGGACGAGGCGACCGAGGGGCTGGCGCCGGTGATCCGGGCCGAGATCTGGCATGTGGTCGAACGGCTGAAGGCCGAGGGGCAGGCGATCCTGCTGATCGACAAGAACCTGGGGGTGCTGAAGCGCATCGCCGACCGGCACATGATCATCGAGAAGGGGCGCACCGTCTGGCAGGGTGGAGGGGCGGACCTCGACCGCGATGCCGACCGCGTGCGCGCCTGGGTGGGGGTATGACCTTGCGGCTGGTGCTGGTGGGCTGGGGTGCCATCGCCACCGAGGTTGCGCGGGTGCTTGATGCCCGGGGGGCCGGTGTGGTGCTTGCCGGCATCGCGCTGCGCGATCCGGGCCGTGCGCAGGGCCTGCCGCCGGGCGTGCCTGTGCTGACCGATCCGGCCGGACTGTCGGCGCTGGCCCCCGATCTGGTGGTCGAGGCCGCGGGGCGCGCGGCGGTCCTGCCCTGGGGGGTGGCGGCGCTGGCGACGGGGGCCGATTTCGCGCCCGCCTCCACCTCGGCCTTCGCCGATCCTGCGGTGTTGCCAGCGCTGGTCGCAGCGGCGCAGGCGGCGGGGCGGCAGGTGATCGTGCCCCCCGGCGCGCTCGGGGGGGTGGATGCGCTGGCCGCCGCAGCGCGGCTGCCTCTGACCCATGTGCGGCACGAGATCGTCAAGCCCCCCGCCGCCTGGGCCGGCACCGGGGCGGACGCACTTTGCGACCTTGCCGCACTGCCGGGGCCGGTCGCGTTCTTCGAAGGGACGGCGGCCGAGGCTGCGGCGCGGTTTCCGCAGAACGCCAATGTGGCAATGATCACGGCATTGGCCGGCATCGGCCCCGACCGCACCACGGTCGCGCTGGTGGCCGACCCCGGTGCCGCCCGTAACCGTCACCGTGTCGTTGCGGAAGGCGATTTCGGGCGCATGGAGATCGTGCTGGAGAACCTGCCCCTCGC
Organism: Paracoccaceae bacterium; assembly: GCA_035324325.1. GTDB lineage: Bacteria > Pseudomonadota > Alphaproteobacteria > Rhodobacterales > Rhodobacteraceae > DAOLBY01. The sequence continues at coordinate 40,837 of DAOLBY010000003.1, read as the reverse complement.
GGCGAACCCCAAGACCTCGGCCCTGACCGCGCTGTCCCTGGTGCGGCTGGTCGAGAACCGGGCCGGACCGCTTTCGGTGTGACCCTGCGCCCTAGGCCAGCGCCCGCGCCAGCATGCGTGCCAGCACCGCCTGACCGGCGCGGTAGTCGGCAAGGCTCGCGGCCGAGGTCTTGAGCCCCTTCAGCGCCGCGATCACCGTGGCCGCCGCCGCCTCCGGATCGCCGAGTGCCGCGGTGCCGCCCCGCCCCTCGATCCAGTCGGCCAGCGCCCGGGCCATCCGCGCCTCGGCCGTCTGCGCCAGATCAGCCGAGACGGCAAAGCCCGCGTCCAGCAGTTCGCGGCCGTGCGGCGTGCCCAGCACGACGTCCATGAACTTGCCGTCCTTGGCCGCGAAGGCCGCACGCAGCACCTCCTCGGCCGGGCCTGGGGCGGACAGTGCTGCCTCCATGTCACCGAGGCAGGTCTCGAAATAGCGTTCCGACAGCGAGCGGAACACGTCCTCCTTGCTGCGGAAATGCAGATAGACCGCCGTCCGCGACAGCCCCGCGCCGTGGGCGATGTCCTCGATCGTGGTGCGGCGGTAGCCGTAGGTGGCAAAGGCGTGAAACGCCGCGTCAAGTATCGCGTCCTGCCGGTCGGGCAGGGCTGGGGGGGCGTGGCCGGCCATCCGAACAATATGACAAGTTTCGTCGAAAACGTCAATTGACATCCTGACATTCCTCGCCACATCTGTCACAGCCGCAAGGAGGTGCCCGATGGCCCATGCCCTGACCGTGAACGGAACGCCCCACAGCCTCGATCTGCCCGACGACATGCCGCTCCTGTGGGTGTTGCGCGACGCGCTGAACCTGACCGGCACGAAGTACGGATGCGGGGTCGCCGCCTGCGGCGCCTGCACCGTGCATCTGGATGGTGTGGCAGTTCGGTCCTGCCAGGTGGTGCTGGCCGATGCCGCGGGCGCCCAGGTGACGACGATCGAGGGACTGGGCAACCCTGCGGCGCTGCACGCCGTGCAGGCCGCCTGGATCGAGCATCAGGTCGCGCAATGCGGGTTCTGCCAGTCGGGGCAGATCATGCAGGCGGCAAGCCTGCTGGCCGAGGTGCCCGACCCGACGGACGACCAGATCGACGCCGCGATGGACGGCAACCTGTGTCGCTGCGGCGCCTATCCGCGCATCCGTGCCGCGGTGCGCACCGCCGCTGCCAGCCTGAGGGGGGTGTGACATGAGCCGCCTGGGACGCATCGCGCGCCGCACCTTCCTGATCGGATCCGCAGCCATCGTCGGCGGCGCGGCCTTCGGGACCTATGCCTATCACCGGCCGCATCCGAACCCGCTGGAACGCACCGGTGGTGCCGCGCTGACCCCCTATGTGCTGGTTGACGCGCAGGGCGTGACGGTGATCGCACCGCGGGCCGAGATGGGGCAGGGGATCCATTCCACCCTGGCCGCGCTGGTGGCCGAGGAAATGGACCTTGCGTGGGAGGACGTGCGCGTCATCCACGGCCCGGCTGCCGCGGCCTACTACAACGCCGCGCTGCTGGAAGAAGGCGTACCCTTCATGCCCACCGACGAAGGTTGGGTTGCCCGGACGGCCCGCGCGGCAATGGCGGTGCCCGCCAAGTTCCTGGGCCTGCAACTGACCGGCGGTTCGACCTCCATCCCGGATGGCTACGAGAAGATGCGCGCTGCCGGCGCCGTGGCACGGGCGGCGCTGGTGGCCGCGGCGGCGCGGCGGTCGGGCGTGGCCGCGGCGCAGTTGCGCACCGAGGCCGGTGCCGTGGTGCTGCCCGATGGGACGCGGCTGGCCTATGCCGAACTGGCATCCGAGGCTGCATCGGCCGACCTGCCGTCCGTCCCGCCGCTGCGCCCGCGGTCGGAGTGGAAGCTCCTGGGCCGGTCGCTGCCGCGCACCGACATGGTGGCGAAATGCACCGGCACCGCCACCTTTTCGGCCGATGTGCGCTGGCCGGGGATGCTGTTTGCCACCGCCGTCGCCAACCCGCACCTCGGGTCCGGGATGCGCCGCTTCGACGCCGCCGGGGCGCTGGCCGTGCCCGGGGTTCGCGACGTGCTGCCGGTGCCGAACGGTCTGGCCGTGGTCGCCAGCAACACCTGGGCCGCCTTCAGGGGGGCCGAGGCGCTGACCGTCGAATGGGAACCCGCCGCCTATCCGTCGACCTCGGCCGAGATCGAGGCCGGCATCGCCGCCAGCTTCACCGATGACCGGCGCGACAGCCGCAATCGCAACGATGGCGACGTGGATGCAGCGCTGGCCGCCGGCGCCGCTTTCGAGGCGGACTACACCGTGCCCTTCCTTGCCCATGCGACGATGGAGCCGATGTCGGCAGCGGCCTGGTTGCAGGACGGCCGGCTGCGCGTCTGGGCGGGCACCCAGCTGCCGACGCAAATCCTGAAGATCGGGGCCGAGATCGCAGGGGTCGACCGCGATGCAGTCGAGGTCGAAACGCCCTTTCTCGGCGGCGGATTCGGCCGGCGCGCGGAACTCGACTTCGTGGCGCAGGCGATCCATCTCGCCAGGGCGCTGTCGCCGACGCCCGTCCTGCTGACCTGGACGCGGGAGGAGGACACGACGCATGATGTCTACCGTCCCGCTGCGATGGCAAGGGTGCGGGCGCGGCTGGACGGAGGGCGCATCGCCGCGCTGGATGTGGGGGTGGCCTGCCCTTCGGTGGTGGCCAGCCAGATGGGGCGGCTTGGCTTTCCGGTCGCCGGCCCCGACGGCAGCATCGTGCAGGGCGCCTGGGAACAGCCCTATGCGCTGGCGAACTTCCGGGTCACGGGCTACCGCGCGCCGGCTTCGGTGCCGCTGGGCTTCTGGCGGTCGGTCGGCGCCTCGCAGAACGCCTTCTTCCTGGAAGGCGCGATCGACGAACTGGCCCATGCGGCGGGTGCCGACCCCCTGGCCTTCCGGCTGGCGCATCTCGACCATGGCCCCAGCCGCGCGGTGCTGGAGGCGGTGGCCGGGATGTCGGGCTGGGGTGCAGCGCTGCCGGCGGGCCGCGCGCGGGGCGTCGCCTTCTGCCTGTCCTTCGGGGTGCCCACGGCCGAGGTGATCGAGGTGGCCGACGAAGGCGGGCGCATCCGGTTGACCGGGGCCTGGGCCGCGGTGGATGTGGGCCTCGCGCTCGATCCCCGCAACATCGAGGCGCAGGTCTCGGGCGGCATGGTCTATGGCCTGTCTGCCGCGATGACCGGACGGATCACCTTCGCCGACGGTCGGGTGGAGCAGACGAACTTCCCCGACTTCGACCCGATGCGGCTGGCACAGTGCCCGCCGGTTGCCGTGAAGGTGCTGGAATCGGGCGGGCGGATCCGCGGCGTCGGCGAGCCCGGGACGCCCCCAGCGGCCCCGGCGCTCGCCAATGCGCTCTTTGCGCTGACGGGCGTGCGGCATCGGCGCCTGCCGCTGGCGGATGCGGTGGATTTCGCCTGACCTCGGGGGCGGCAGCCCCGCACCCCTATCCCTTCCCCCAGCCGATGAAGGGGGTGCGAAGCCCTGCTTCCGTGACCTACCGCGGCGCCGTCCATCCTACGGGCGCGGCGCCGGGGCGCAGCACGTAGAACTTGCCGGCCGTCACCTCCTGCCAGTCGCCGGCCTGCCCGTGTGGCCAGATCACCCGCACCTCCGCGCGCTCGGCCGGGCCGAGGCCGAAGTGCCACCAGCCGAGATGCCCCGAAACATGGCCCGCGCCGACGAAGACCTCGCGCGGCTGGACGCCGGCCTCGGTGCGCACCTCGATCCAGGCGCCGATGGCGTCGCGGTTCGCGCCCGGCAACTCCGGCCTGAACTGCACCCAGTTGCCTGCACCTTCGGTCGTGTTGTGCCAGATCTCGGGCGCTTCCCAGCGGTTGACCGCCAGAATGTCCACCCGCCCGTCGAGGTCGAAATCGGCCAGAACGCCCCCCCGTGCCGTGCGCATCGAGGCGACTCCGGCTGCGACCGAGGCCTCGGCGAAGGTGCCGTCCGCCTGCTGCATCAGCAGGTTGTTGGGATCGAGGATGGCGAAGTCGGGCATCTGCGCCACGTTGCCCTTTGCCACCCAGAGGTCGGCATGCCCGTCGTTGTCCACGTCCTCGAACTGCGCATGCCAGGCGGTCGAGGGGCGGAATTCGTCCCCCGCATGGGGGCGGTGCGCGGTCACGCCCGAGCGGAAGGCGATGTCGGCAAAGTCGGGCCGGCCCGCGGCCGGGTCGGCCAGGGTCTGGAACTTGTTGTCCGCCATCGAGGTCAGGAAATACTCCGGCAGTCCGTCGCCCGTGGTGTCGCGGCTGGCAATGCCCATGCCCCAGAGCCGAAGGTAGCGCCAGCCGTCCTCTTGTGTGTAGAGGCGGGGCGGCTGCCCCGGCGGGATCGCCCACATCTGCTCCTGTCCGCCCTTGTAGTATTCGCGGTCGTTCGACATGCGCAGATCGGCAGTGCCGTCGCGATTCCAGTCGGTGAACATGATCGACAGCGGGCAGTGGCTGGGCAGAAGGTCGAGCGGCGGCGCGAAGCCCCGGCCGTCCGCGCGAAACAGGTGGTTGGGGGTGCAGCTGCCCCAGGGAAACGCCTCTTCCCGCCGGTCCACGTAGTCGCCCGTGGCAAGGGTCGGCCAGTCCTGTCCCGCCTCCCAGATCGCGGCGAAGGCCGTCGTCCAGCCGTCGCCGCCGGTGAATCCCCAGACCTCGTTGGCGCGCTCGAACCGGCAGTCGCCCAGACCGCGCAACAGCACGTTCTCGCCCACCCGCAGCACGGCAAGGTCGGTGATGCCGTCGCCGTCCACGTCCAGCGGATAGGCGCCGGTCACATCGTTCAGGTCGGTCGCGGCATCGGGCAGCCGGCGAAAGGCAAGCGGACCGCCGCTTGGGCTTTCGTTGACATACATCCGCGCCGGTTCCGCGCCCCCGGCGATGTAAAGGTCGGGAAAGCCGTCACCCGAACAGTCAAACGCCGCCGCGCCCCCGCCCACCATGAATTGCCAGCCACCGGCATAGGTGCCGTCATCGAGCCCGGCTTGCTGCGGCGCAAAGGTCTGTGCGGCGGCCGGGGCGGTGGCCGCCGACAGCATGAGGGCAAGGCGGGTCATCGGCGTGGCCCGGTCTGCGTGAAGCGCCCCCCCGAGCAACGGCCCTGCTCCAGCCCGTTCTCGATGGCAGCGCGATAGTGGATGCCGCCGTAAAGGCGCGAGATGCCGGCTTCTTCCGCCGCCTCGCGGAAGCTGGCGAAGGTCCGTGCGGGCAGCCCGTCATCGGCATGCGTGTCGTCCTCGAAGGCGAAGGGGTCGCCGAACAGATGCGCCAGAACGGCCTCGGCGGCCCCCGACTGCACGGAATGGCCCGAGGGATACTCGGGGAAGGGCGGTGTGATCAGCACGGACTGGAACTTCGGGTCGATGTGGCGGCGGATGTAGGTGACCGGGCGCAGCAGGTCGTGGTCGTACTTTTCGTCCCAGCAGGCGATGAAGGCATCCGCCACCGCCATGCCCAGAAGCGCCAGCACCTCCGCATGGCGCGCCCCGTCTGCCCCGTCGCGCGCGAGGATCTGAAGCGCGATGCTGACCCAGTGGCCGGGCGGCGTGGGTGACAGCATGGCATCATCAGCCCAGAACTGCGCGATGGCGCCCTGTTCGGGCGTGAGGGTCCGCCAGACCGCGTGAACCTCGGCCGCCTCGGCCCAGAAAGCCGAGCCGGGGTCCTCGGAATAGGGCGGATGGGGCGGAAGCGGGCAGTCGCTGCCGGGCTTGGCGAAGGGGCGGTTGCGCCCCCATTCAGGCAGCAGCGGCGCCTGTTGCAGCGGAATGGCGCTGGTCGGAACCCATTGCGACGGTTCGACCGGTGCGCGCCAGGCCTCGGGGAAGCCGAGGTTGTCGACCACCGCGCCGCCGTCGCCCTCGGCCCAGGCCAGCACATGCGCCGCGACCGCGCGACCATGCGCGGCCGACCGCGCGGCCACATCGGGGGGCAGGGCTGCCTCGGCCGCTTCGGTCAGGCGGCGTTCCATCGCGTCGAGCGCGCGCTGCCCGGTGGGGCCGGTATTGGCGAACATGGCCCGCACCGTGACCGCCAGCGCGGCATTCACCACCGCGCCCGCGTCATGCGCGCCCGGGTCGCGTGCCGGCCCGGGGCCGAGGCCGTTCGCCTGTCCTGCCAGCGACAGCAACGGACCCTCGGGATCGGTGGCCAGCGCCTCCTGCGCCGTCACGCCGACATAGGCGAAGGCCCGGCTGGCCACGGGAGGCGAATAGGTGGGCGTATGCCGCACCAGTTCGATGACCAGCCGGTACCAGTCCCGGATTGCCTGATCGGGCGGAACGGCGGCCTGCGCCGGCAGGGCCAGCAGGAAAACCGCCGCGGCGCGCAGGGTCAGCTTTCGGACGAGCGGGCCCACAGGTTGATGTCCTCCTCGGCGGCGATTCGGTCGATCTCGGCCAGTTCCCCGGGCGTGAAGGTCAGGTTGGCCACCGCGCCCGCACATTCGGCGACCTGCTCGGGGCGAGAGGCCCCGATCAGTGCGGTCGTGACCGTGCCGCCCCCGCCGCCTTCACGCAAGACCCAGGCAATGGCCATCTGCGCCAGCGACTGCCCCCGCGCCCGGGCCAGCCCGTCGAGCGCGCGCACGCTGTCGAGCGCCCTTGGCGTGATCGTTGCGGGGGCAAGGCTCTTGCCCTGTGCCGCCCGGCTGCCGGCTGGGATGCCGTCGAGATACTTGCCCGTCAGGATGCCCTGCGCCAGCGGGGTGAAGGCGATGGAGCCCACACCCAGATCGGCCAGCGCCGCCTTCAGCCCGTCGCGTTCGATCCAGCGGTTGAGGATGTTGTAGGATGGCTGGTGGATCACGAGCGGCGTGCCGAGCGACCGCAGGATCGCCGCCGCCTCGCGCGTGCGCCGCGCGTTGTAGGACGAGATGCCGACATAGAGCGCCTTGCCTGCCCGCACGAGATGGTCGAGCGCACCCATGGTTTCCTCGAGCGGGGTGTCGGGGTCGAAGCGGTGCGAATAGAAGATGTCGACATGGTCAACGCCCAGCCGGCGCAGCGAGGCATCGCAGGAGGCGATCAGCGACTTTCGGCTGCCCCATTCGCCGTAGGGCCCCGGATTCATCCGGTAGCCGGCCTTCGACGACAGGATGATCTCGTCGCGCAGGCCGCGGAAATCGGTGCGCAGGATCTCTCCCATCGCCTCCTCGGCGCTGCCGGGGGGCGGGCCGTAGTTGTTGGCCAGGTCGAAATGGGTGATGCCGTGGTCGAAGGCCGCCCGGCAGATCGCGCGCTTCGTGGCATGGGGCGTGTCCTCGCCGAAGTTGTGCCACAGCCCCAGGCTGACCGCCGGAAGCATCAGCCCCGAGGCGCCGCAGCGGCGATAGACCATGCCATCGTAGCGGCGCGCGTCCGGTGTCCAGTCCATGCCCAGTGTCCTCCCCGCGCCTTCATGCCGCGCGGGGTGCGGGTAAGGCAAGGGGGCGTTGCCCCCGGGTGCTTGCCGTGTCACCGCCGTGCGCGTCGCACCGTCCGGCGGGGGGCGGGCTTGCCGCCGGGACGGCCGGGGCCGCGGCCGCGGGCGCCGCGCGGCAGGGCGCGGGCTTCAAGCTCCAGAAGTTCCAGCATCAGCCCGCCCGTGACGGGCACCGCCTCGGCCAGCCTGACGGTCACCCGGGCGCCAAGGCCGATCACCGTGCCGGTGTCGGCGCCGATCAGCGTCTGGGCCGCGGCGTCGAAGTGGAAGAACTCGCGCCCCACCTCGCGGATCGGCACCAATCCGTCGGCGCCGCTCTCGTCGAGCTTCACGAACAGCCCGAAGCGCTGCACGCCTGATACCCGGCCGGTGAAGGTGCTGCCGACGCGGTCCGAGAGCCAGGCGGCCAGGTAGCGGTCGGTCGTGTCGCGTTCGGCCGCCATGCTGCGGCGCTCGGCGTCCGAGATCAGCTTGGCGGTTTCCTCAAGCCGTTCGACGTCCCCGGCCGACAGCCCGTCCTCGCCCCAGCCATGGGCAGCGATGAGCGCCCGGTGCACGATCAGGTCGGCGTAGCGGCGGATCGGCGAGGTGAAATGCGCGTAGTCCCGCAGCGCCAACCCGAAATGCCCGAGGTTCGTGGGCAGGTAATAGGCCTGAGGCAGTGACCGCAGGGTGGAGATGTTGATCAGTTCGCCCTGGTCGGTCCCTGCCGCCTGGTCGAGCAGCCGGTTGAGGTGCGCGGTCTTCAGGACCTGCCCCTTCGCCAGCGTGAAGCCCGAGGCCTGGGCCACCTCGCGCAGGGCGTCGAGTTTCTCGGGGCTCGGTTCCTCGTGAACGCGGTAGAGCAGCGGCTTGCGGAGCCGTTGCAGTTCACGGGCCGCGGCCACGTTCGCCATGACCATGAATTCCTCGATCAGCCGGTGAGTCTCGAGCCGGTCCTTGAAGGCGACCGAAAGCACGCGCCCGTCCTCCGCCAGTTCGATGCGCCGTTCGGGCAGGTCGAGGTTCAGCGGCTGGCGCAGATCGCGGGCGCGGGCCGCGCAGCGGTAGGCGGCGAGCAGCGGGCGCAGCACGGGGTCAAGCAGCGGCGCCGTGACCGCATCGGGCAGGCCGTCCAGCGCCGACTGCACCTGCCCGTATTCCAGGCTGGCGCGCGAGCGCATGATGCCGCGGGCGAAACGGAAGCCGGTCAGCGACCCGCCTGCATCGATGCGCAACCGGACAGCCAGGCAGGCGCGGTCCACGTCCTGATGCAGCGAGCAGACATCGCCCGACAGCCGGTCGGGCAGCATCGGCACCACGCGGTCGGGGAAATAGGTGGAGTTGCCGCGCTTGCGCGCCTCGCGGTCGAGCGCCGAGCCCGGCCGCACATAGGCCGCGACATCGGCGATGGCGACCCAGACGATGTGGCCGCCGGGGTTGGCGATGTCGGTGTCGGGGGCAGCAAAGACCGCATCGTCGCGGTCGCGGGCATCGGCAGGGTCGATGGTGACCAGCGGCAGGTCGCGCAGGTCCTCGCGCGGGCCGGCCGCCGGGTGGGCCGCGACTGTCTCGGCCTCGGCCAGCACGGAGTCGGGAAAACGGTCGGGGATGGCGTGTTCGTGGATGGCGATCAGGCTGACAGACTTTGGCGCGCCGGGGTCGCCGAGGCGCGCCACGATGCGGGCAGCGGGCAGGCCCAGGCGGCGGGGCGGGCCGTCGCTTTCGCCCTCGCCGAGTTCGCCGTCGCGCGCGCCCAGGTCGGCGCCTGCGGGCACGCGCCATTCGCGCGCCTCGCCCTTGGTCACGGGGATGATCCGCCCGCCCTCGGCGCCCCTGCGGAACACGCCGAGGACACGGGGCGCGGCGGCACCGATGCGGCGGATCAGGCGGGCCTCGTGGCTATGCCCCTCGCCTGCGACTTCGGACAGCCGGGCGAGGATGCGGTCTCCGGCCGCCAGGGCGGGGTCGCCCTTGCCCGCCACGATCAGGATGCGCGCCGGCGCATCGCCCTCTGCGGCTTCTGCGAACAGGTCGCCCTGCGCATCCGGCCCGGTCACGCGCAGCACCGCGACGGGGGGGAGGCGCCCGGCATCCCGCTCTTTCCGCCGCCGGCGGGTCACTGTTCCCTCGTCCTCGAGCTCGGCCAGAAGGCGCTTCAGCTCGATCTTTGCAGGGCCGCCTCGGATACCGAAGGCGCGGGCGATGTCGCGCTTGGTGGTCTGGCCGGGGTTCTCGGCGATCCACTGCCGCAGCGCGGCCTTGTCGGGCAACTGGTCCATGCCCGCGCCCTAGCACGCGGCGCGGTCGCCGTCACGCCCGCCGCCGCAGCCCCTTCAAATCGCGGCCAGCATCGCCTCACCGCCAGAGGTGTCACAGACTCCGGTGCCTTCCTCGACATGCAATACCTTGACCACGCCGTCCTCGGCGCAGAGCGCATAGCGGCGCGAACGGCCGTAGAATCCCACGGGTGGGGCGGTGAAGGCCATGCCCACGGCATTCGTGTAGTCGCCCCCGGGGTCGGCCAGAAAGCGGATGCCGGCCTTGGCGCCGCCCGTCGCATCCGCCCATGCGGCCATCACGAAGGGGCCGTTGACGGCGATGCAGATCACGTCGTCCACACCCTTGTCGCCGAACTTGGCCCGCGTGCGGATGAAACTGGGTACATGGGCGGACGAGCAGGTGCGCGTGTAGGCGCCTGGCAGGGCGAAGATCACCACCTTGCGGCCTGCGGTCAGGGAGGAAAGTTCCACCGTCTCGACTCCGTTCTCGCCAAAGCGCAGCAGGGTGGCCTGGGGCAGCCGGTCGCCCACGGATAGCGTCATGTCGGTCCTCATCGCGTTGCACAGGATTGCCCGGGGGTTATAGGATCGTGGCACGGTCGCGACCAGAGGGGGCAGGCCATGCAGCGGATCGTCATTCTGGGGGCCGGGCAGGCAGGGGCCGCGGCGGCGGCCAGGCTTCGGGCGCTCGGCCACGCCGGCCCGATCACGCTGATCGGCGAGGAAGCCGCGCCCCCCTACCAGCGCCCGCCCCTGTCCAAGGCCTTCCTGATGGGCGAGATCGGCGAGGAGCGACTGTATCTGCGCCCGGTTGCCTTCTGGGCCGAACAGGGGATCGAACTGCGCAGCGGTTGCCGCGCGACGGGGATCGACCGGGTGGCGCGGCAGGTCGGCACGACCGGTGGCCGCATTCCCTATGATGCGCTGATCCTCGCCACCGGTGCGGTGCCGCGGCGGTTGCCGGGGGCGGTCGGGGGCGACCTGCCCGGCGCCTTCACCCTGCGCGGTATCGCGGACGTGGAGGCGATGCGCCCGGCCATGCAGCCCGGCGCGCGGCTGCTGGTGGTGGGCGGCGGCTACATCGGGCTCGAGGCTGCCGCGGTGGCGCGCAAGCTGGGGCTGGAGGTCGTGCTGGTCGAGGCCGCACCGCGCATCCTGGGGCGCGTGGCCTGCCCGGAAACCGCCGAATGGTTCCGCGACCTGCACCGGGGCCATGGCGTCACGATACACGAGGGCACGGGGCTGGCGCGGCTGAAAGGCCCCGACCGGGTGCGCGGCGCGGTGCTGGCCGACGGGCGGCAGATCGACGCCGACCTTGCCATCGTGGGGGTTGGCGTGACGCCCGGCACGGCACTGGCCGAGACCGCGGGTCTCGCCATCGCCAACGGTATTGCCACCGATGCGTTTGGCCGCACCTCGGACGAGTCGATCTGGGCCTGCGGTGACTGCGCTTCGTTTCCGGTGGCGGGGGGCGGGCGGCTGCGGCTCGAATCCGTGCAGAACGCAATCGATATGGCCGAGACGGTTGCGGCAAACCTGATGGGGGCGGCACAGCCCTATGCGCCGGTGCCCTGGTTCTGGTCGGACCAGTACGACGCCAAGCTTCAGATCGCAGGTCTGAACTCAGGCTACGACGGGGTTGCAGTGCGCCAGGGCACGGGCGGAGCTCGGTCGCACTGGTATTTCGCCGGCGACAGGCTGCTGGCGGTGGATGCCATGAACGACAGCCGCGCCTACATGGTCGGCAAGCGGCTGGTCGAAACCGGGCGCAGCCCGGCCGCCGATGTGCTCGCCGACCCCGCGACCGACCTCAAGGCGCTTCTGAAGGCATGAGGAAGCGGCTGTGAGGATCGTCGGCGGCCGCTGGCGCGGCATGCAGCTGGCAGAGGTGGGCGCGGGTGACCCGGCGGCACATCTGCGCCCGACCTCGGACCGGGTGCGCGAGGCGATCTTCAATCTGCTCGAAAACAGCCTGCACCTCGACCTGACGGGCCTTCGCGTGCTCGACCTTTTTGCCGGAACCGGCGCGCTCGGGCTGGAGGCGCTCAGCCGGGGGGCTGCGCGCGCCGCTTTCGTCGATGACGGCGCGGCCGCCCGCGCGCTGCTGCGCCGCAACATCGAGCGGTTGCAGGCCATGGGCATCACCGACGTCTGGCGGCGCGACGCGACGCGCCTCGGGCCGAACCGGGGTCCGGGCTATGGTCTCGTGTTCCTCGACCCACCCTATGGCAGGGGCCTCGGCGAGGCCGCCATCGCCTCGGCCCTTGCGGGCGGCTGGCTTGCGCAGGGCGCGCTGGTGGTGTGGGAGGAGGGCGTGGATCCTGCGCTGCCTGCAGCCCTGACCCCGTGTGACAGCCGCCGCTACGGCGATACCGTGGTGACCATCGCACAGGTGGCAGGATGACGCCGCGCGCCGTGCTTCTGGATTGCGACGGGGTGCTGGTGGACAGCGAACCCATCGCCTTCGGCCTGCTGGCGGGCGATCTGGCCCGGCATGGCCTGCCCATGGACCATGCCGAGATGGAGGCGCGGTTCATGGGCGGCACGATCCCCGGCCTGTGGGCCGGGGCGCGGGCGCTCGGGGCCGACTTGCCGGAAGGCTGGGTGACGGATTTCTACGCCCGCCTCTATGCCCGGCTGGCGCTGGGCTGTCCCGCCATGCCGGGGGCCGAGGCGCTTCTCGATGCGCTGGACGCAGCGGGGGTCGGCTATGCCGTTGGGTCGAACGGCGCGCCCCGCAAGATGGAGATCACCCTGAGCCAGCATCCGCGGCTCTGGAACCGCCTGCGCGACAGGGCATTTTCCGGTCAGGCGCTCGGCTGCCCGAAGCCCGACCCCGGGCTCTGGCGGCATTGCGCGGCAGCCCTCGGGGCGGCTCCCGCGGATTGCGTGGTGATCGACGACAGCCCGGCGGGTGCCATCGCGGCACAGCGTGCAGGGATCCGCTGCCTGGGTCTGGCGACGGGCGGAAAGGGATCGGCCGGCGCGGCGCGGCTCTTGGCCGAGGGGGCTGAGATCGTGGAAAGCCTGGACGAGGCGCGGGCGTTGCTGGGATTCTGACGCCTCAGGAAGCCTTGGGCGACAGACGCGCGGCCCAGGCGTCGGCGCCCTTCAGGATCGCCTCGACGGCTGCCTGATGCGCGGCGGCCGGGCGGCGGTAGGGGTCGGCTATGCCCTGGGCGCCGGTCCACTGGTCGAACAGCATGGTGCGGCCCGACAGGTGGGGGGCGATCCGCATGATCTCGGACCGGTGGCGCGGCTCCATCGCCAGGATCAGGTCGTAGTCGCCGCCAAGCGCCGCCGTGAACTGGCGCGCCGAATGGCCGTCGAGCGACAGGCCCGCCGCCGCCCCCGCCGCCGCGGTATCGTCATCGGATGCGCAGACCGGGCAGCCGTGCGGCCAGTGCGCGCTCTCCGGTGGGCGAGCGGCAGATGTTGCCGATGCAGACGACGAGGACCGATCCGAACATCGGACCGTCAGTTCTGGATCTGGTCGACCGTCCGGGCCAGGCCCAGGGTCGGCAGAAGGCTGCTGATCAGACGGTTCCAGCGGTAGAGCGGCGCCGTCGTCACATAGACCACGTCGCGCGGCGCCAGCGTGAACCGGGTGCCGAGGAGGAAGGCGGCCGGGTTCGAGGCGTCGAGCTGATAGACGGTGATCCCCCGGTCGGTGGCGCGGAAGACGAAGATGCCGCGGGCATCGGCCTGGTCCTCGCGCAGCCCGCCGACGCGCGTGACGGCCTGCGTCAGCGTCACATCCTCGCGGGTGAGGTCGATGGTCGCCGGGCGCACGAGCTGGCCCAGAAGATAGGCCTCGGCCATTGCAAGGCGCGGCACGTTGATCACGTCGCCGTTCTGCAAGGTCGGGTTGTTTCCCGCCACGCCGCGTTCGAGAAAGGACTTGAGGTCGACGGAATAGAGCCTGCCGCCCCGCCGCACCGTCACCGAGGCCGGGTCCGCCTGTTCGCTCAGCCCGCCGGCAGCGTCCACCGCCTCGAGCAGCGTCAGCGGCACGTCGGTCAGCGGCAGACGCCGGGGCGCCTTGACCTCGCCCGTCACTGATGCGGCCTGTGAGTTGTAGCCGACGACGCGCACCTCGACCTGCGGGTTCGGGATGAACTCGGTCAGTCGCTGGGTCAGGTTCTGGCGGATGTCGGCGGGCGTCAGCCCCTGCGCCGGCATCTGGCCGACAAAGGGATAGAAGAAGTTGCCGTCTGCCTGCACCCGCAACCCCGATTCCGCCGGGGTGCGGCGCTCGCCGGCGGGCATCGTCAGTTCCGGGTGGTCCCAGACCACGACATCCAGGATGTCGCCGACACCGACGCGATAGTTCCAGCCGCCTGACGTGCCCAGGGTGTTGCGGCCCGACGAGGCACGGCGCGGACGGTCGAACTGTGCCACGTTCTGGGCGGTGATCTGCACCACCTCTACCGAGGTGTCGAGCTGCTCGACCTCCTGCCGCACCGCGTCGCTGCGGACCGGGAAATCGGACTTCGTGGCGTCGCAGCCGGCCAGTGCCAGCACACACAGGGACAGGCTGGCCAGTACGCGCCTCATCCGGCCGACGCCTGTGTCGACGCCGAATCGTGGCGGCGGTCGATCAACCAGCAATAACACGGAAAGATTGAAGAAACTGACAAGCTGTTCCCCCCGGCCACAGGCCAAGCCCGTTTCTGGATAGTGCAAGGGCAGGGGGATGCCAACCGGCTTGCACGGCGCGGGACCGGTCGTCGGCCGTTGTGCGTCACGCCCCCGCGCGCGCCTCGTGGACCGCCCTCGCCACCGCCCGGGCCAGGCAGCAGGCCGCGGCGTGGCCGAGCGCGAAGGTCTGCGCCAGCGGGTCCTCCAGCGCCCGCGCGCCGGTTGCCGCGGCAAAGACCAGATCGCCGTCGAGCGGCGTATGCGACGGCACCAGCGCGCGCGCCAGCCCGTCTTGCGCGGCCACCGCCATGCGCCGCGCCTGAGCCTGGGTCAGCGCGGCATCGGTCGCGACGATGGCGATGGTCGTGGCCTCGCCCGGGCGCTTGGATGGTGCCGGCTCGTCGCCGGCCGGAAAGGTCGGGGGAAGGCCATGGCCGCCGAACTCGGCCTCCATCTCCCAGGGCGCGGCCCAGTACCACCGGCCTTCCCCCACCCGTGCCGACCCGAGCGCATTGACCGCGACGAGCGCCCCCACCGTCAGGCCCGAGGACAGCACCGCCGAGGCCGATCCGAGCCCGCCGGGACCGCGCCCGGTGGTTGCCCCGAAGCCCGCTCCCGCGCGGCCAAGCGCGAAACCGGGCCCCGCCGCCTCAAGCGCCGCCCGGCCGAGGGCGGGATAGGGGTTCGCCGGCCAGCCCTTGTCGCCGCCGTTCAGGAGGTCGAACAGGATGGCTCCGGGCACGATCGGCACCCGCGCCGGTCCCACGGCGAACCCGCGTCCCGCAGCGGCCAGCCCCGCCATCACCCCGTCGCAGGCGGCGAGGCCGAAGGCCGACCCGCCCGACAACACCAAGGCATCGACCTCCTGCACCAGCCGGTCCGGGGACAGAAGATCGGTCTCGCGCGTTCCCGGCGCCCCGCCCATCACATCGACCGCCGCAACAAACGGACGGTCCGCCGTCAGAACCGTCACCCCCGACCGCAGGCGTCCATCCTGGGCGTTGCCCACCCGCAGCCCCGCAACATCGGTGATCAGGTTGCGCGGACCCGGGCGCATCACACCCGCACCTTGACGGCGGTGGTGGCGGGGTCGCCGGTGTTCGGCGTTCCGGCGGGCTCGATCAGCGGCAGGTGCGTCCCGACCGTGGCGCGGGGCCGGTGCCACATGCCCCTGGGCACCACGCGGACCTGCCCGGGCCGCAGCATCACCGCGCCTTCGGAAAGGTCGATCGCCAGTCCGCCCGACAGCACCATGAAGAAGTCGTCGGTCTCGGGGTGATGGTGCCAGACGAACTTGCCCAGGACCGTCACCACCATCGGGTCATTTCCGTTGAAGGCCCCCACGATCTCGGGCGACCAGTGTTCGTCGAAGGTTGCCAGCTTGGCGGCAGGATCGATCGGCTGCATGGGCGCGGGCCTCGGACCGGGATGACGCCACCATCCGCCCCGGCAACGGGGTCAGTCAACCATGCGCAGGGACTGCTTTTCCAGCACGCGCAGCACCGCCGCCAGGTCGTGCCCGCGCCGCAGCACCCGGCCATCGGCGCCGATCACCGCATAGATGCCCTGCCGCGCCCGCATTCGCGGCCGCTTTTCCACGCGGTAGAGCGGATGCTCGGCAGCGCGCCGGAAGATCGCAAAGACCGCATGGTCGCGCAGGGCCGAGATCGCATAGTCGCGCCATTCGCCGCAGGCGACCATCCGGCCATAGACCGAAAGGATGACCGACAGTTCCCGGCGGTCGAAGCTGACCGTCTCGGTGGGCAGGGCGGCAGCAAAGGGAATGGGCGGTGGAAGGGCCGTCATGACGCGAGTGTGACGGCAAGACCGGGCCAGATCAAGCCCGCGCCCCGTGCCACGGAAGCGGCCCGAAAACACCCCGCGGATACCGCCGCCCCGCCATCTTTCGGCCATCTGGCGCGACGACACCGGGCCTATCGAGGAAGGCCGACCCGGTTGCCCGGCGAACGCCCCCACCCAGTCCGGGGGTCGGGTCGGCCCCCTCGATGCTCAGCCCGGAAAGCCCGGCGCTGCCCGCAGGTCTCCTGTCAGCATCCCGCGCCAGTTGCGCTGTTCGGCGTCCAGCCGCTTGCGTGCGGCAGGGTGCGCGGGGTCGAGCACGCCAAGCCGCACCAGCAGCGCGACAATGGCAAGCTCTGCCGCGCGCGTTCCGCCGTCGACGATCTTCAGCGCGATGCCGATGCGGCGTTCCGGCACGATGGCCACGAACACCGCCTCGGCCCCGGTCTTGATCGACACGCGACCGCCCATGGCGCGCATCAGTTCGGTGCAGGCACGACCCTCGCCAGCCACGAGTTCGGGCCGCGCCGCCATCGCGCGGGTCAGCCGGTGCATTGCACGGTCGCGCGCATTGCCGCTGCCCGTTGCGCCTGCAAAGGCTGCCATCGCCTGCGCCAGTCCGGCGACCGAGGTGGCGAAGTTCGGCGCCGAACAGCCGTCGATCCCGTAGCCGGGAGAGGGTTCTCCCGTCACCTCCTCGAAAGCGGCGCGGGCGGCCTGCTGCACGGGGTGGTCGGGTTCCACATAGTCCGGTCCGCCGCCCAGATGGGCGTTCAGAGTTAGAAACCCCGCATGCTTGCCCGAACAGTTGTTGTGCAACTGGCACGGGGCCTCGGCCGCGCGGATCAGTCGGTCGCGTTCCTCGCGGTCGGCGGGCTCATGCGACCCGCAGCGCAGGTCGGCCTCGGCCATGCCCGCGTCCGCCAGCCAGCGGGCTACCAGACCGGTGTGCAGCGCAGCACCCTGGTGGCTGGCGCAGGCCAGCGCCAGATGTTCCTCGCGCAGGCCAGCCGCGTCGGCGGCACCGCTTTCCAGCAGGGGCAGCGCCTGCAGCATCTTGCAGGACGACCGCGGGAAGATCACGGCGCCGGGGTCGCCCCAGGCTTCGAGCACTTCGCCGCCCTGGCCGCAGACCACCGCATGGCCGGAATGCAGGCTTTCCAGTCGCCCGCCGCGCCAAAGCTCTGCCATTGCCACCGCCATCATCGTCACTCCCCCGATCCCCGCGGCGTCACGCCTGCGCGATTTCCCGCCCATGGGGGTTTCGCCGCCGCCGCCAGTTGCGCTAAAGACATACCCGTTAGGCGTAAGCGCGCCACAGCGAAAAAGTGTCCCGGCACAAGGGGCGCGGGCACGGGCGGCGGAGGCCAGGACATGACGATGCGGATCGCGGGCGCGCTTTTCGGCGTGGCACTGGGAATGGGTGCGGGCGCGGCCATGGCGCAGGCGACCGGGGGCGAGACCGAATGCGTGTCGGCCCGCACGGACTGGAGCGTCTGCGTCTGGCCCGAACCCAAGGAATGCTGGGGCGTGTCCAAGCCCAAGGAAACCGTGAACACGCGCGACGGCCGCACCGTCAGCGTGCGCCGGGGCGACATCCTTCTGTTCGTGACCTTCCGCCCCGGTTCGGGCGCGCGCGGCGAAATCAGTTTCACCGGCGGCTATCCCTTCGCCGAAGGCCAGCCGGTGCAGGTGGCCATCGACGGGCGCAACTTCAACCTGATCGCGGACGGCGAATGGGCCTGGCCGGGCAGCCGCGAGGATGACAACGCGCTTCTGGCCGCGATGCGCGCCGGGTCGAACGCCGTCATCACCGCCCGGTCCGGCCGCGGCACCGAAACGCGCGACACCTTCAGCCTTCAGGGCTTCACCGCCGCGATGACCGAGGCCGAGAACCGCTGCAAGTAGCACTGTCCGGTCACGACCCTGGCGCACGCATCCAGGACCAGAGCGTGACGCTCCACCGCGGTGCTCCGTCCGGGCCGGGGCCTTGGAAGCCCTGCAGTCCGATGACGCCCGTCCTGGGATTGCCGACTGTCGATGTCGACGCCTGCAACCCGACCAGCCCGGCGCCCGGGGCGCCGGTTGCGGTATCGGTGGCCGCGTCGGTCAGCGGACCGGACGCAACCAGCGCAAAGGCCGCCGACAGGAACGGGCTTTTCCCGGGATCGGCGCCGGACGCCATCGGCAGGAGCAGGTCGCAGGTCAGGAAGGCCGCGGCATCGGCGGGGGCGACCCTCCAGACCGGCAGCGAGTTCACCTCGGGATGGGCAAAGCCCGGCGTCAGGTAACGGCCCGCGAATGCGCCCGAGTCCACGGCTTCGGCCAGACGCGTGAGGGTGGCGCGTCCGACCCGGGTGCACGCGATGCGCCGGCCGTCGGCCGCCTGAAGCGCGATCCGGTCGCGCCAGGGGTCGGCATCCGGGGCCGTGCGGGGTGCGCCGGGCACGGGCGTCCAGTCCGCGCTGCGGCCCCCGGCAACGACCGCCGCCAGGTCCGCAAGATCGGCAGGCCAGGACATGCCCACATCCAGCACGATCCGCACCGCGGCATCCCCATCGGGCAGAGGATCGGCGAGCGCCGGCGCACGAAATGCGGCAACGGCCAGGGCAAGGGCAAGGGAGGTCAGCGGCCGGCGCATCCGGGTCACGTGTGCGGTTTCGCGCGGTCCATAGCTCCGATGGCGGCGGCGTCCATCGCCCCTGTTCCGTCCCGGTCCGAAATCGCCTATATCCTGCGCTTCAGCCGCAGGACCGATGCCATGACCGCCCCCCTCGCCCCGATCACGCAGGACGTGCTGACCATCCCCCGCAGGCTGCCCGAGGGCGGGCGGGTGAACATGGTGGGACTGACGCGCGACCAGATGCGCGCGGCGCTGGTGGCGGCGGGCACGCCCGAGCGGCAGGCGAAGATGCGGGTGGGGCAGATCTGGCAGTGGGTCTATCACTGGGGGGTGCGCGACTTTGCGGCGATGACCAACCTCGCCAAGGACTTCCGTGCGCTGCTGGCGGAGCGGTTCGAGATTGCGGTGCCCGAGGTCGTCAGCCGCCAGGTCAGCGCGGACGGCACGCGCAAGTATCTGGTCCGCATTGCCGGCGGGCACGAGGTCGAGGTGGTCTATATCCCCGAGGAGGGGCGCGGGACGCTGTGCATCTCGTCCCAGGTCGGCTGCACGCTGACCTGTTCGTTCTGCCACACCGGCACGCAGAAACTGGTGCGCAACCTGACGGCCGGCGAGATCGTGGGCCAGGTCATGCTGGCGCGCGACGACCTGGGGGAATGGCCGGAGCCGGGGCAGGGGTCCACCGGCGAGCGGCTGGTCTCGAACATCGTCCTGATGGGAATGGGGGAACCGCTCTACAACTTCGAGGCGGTGCGGGATGCCATGCGCATCGTGATGGACGGCGAGGGCATCGCGCTGGGGCGCCGGCGGATCACGCTGAGCACCTCCGGCGTGGTGCCCGAGATCGCGCGCTGCGCCGAGGAGATCGGCTGCCAGCTTGCCGTCAGCTTCCACGCCACCACCGACGAGGTGCGCGACCGCCTGGTGCCGATCAACAAGCGCTGGAACATCGCGACGCTGCTGGGGGCTCTGCGCGATTATCCGCGGCTGTCCAACTCGGAACGGATCACCTTCGAATACGTCATGCTGAAGGGCGTCAACGACAGCGATGCCGATGCACGGCGGCTGGTGAAGCTGATCGCCGGCATCCCGGCCAAGATCAACCTCATCCCCTTCAACGAATGGCCCGGCGCGCCCTACGAGCGCTCGGACTGGGAGCGGATCGAGGCCTTCGCCGACATCGTCTACAAGGCGGGCTACGCGAGCCCCATCCGCACGCCGCGGGGCGAGGACATCATGGCGGCCTGCGGGCAACTGAAGTCGGCCAGCGAGAAGGCGCGCAATGCGCGGCGGGCCAAAGGGGCAGGTCTGGCCGCGCCGTGACCGCAGGCAGGCCGGCCCCCGATGGCGCGCCCGCCGTCGATGTCGGTGCGCAACAGGCCGTTGCCCCGCCCTAGCCCGCCGCCGCCAGCCGCCCCTTGCTGATCGTGTCGGCCTCGCGCCCGTAAAGTTCCTCGTAATGGTCGAAGGCGGCACCAAAGCGCGCCGTCCCCTGCGTGGCGGCGCCGAGCGCCCGGTGCAGATCCTCCAGCGCGGCCTCGGGCAGCAGCGCGCGGAACACGTCCCAGCCGCGCTGCGCCGGATCGGCGTCGAAGCCGATCACCTGGCCTTTCAGCGTCGCGAACAGCGGGATCAGCGCGCCCGAGAACACCGACGGCAGCGACACCTCGATCCGCTGCACGGGTTGCAGCAGGACCGGGCCGGCCTTTTCCAGCGCCTCCTTCACGCCCTGCCGGGCCGCCGTGCGGAAGGCATGGTCGGAACTGTCGACCGCGTGGTGCTTGCCGTCGGTCAGCGTCACCCCCACGTCCACCACCGGAAACCCGAGCGGCCCGCGCGCCAGGGCATCGCGCGCCCCGGCCTCGACGGCGTCGAAGTAGTTGCGTGGCACGGCGCCGCCCTTCACCGTTTCGTCGAAGGCGAAGCCTTCGCCACGGCCACGGGGCGCAACGGTCAGTGCCACATCCGCGAACTGGCCCGCGCCGCCGGTCTGCTTGCGGTGGCGGTAGGCGTGATCGACCCGCGACAGGATCGCCTCGCGGTAGCTTGCGCCGACCGGCGCGTCGGTCACCGTCAGGCCGAAGTCGTCGGCCAGCTGCGCCAGCACCCGGCGCAGGTGCATCGGCCCCTGCACGTGCAGCACCGGCTGCCCGCCCTCTTCCGCCGCGCCGACCCTCAGCGCGGGGTCGGTCTCGGACAGCCTCGCCAGCGCCGAGGACAGGCGCACGTCGTCGCGGTCGCTGGCCGGCGCGATCATCCGGGACAGCATCGGGGCAGGCGGATCGGCCCAGGCGGGGCGGGGCAGGGGGGCATCGGGCATCAGCGCCTGGCCCACCCCCAGATGGTCGGACTTGACCGCGACCAGCACGTCGCCGGCCTCGACCGGGTCGGGGGCCGCCCCGCCGCCGATGCCGGCCAGCCCCCCGATGTTGCCGCCGCCCAGCCGCTGCCCCGTCGCCAGCCCCGGCACCAGCGCCCGCAGGAAGCTGACCTTGCCGAGGTGCTTGCGCATCCGGGCATGGAACGCCACGGCGGCAGGCACGGCCCCGTCCTGCCCCAGCCTCTGCGCCAGGCGGTCCACCGCCGGCGTTTCGTGCCGCAACGCCTTCATCAGCCGCTGCATCCCGTTGCGGTGCGCGGCCGCACCCAGGAACACCGGCACCAGCACCGTCTCGGCCAGTTCCCGCGCGGCGATGGCAAACAGCGCATCGCTGGCCGGCGCGCTGTCCTCGATCAGTTCCTCCAGCAGCCCCTCGTCGAAATCCGACATGTGTTCCAGCAGCGCCGTCCGCGCCTCGGCCTCGCGGTCGCGCAGGTCGCGCGGGATCTCCACCAGCGTCGAGGTCTGCCCCTCGCGGTAGCGCCAGGCGCGTTCCGAGATCAGGTCCACCGCCCCGACGACCCGGTCGCCCTCGCGCATCGGCACCTGGCGCAGGACGATGGCATGGCCCGACCATCCCTGAAGCGCCGCGACGATGTCGCGGACGCGACCGGCGGGGGCATCCATGCGGTTGACGAAGATGGCGCAGGGGGTGCCGGAGGCTTCGATCGCGCGCAGGTAGGGGGCCGACAGCACGGCGGCATCGGGGTCGGGCGGCACCACCAGAACCGCGATGTCGGCGGCCATCAGGGCCGGACCGGCAAGGCCCGCACCATCGGCACCGCCGGCGAGTTCCACCGCACACCAGCGGTCGCCCATGAAGGAGAAGCGTGTCAGCGTCAGGTGGTCGGCCACCTCGGTCGCTTCGGCCTTTCCGTCCAGCGCGGCAAGCCCGGCCACAAGCGTGCTCTTGCCCGCCTGCGACGGGCCCAGGACCAGAACGCAGCGCATCGCCAAACCTCCCCCTTGCCATGGGACGCGGCGGGTGGGCGCCTGCCTCCCCCGCCTGGCCCCTTGCCTCCATCCTGATCGGCGGAAGGCCCCTGCGTCAACCGTTCAGCAGGGTGCGGCGGGCCAGTCGTCGATGGCGGCCATGGCCTCGTCCGCCGTCTCGACATAGCGGAACAGGTCGAGATCGCCGGGGCTGATCGTGCCGCAGTCGGCCAGCGCCTGCCAGTTGACGATGCCTTCCCACCAGTCGCGGCCGAAGAGGAGGAAAGGGACGGGCTTCATCCGCCCCGTCTGGATCAGCGTCAGGCTTTCAAAGAGTTCGTCCAGCGTGCCGAAACCGCCGGGGAACACGCAGACCGCCCGCGCCCGCATCAGGAAATGCATCTTGCGGATGGCGAAGTAGTGGAAGTTGAAGCAGAGGTCGGGCGAGACATAAGCGTTCGGCGCCTGTTCGTGCGGCAGCACGATGTTCAGCCCGATGGACTGCCCACCCGCCTCGGCCGCGCCACGGTTGCCGGCCTCCATCACCCCCGGCCCGCCGCCAGTCACAATGACGTTCTCGCGCCCGTAACTTTGCATGCTGCGTTCGGTCATCGCCTTGGCGAACCTGCGCGCCTCGTCGTAGTAGCGTGACAGCGCCGCCAGTTCGGGGGTGCGGGCTGTGTCCGCCCGGTCGGGGGCCGGGATGCGCGCGCCGCCGAACAGCACGACGGTGGAGACGATGCCGCGTTCGTCCATCACCATCTGCGGTTTCAGCAGTTCCAGTTGCAGCCGCACCGGCCGCAACTCCTCGCGAAGCATGAAATCCGCGTCGGTGAAGGCCAGCCGGTAGGCCGGCGCGCGGGTCTGCGCGGTGTCGGGGATGCGGTCGGCGGCCTGCACGTCCTCGACGCTGTCGCGGAACGGATGGCTGCGCGGTTCGTCCTTCATGCTGCGGTCCCCGGGTTGCCCTGACGGCACCATCCCTAGCGGTTCGGCGCGCGCCTGGCCAGCGCGGCCCGGCCCGCGTCAGATGTCCGGGCTGCCCGCGGCGCCCGCAATGCTGCCGCCGCCCTTGGGGTCGCTGCCGGTGCCGCCCTTGGTGCCGCCCGCGTTCGTGCCGCTGTCGGTGGTGCCGCCCTTCGACCCGATCCCGCGCGTGGCCTGGCAGGTGCCGTCCGGCGCGGCGATCTGGCCTTCGGGGCAGGCGGCGGGGGCAGCCGGGGCGGTCTGCGCGTGGAGGGGGGCCGCGAGCAGGAGGAGGGCGGCGAGGGTGAGGATGGGGCGGGTCATGGCGATGCGCTTTCGGATATGGGAATGACAATATGCACAGGGTCGCATCCATGTGCCCCTGCGTCAACCTTTGCGGCCCCGGCAGCCCGGGCGCATTGCCTGGCCCGGCCCGGGCCGCTATAGCCCCCCCCGATACCCGCAGCACCCGCAGCACCCGCCGCGCCCGCAGGAAAGGCCCGACCATGGACCACGCCGCCCTTGAAGCCGCCATCGAGACCGCCTGGGAGGCGCGCGACACCATCACCCCCGCCACGAAGGGCGAGGCGCGCGATGCCATCGAGGCGACGCTGACGGCGCTGGACAGCGGCACCCTGCGGGTGGCCGAGAAGCGGGGGGCCGACTGGCATGTGAACCAGTGGGCCAAGAAGGCGGTGCTGCTGGGCTTCCGCATCAAGGACATGGAGCATCATTCCGGCGGCCCGCAGGGCGGCGGCTGGTGGGACAAGGTTGACAGCAAGTTCCACGGCTGGGGCCCCGACCAGTGGCGCGCCGCGGGCTTCCGCGCGGTGCCGAACTGCGTCGTCCGCCGGTCGGCCTTCATCGGCAAGGGCGTGGTGCTGATGCCGTCCTTCGTGAACCTCGGCGCCCATGTGGACGAGGGCACGATGGTCGATACCTGGGCCACGGTCGGCAGCTGCGCGCAGATCGGCAAGCGGGTGCACCTGTCGGGCGGCGTGGGGATCGGGGGTGTGCTGGAACCGATGCAGGCGGGCCCCACGATCATCGAGGACGACTGCTTCATCGGCGCGCGGTCGGAGGTGGTCGAGGGCTGCATCGTGCGCGAGGGCTCGGTCCTTGGCATGGGCGTGTTCATCGGCAAGTCCACCAGGATCGTGGACCGCGAGACCGGCAAGGTCATGTATGGCGAGGTGCCGGCGGGGTCGGTCGTGGTGGCAGGCTCGATGCCGTCCACCGGCGGCGTGAACCTTTACTGTGCGGTGATCGTGAAGAAGGTGGACGCGCAGACGCGGTCCAAGACCTCGATCAACGAGCTGTTGCGTGACTGAGGGCGCCGAAAGCCCGCGCCGGACCGCACCCCGCGGCCAGCAGGTCTTTACCCTGATGGTCGAGGTCGGCCGCAAGCCGGGCGACGGTCTGCCCGAGGGCAGCACGGGCGCGGGCCTCTTGTGCTATGCCGCCGGCGTGGACGAGGCCGAGGCGGTGCGCGAGACGGTGGCGGTGCTGAAGGCCGCCGACCTCGCGGTGCTCGAGGTGCAGGGCCTCGGCACCGCCGCTGAACGCCGCGCGGCGGGCGAGGAGATCGGGGCTGAGGACGAGGCCCTGATGGCGCGCGCCCTGGCCGAGAACGCGGTGATCGTGGCGCTGCTGACGCCGTTCGAGGACTGACCGGGCAGGTTCAGGCCGCGCGCGTGCCGAGGCCGGTGCCCAGATGCAGCCGCAGGGGAAGTGCCTCGTAGGCGGCCAGAATGCGGGCACCGGGGGCGACCGGCCCGTGCAGGGCCAGTCCGCAGCCGCCGGCCAGCACGACCTGCGCCGCGGGGTCGCGCCCCGCCACCGCCAGCCGGACGCCGCGCGCCGGGCCCGGCAGGGGTTCGCGCAGGGCGGCATGGCTGTCGGTCAGGTGTGCCGCCTCGGCCAGCGCGGCCTCGCAGCCGAGCAGGTATTCGACCGTCGTGCCCTGCAGGAACACGGGTTGTTCGGCGGCCACGACGATGTCGCGGTCGCGGGCGAAGAAGGGGCTGCGCAGGCGCACTGGCGCCAGCGTTCCGGCGGCCGGGACCTCCTCGATCGCGATGTCCGAGATCGCGCGCGGCCCCGCCGGGGTCAGCACCCTGTCACCGGGGCGGAGCCGGCCGGCAGGGCAGGGCCCCGAGGGCGTGTCGAGCGGGACATGCGCCGCGATCCAGGGGTGCGGCGCGGGCACATCCGGCCCCGCGGCCAGCCCGTACCAGGCGAGCGCAGGGTGCCGCGCCAGCCCCTCGCCTGCCGCCATGGCGCCGAGCACGCGGGGATCGAGCGGCAGGCCCCCGCGGCCGCGGGTGCTGCGCAGGACTTGCCCTTCGGTCGACAGCACCAGCCGCCAGTCCGGCGCGGGGCCGCCGCATTGTGCCAGCACCAGCCGCGCCACACCGCCGCCGGGCAGGCCGAGCGGCCCCGCCAGCGCATGGCGCGTCACCCGCGCGCCCTCTCGCTGCCGGATGGCCAGTCCGGTCGCCGGATCGACAAAGACCGACAGCGCCCGGTCCGCCCCGCCGGGGTCGCGCCAGTCGAGCAGGACGGTGGGGCCGGCCAGCGGCATGTCCCATTCCAGCACAAGGCTGCGGTCGCCGCTCAGGTCTGCCGGTTGGCAGGCCCGGCCCGACAGGATGGCCCAATCCGCCACGCCTATGCCGCCCGGGTCGTGCCGAACAGCACGCGCGTCTCGTGCGGCTTCAGCGCGCGGCGGACGGCGGGGCTGTAGCCGGTGCCGGTGGAGGGGTCGAGTTCGGGGAAGATCGCCGCGATCTCGGCCAGCGTCTCGGCCTCGAACTGCTGCGTCGATTGCGGGCCGGGCAGGAAGCTTTCGGTGGCCAGTCCCTCGGAAAACACCACCTCGTGCCGGTCGAACAGCAGGTGGACGTAGGTGACCTCGCCGCCTTCCATCTGCCGCACCGCTCGGCCGTCGATCAGGTCCTTCGCGGCCACCAGCACGTCGCCTTCACCGAACAGGAGTTCCGCCATGGCATCGCGTACAAGGATGCGGTGCTGGGGCGAGACCACCAGGCGTCCATGTGGACCGAAGGTATTGGCCCGGATCGCGACCGGCGCCATCGGCCCGCGCGCCGGCACGCTGCGCCGGCCGATCCAGCGCAGGGGCTGCGGCCCGTGGTCGAGCGTATCGACCAGATCGCCGGGCGTCAGCGCCTCGACCGGCCGGTCCCCCTGCGGCGTGCGGATGCGGGTGCCGGCGACGAAACAGGGGATCTGGTTCAGCGTGACGAAGCCGACGTCGATGTTCCCGAGATTGTCCTGCACCTGGTAGGTGAAGGTCTTGCTCTCGATCTGCCCGTCGCCGATCAGCGTCAGTTGCCCGCCGGCCCCGACCACGACCTGCTGACCGGAGGGAAGATTGACGACGGATCCCACCGTCACCGCCTGGCCGTTGACATGCGTCAGCGTCAGCGTGCTGCCGGGCATCTTGATGTCGTTGGCCAGCACGTTCACCGTGCCCTGCCCGGTGGCGTAGTAGGTCACGGTGTCGGTGATGGCCACGAGCCGGGTCTGCACGCTATCCGCCGCGATCAGCAGGTTCGAGTCGTACAGTGCGTCCGAAGTGTCCGCGATGCCGATGCGGATCGAGTTCACCACGCCCGGGTTGACCTGCATCGTCAGCGTCATGGTCAGCGTGAAGCCGTCCATCTCGGTGTTGTACTGGTCGCCCGTGTTGTCGACGAACAGGTTCTCCTGGTTGTTGCCGTTGATGTTGTTGACGCTGATCGTGCCGTTCCCGACCTGGATCGGCACATGCTGGCCGTTCACCCAGACGCCAACGACGTCGTTGTACTGGCTGTTGATGTATTCGGGGTACTCCTCCGACGAAAAGACGAAGCGGATCGTCATGTATTCGCCCTGCGGGATGAAGTCGGCGTTGAGCCAGACCCCGTCATAGGTGCGCGCGCCGGCGATGGCATTGAACTGTGCGTTGTTGTCGGTGGTGCCAGAGGTATCGGTCGAGGTGCTGGGCGACCGGTTGGGATCGCCGTTCGACTGGGTGAAATCGGTGATGCGGCCCGTCGACAGGATGACCCCGCTGTTCGACGGCACGACGCCGGGCGACAGCTGGCCATTGGAATAAAGGCCGGCAGACGTATTGGAGTTGGCGACGTTCAAGGACGCGCCGACCACCGTGACTCCGGCCCCGAATATGGTCTGTGCCATCGTCAGCGCACTGACGTTGGTGGTATAGGTAAGCTCTGCCCCGGTCGCCATCTGCCCCGCCTGCCCGCCCGCTTCCGGGGCCGGCCGAACGCCACGGGGCAAGGGGGGCTTGCGACGCACCCCCTGAAGACGCTTGCCGTCTGCGTCCTGCCCGTATCCGGGGCGCATTGGCCCCGCGTTCGCCCTGCCTCGTGGGCTTGTTATGGCGCGCAGCATAGCGCGGATGCGGCGGCTGTCATCCGCGCCGGTCGCGCAATCCCCGCGTGTGCGGCATGCGGTGGCTCCGGTGCAACAGACCTGAACGATCGATGGCTGGTTGCCGCCGGCGCGCAAGCATCACCGACGACGGATCGACCGGTGGCGACAGGGCCGGATGACAACCCTGCCGTGCCCGAACATGCTGCCAGGATCGGGGCGGCTGCGATCCATGCAGGCCTGGCTGCGGTCAGGCGGGCCATGGGACAGACGACCGAAACCGCCGGCAAGGTCGTGCGCGATGCAGATGCCGCCGTACCGCCGCGCATGACCCACTGGAAAAGCGTCACAATCCGTATTGTCTGCAGGATGCTGTTGCGGGCAGGCAAGAAGCATCGCTGAGGCGGATCGCCAACGCTGCAGGAGACAGGAATGCGAAGCACCCGGACCATCCATGTCATCTCTGCCCATGCCGAGGGCGAGGTCGGCGACGTGATCGTGGGCGGCGTGGCGCCGCCCGCGGGCGACACGATCTGGGAGCAGAGCCGGTTCATTGCCCGTGACGGCGTGCTGCGCAACTTCGTGCTGAACGAACCGCGAGGCGGGGTGTTCCGTCACGTGAACCTGCTTGTCCCGCCGAAGCACCCCGAGGCGCAGGCCGCCTTCATCATCATGGAGCCCGAGGACACGCCACCGATGTCGGGGTCAAACGCGATCTGCGTGGCGACCGTGCTGCTTGAAACCGGGATCATCCCGATGGAAGAACCTGTGACCCGGTTCACCCTCGAGGCGCCGGGGGGCCTCGTGCGGGTGCGGGCCGACTGCGCGGACGGCAAGGCGCGGCGCATCTACGTGCAGAACCTGCCGAGTTTCGCGCAGCGCCTTGCCGTCCCGCTGGAGGTCGAAGGCATCGGCACCCTGACCGTCGATACGGCCTTCGGCGGCGACAGCTTCGTCATGGTCGATGCGCAGGCGATGGGATTCGCGCTGACCGCGGACGAGGCGCATGACATCGCACGACTGGGCGCGCGCATCGCCAGGGCCGCGACCGCAGCCGTCGGGTTCCGCCACCCGACGAACCCGGACTGGGCGCATGTCTCGTTCTGTCTGTTCGGCGGCCCGGTCGAACGCGGGCCGGACGGACTGCGCGCCGGTGCGGCGGTGGCGATCCAGCCCGGCAAGGTCGACCGTTCGCCGACGGGCACGGCGCTGTCGGCGCGCATGGCGGTGCTGCACGCACGGGGGCAGATGACGCAGGGCGAGGTGCTGACCGCCCGTTCGCTCATCGGGTCGACCTTTCGGGGCCGCATCCTCGGCACGACACAGCTGGGCGAGGTGCCCGCGATCCTGCCCGAGATCTCCGGCCGGGCCTGGATCACCGGGATCCACCAGCACATGCTGGACCCCGACGACCCCTGGCCGGAAGGCTACCGGCTGACCGACACCTGGGGCGCGCGATGACGGCCACATCGGTCGGGGAAGGCAGGGATCGGCGCGCCGCCTGCCTAGTCCGGCGCGCCCAGTTCGGGCGCGCCCGGGCGGAAGTTGTAAAGCTCCAGCCGCGCCGCACCGTTCGCGCTGGTCTTGATGGCCGTCAGGCTGGCCGGTGACACCGGCAGGACATGCTGCGGCCGCAGCGACAGGAACAGGTCGAGCGCCGCACGGATCACCCCGCCGTGGCAGACCACGAGCAGCGTGCCGGCCTCGTTCGCGTCGATCTCGGCCCGCAGGGCGGCGCCCACGCGCGCGACAAAGCCCGCCCAGTCCTCGCCGCCATCGGGGCGGTGCGTTCCGGCCCGCCAGCCTGCATAGAACTCGGCCTCAGTGGCCACCAGATCGTCGATCGAGCGGCCCTGCCAGATCCCGACGTCGATTTCGCGCAGGGCGCGGTCGCGACGCGCCCGGGGATGGCCCAGGATCCGGGCGGTTTCGGTCGCCCTCGCCAGGTCGGAGGTCACGGCGCGGTCCGGCGCCAGCGCCGCAACCACGGGGGCCAGCGCCGCCGCCTGGGCGCGGCCAAGGTCGGACAGCGCGGTATCCGCCTGACCCTGCAACACGCGCCCCGCGTTCCATTCGGATTGCCCGTGCCGGACCAGAAGAAGCCGCATCAGGAGATCCTTTCGCCCGTCGGCGCAAACCAGGCAGCAGGCCGGTCGGGCAAGGTCACATGCACGCGGTCGCCCACCCGTGCCGCAGGCGGCCGGTCGAGCACCGCTGTCAGCCGCAAACCGTCGGCCAGCGCCGTCGCCATGGTGCGGCCGGCGATCGAGGAGACCTCGACCAGTTCCATCGGCAGGCTGCGCGGTCCCTCCTCGGCCTCAAGCCCCATCGTGTCGGCCCGGAACATCGCCAGGCAGTCGTCGGCCGGGGGCGATAGCGGCATGTGCCGGCCGCCGACCTTCCAGCCGGTGCCGTTCTTCACCACCGGCACCAGATTGTTGGGCGGGGTGCCGACGAAGGTGGCGACAAAGGCGCTGGCGGGGGCGTCGATCAGGTCCTGGGGCGGGCCGAACTGCTCGATCCGGCCCCTGTTGATCACGGCGACATGGGTGGCCATGGTCATGGCCTCGATCTGGTCATGGGTGACATGGACTGCGGTAGCGCCGGTCGCGCGGTGCAGTCGCATGAGTTCGGTCCGCATCTCCACCCGCAGCCTGGCGTCGAGGTTCGACAGTGGCTCGTCGAACAGAAGGACGCCGGGTTTCGGCGCGATCGTGCGGGCGATGGCAACGCGCTGCTGCTGGCCGCCCGAGATCTCGTTGGGGTAGCGCCCGGCAAGCGTGGCGATGTCCAGCATGGCCAGCACCTCGTCCACCCGTCGCGCGCGGTCGGCCGCGGCGATTCCGGCCACCTTCAGCGGCCAGTCGACATTGCCCCTCACCGTCATGTGCGGCCACAGCGCATAGGACTGGAACACGAGGCCCGAGTTGCGTTTCGCCGGGTCCTCCTGCCAGGCCCGGTCGCCGTCGGACACCACCTTGCCATCGAACAGGATCTGCCCCCCGCTCGGCAGTTCCAGCCCCGCAAGCATCCGCAAGAGCGTGGTCTTGCCGCAGCCCGAGGGACCGAGCAGCACCAGGAACGCCCCGTCCGGCACCGACAGCGAGACATCGTTGACGGCGGTGACGCCGCCGAAGCGCTTGGTCAGGTTCTTGAGTTCCAGCATGGCTCAGGCCTTCAGCCAGGGTTGCGACTTCGCCTGGAGGCGGTTCGCAATCAGGGTGGCAAGGATCGACAGCACCAGGATCACGACGGTGATCGCATTGGCGAACTGGGTGAAGCCCTCGCTGGCATAGCGATAGGCCAGCACGCTCATCACCGGCATGGTCGGCGTGAACAGCAGCACCACCAGCGACAGGTCGCGGATGATCTTGACGAAGATCAGGATGCCGCCGGCCGTCAGACCCCGGATCGCCAGCGGCACGGTGATCGCCGCCAGCCGACGCGCGAAGGAGGCGCCGGTCAGGCGGGCACTTTCCTCAAGTTCTCCGCTGACCTGCTGGATCACCGCGCGCCCGGTCTGCATGCTGAACGGCAGAAGGTAGGCAGTGGCGGCAATGACCAGCAGCGCGAAGGTGCCGTAGAGCGCCGGGAAGGGCCCGATGGGCGCACCGAGCCAGGCGATGTAGGCCGCGCCGAAGGCGATCCCTGGGATCAGGAGCGGCAGGAAGCTGATTTGCGTGATCGCCGCCGACAGCCACCCCTCGCGGTAGCGTGCGGTCGTGTAGCTGGCCAGCAGCCCCACGATCATGCCCGATACCGCCACGCAGAGGCCGAGGCCGAGCGTGATCGCGGTGGCCCGCGTGATGTCGGGGTTGTGCCAGATCCCGGGCGTGCCCTGCGCGATGCGCGTGCCCTGAGGCCCGAACCAGTAGTGCAACGTCCAGCCCGAGAACAGCGCCGAGGACGAGGGCGCGAGCGACGAGGCGACGAGGACGATGACCGGCACGACCGTCGCGCAGGTCAGGATCAGCGCCGCCACCCCGAAGACCGGCCAGCGCGCCGCACCAAGGTCGAACCGCTTGGCCCGCCCGCCCTTGCCGGTGATCGTGGCATAGGACCGCCGGCCCGACACGACCCGGTTGCCGAGCCACAGGAACAGGGCCGAGATCACCACCAGCAGGATGCCGATGACATAGCCGCGCGCCACCTGGCCGACCTCGATCATGCCGTAGAGCCGGGTGGAAAGCGTCTGCATCCGCACCGGGAGGCCCAACAGCGCCGGCGCGGCGAAGTTCGACACGGCACCGGCAAAGCACAGGCTGCCGGCGGCGATCAGCGCGGGCGCGGTGACGGGCAGCACGATGCCGAGCAGGATGCGCCGGCCCTTCGCCCCAGCGATCTGCGCCGCCTCGACAAGGTCCGAGTTCACGGTGGCCAGCGCCGCGGCGATGATGGTGAAGGCAAGGCTGAAGTAATGCAGGCTCAGCACCACCAGCGTCGGCACCATGCCCCAGGCCAGCCAGTCGGGAACATCCATGCCCAGCCCCTGCAACCAGCCGGTGTTGCCCCCCAGCCGCCCGTTGCGGAACAGCCCGCTCCAGGCCAGCGCCGCCGCAAAGGACGGGATCATGAAGGGCAGCGTCGCCATGACGCCGATGGTGCGGCGGAAGGGGATGTTGGTCATCACCACCGCCCAGGCCAGGAACCCGCCCAGAAGGACGCAGGCAACGCCGGTGACAGTGCCGATGACCAGCGTGTTCAGAAGCGGCCACCAGAACAGGTTGGGCGCCAGCCGTCCCACCAGCACATCCGACCAGGCCCGCGCATGGTCGGGCGACAGGGTGAACAGGACCGTCCGCGCCATCGGGGCCACGATCAGCAGCACCAGCACCGACAGCACCGCAAGTTTCAGCCCGATGCCGGGGCGGGCAAGGCGGCGGGCGGGCAGGATTGACGGGACGGCGGTCATGCCGGGCGGTTCCTCGATGTCTGGGGGAAAGCGTAACGGGACGGCAGCCGGGGGCAAGCGCTGCGGGTCCGAAGCGGGCTCCCCCCTCCCCCACAGGGGGAAGGGGCGGGGGGTATCGCGGAACGGCCGGGCATCCCCCCCTCCCATTCCTGGCCTTCGGGGCAGGGAAGCGCCTCGCAACAGGGGCAGCGCCCTATTGCAGCGTCAGGATGAGGTCGCCGACCGCGGCCCGGATCTCTGCGGTCTTCACAGGGTCGATCACCCAGGCGCGGAAGTCGGCCAGCGGGATCGCATCGGGGTGGGGCACGATGTCGGTGCGCGTGGCATAGTCGCCCGCCACGTAGAAGGGTGCGAAGCCCGCGCCTCCGGTCTCGCTTTCGTCGCCCATCAGGAAGTCGATGGCCAGCCGGGCCGCTGCCGGATGCTTCGCCCCGGCCGCCACCGCGATGACCGCCGGAAAGATGATACCCGGCGACGGCGCCACGTCGTTGGCCACCTGCAGCGCCCAGCCCTCGTCCTCGTTGTCGCGCCGGTCGGAGTAGGTGGTGAAGCCGATGGGCGGGTTGGTCTGCCCGGCCTTGCCCACGGCGCCGTTCACGTCGTCGGTCGAACCGACAAGGATCACGTCGTTGGCGAAGAGGTCCATGATGAACTTCTCGCCCGCGTTCGCGGCCCCGGCCAGGTCGATCGCCTGCCCGAACTCGGCCTGATAGGCTGCGGCCATCGCGTCGGATTGCAGCACGATCTCGGTCATCAGGTCGAGGTAGTCGCCCCGCTGGAGCGGATCGACCATGATCACCCGGCCCTTCCATTCCGCGCGCGTCAGGTCCCACAGGCTGTCGACAGGCGCCCCGTCCGGATAGGCATCTTCGGCATACATCAGGACCTTGGTGGACAGCCGTTGCGCCAGCAGGGGCGACTTGAACCCGTCGGGCAGCAGGCCAGCAACCCGCGGCGGCACATGCGACTCGATGATGCCCGCACCCAGAAGCTCCGGGATCACAACGGCCGCGTCCGAGATGTAGACGACATCGGCGTTCACCGTGCCGGCCTGTGCCTCGGCCTTCAGGCGCGCGATCTGCTCGGTCGATGACATGTCGAAGCCCTGCATGTCGATGTCGGGATAGGCCGCCTCGAACGCCCGCTCCACCCGAGCGATGCGGCTGGTGAAGCTGTAGACCACCACCGAACCCTCGGCCTGCGCCAGCGGCAGAAGGTCGGCCGGCATCATCGTGTCCAGATCCTGCGCCAGAGCCGGGCTTGCCCCCAGGCACAGCACCGCCATCCACCTGAAGTGGGTCATTGTCGAATCCTCCCTGTTGGCCGTGCGTTACTCGAACCGCTTGATCAGCGATCCGAGTGTTTCAAGTGTTTGTAGCGTCTGCATTTCCTCCCGCGCCCCGGCGGCGAGGACGATGGCGTTCGAAATTGCCATCGGCACCGTCAGGGTCTGGAAACCGTCCACGTCGCCCGACCGCGGCGCCGACAGCACCATGTCCGGCGCCGGTACCAGCATCGGCCCCAGCGTGTCCGAGATCGCGATCACCGGCACGCTGCGGGCACGGGCATGATCCACCAGGGCCGCATAGGGCCGCGGGGTGCGCCGCAGGGCATAGACCAGCAGCACATCGCCCGACCCCATGCCCAGCACGCCCTCGGCCAGGCTGCGCGCATCGCCCGTCAGCAGGTGAACGTCGCGGCCGAAGCGGCGGAACCGCTTGGCCATCGCCATCGCCAGAGCCTCGGCATTGCCACGCGCAAAGACGAAAAGGCGCCGCGCCGCGATCAGCCGGGCCGCGGCACCGGCGATCTGCGCCTCGTCGACATGTGCCCTGAGGTTCGCCAGCGCTGCCGTCTCCTCGGCGACCAGGGTGGCGAGAACGCCGCTTCCAGCCGCCGTCTGCAAGGTCCTTTGCAGACGCGTGGCGGTTTCCTCGGTCGGCAGGAATTCCGACTGCAGCGCGCTGCGGAAGGCCGGGTATCCGTCGAACCCGAGTTTGCGGGCCAGGCGCGACACCGTCGCCTCGTGCACCCCGGCCTCGCGCGCGAGGTCGGTCACAGTCGCCAGGGCGGCCTGGCGCGGCTGGGCAAGGACCGCACTCACCAGCCGCTGCTCGGACGGCGTCAGCCGGTCGGCGCGTTGCTGGATGGCCTCGGCCAGGGGCGTCATGGGTGTCGGCTCCGATTCCGGAGTCTGCAAAACTGTATGCAAGGAATTGTAAGTCTGCAACATGATTTTCAGTGACGGTCGCCCGCAACGGATCGCTGACCTGTCCCGCACGTGCCGGGAAGGGCCCGACCCGCCTTCGCATCGCACTGAACGGCCGTCCTGCCGGTCAGGGCGCCGCCCAGAGCGCCAGCGCCTGCGGCAGGGTGGTCTTGTCGGCGCCGATGGCGAGGTTGACGCCCGCCGCGCCGATCACGCCCACCGGCTCGGGCGCGCGGATCGGGCCACCGGCACGCCCATCGAGGATTGGCTCACCGCGCCCGCGCCCGGACTGCCCGATCTCGCGCCGCGCCAGCGCGAGATCATGGAGAGGGTCTGCCCCGGACAGTCGAACCGACGGATCGGCCCGGACCTCGGCATCTCCGAAGGCACGGTCAAGATCCGCGTCGCGGCAATCCTGCGGATCCTCGGCGCCGCCAACCGGTCCGAGGCGGTCGCGCGCTGGTTCGGCGCGGCAGCGGGATGAGGCGATGGCTGTTCTGTCGGACCCGCGAAAGCCGACCTGCGCATACCGGCGTGACGGGGGAACGGCGCCGGCCTATTCCACCGGCCCGGCAAAGGCCAGCGCCTTGTCCAGTTCGCGGTCCGACCGCGTGGACTCGGCGCGGGTCGCAGCGTTCTCGGCCTCGGCCCGGGCCTGGGCCGCGCGAAGCAGAAGCTGCGTGAGCGGCCAGACCGGCAGGCGCCGCACCACAGCCAGCAGCCGCGGCGCATAGCGGGTGAACAGCGCATCCTCCAGGCTGACGATGGCCTCGGTGCTGCCGGGGTCGCCCTGACGGCCGGCACGGCCATAAAGCTGGCGGTCGATGCGACGGCTTTCGTGAAACTCGGTCAGGATCACATGCAGCCCGCCGGCCTCGCGGACGCCAGGGCCGAGGTGGATGTCGGTGCCGCGTCCGGCGATGTTGGTGGCGACGGTGATCGCCCCGGACTGCCCGGCCTCGGCCACCACCGCTGCCTCGTCCTTGTCCTGCTTGGCGTTCAGGACCTTGTGCCCCAGACCCGCCGCCGCCAGCGCGGCCGAGGCCTGTTCGGAGGCCTCGACCGACCTTGTGCCGATCAGCACCGGGCGGCCCGCGGCGTGCAGGGCGGCGACGCGCCGGGCCAGCAGCTGCCACTTGCCTGTCTCGGACCGGACGAACACCGTCGAGAGGTGGCGTCGCTGCCGCGGGCGGTTGGTCGGAACGCGGATCGTGAAGAGCCGATAGATCTCGCGGAACTCGCCCGACAGCTCGAACCCCGTGCCGGTCATCCCGGCCAGACGACGATAGCGGCGGAAGAAGCGCTGATAGGTCACGCGGGCCAGCGTTTCCTTGCGGTCGGTGGGGGGCAGGCCCTCCTTCGTCTCGATCAGCTGGTGCAGTCCGCCCTGCCAGCTGCGATCGGGCATCACGCGGCCGGTGAACTCGTCCACGATCTGGACCTTTTCCTCGATCACCACATAATCGCGCCCGAGGTGGTAGAGGTGCAGCGCCGAAAGCGCCTGCTCGGCCAGTTCCTCGCGCGCGCGGCGTATGCGCCAGAGGCCGGGCAGTCCGGCCGTCGCCTCGGACACGACCGACTGTCCCGCCCCGGACAGCGTGACCTGCCGGTTCATCCGGTCGATCCGGTAATGGACGCCCTCGCACAGGCTTCGCGCCAGCGAAAGCGCCTCCTGGTGCCGGCGCGCCTCGTCGGCATCGCCGGTGGAGGCCGACAGGATCAGCGGCGTGCGCGCCTCGTCCACGAAGACGCTGTCGGCCTCGTCCACGATGGCGAAAGCGAGGCCGCGCAGGAACAGCCCCGACCCCGCCCCGCCGGCAGCCAGTTCCGCCACCTGCCGCCGCGCCCGTCCCCGCATCCGCCCCAGCGCGATGCGGTCGCGCAGGTAGTCGAAGGCCAGCGTCTTGTTGGCGACATGGGTGATGTCGCAGGCATAGCCGGCGCGACGTTCGTCGGTCTCGGTCTCGGCCTCGACGATGCCGACGGTCAGCCCGAAGAAATCATACAGCGGGCGCAGATCCTCGGCGTCGCGGCGGGCCAGGTAGTCGTTCACCGTGACCACATGCACCGGGTCGCCGGCCAGCGCCGCGACGATGGCCGCCGGCGCCGCGGTCAGCGTCTTGCCCTCGCCCGTCGCCATCTCGACCAGCCGCCCGTCAAGAAGCGCGAGCGCCCCCATGATCTGCACGGGGTAATGCCGCCGGCCCAGCACCCGGGCCGAGGCCTCGCGCACCAGGGCCAGCGTCTGCACCGTGGCGCGCCGGTCCGACCGCCGCGCCAGAAGCCGCGGCCGAAGTGCCTGTGCCTGCGCCCGCAGTTCGTCGTCGGGCAGGTCGCGCAGCGCGGGTTCCAGTGCCAGCACCGCGCGCGCCTGCCGGGCATAGCCCGACCGCAGGAAGGGCAGCCGCGCCACCGCCTCGCCTGCCCGCCGGTCGAGCCAGCGGTCGACAGCATTCGCCGGCGTCTCGGCCAGTTCGGTATAGGGCGCTGCGGCCAGCGGCGGGGCGGCGAAACCGAACAGGCCCTGCACCTCGGCCATCCGCCCGCGCCCCCCGTCAGGTGTTGAGCAGGCGCAGGAACAGCTGCGACAGCCGCCGCCATGCCTGCGACAGCGCGGGTTCGTGCCCGTGCTCGAACCTCACCAGAACCCGTGTCCCGTAGGGTGCATCCGCCAGCCCATCCGGCAACGCGAGGTCGTAGACGAACACCCGCGCCAGCGTGCGCAGCCCGTCGCGGTCGGTCGGGTCGATCAGCCAACGGCCCCCGGCGGGCTGGCCGAGCGCGGGGGCGGGCAGCCGGTCGGTCGCGGCCGGCACGGCGCGCAGGATATCCGACGGATGGGCCTGGTCCAGCCGCCCCTCCAGCCGCACCGCGACCGCATCGACCCGGCCGCGAACCAGATCCACATCGTCCTGCGCCACCACCACGCGCATCCGGTCCGGGCGCGGCGGCAGGACAGAGCCGAGGGCATCACCCTCGGAGACGAAGCGCCCGACCAGGCTGTCGGGGGCGGCCGCGGGCTCGAACCGCCCCGCGACCGGGGCCACCACGGCAAGGTCGTCCTGCCGGCGCCGTTCGCGCGCCAGTTCTGCCCGCGTCTCGTCCAGGCTGGCGCGGGCGACAGCGATCTCGGCCCGGTCGCGCACCTCGGCGATGGCAAGGCGGCGGCGGAACTCGTCCACCCGCGCCTCCAGCCCGGCGATCCGCGCCGACAGCGTCGGGTCGTCAAGCCTCAGGACAACTGTGCCCGCCGCGACCTTGGCCCCGCGTGCGGCCTCGACCGCGACGACAAAGCCCGAAGTCCGGGCGCGCAGCTGTGCCTCGTCAGGCAGCCACACGATCCCCGTGCTCGTGGTGTGCAGCGGCAGCGGAACCAGCGCCAGCGCCAGCAGGATCGCCGCTGCCCCGCCATAGGTCATCGCCACCGCGCGCCGCCGAACCTTGCGCAGCTTGGGCGCAATGACGACGTGGCGCATGTGTTTCAGAACCGGTTTGACCACCGACTGGAACACCGTCCAGCAGGCCAGCAGCAGACCCAGCACGAAATAGGATTGCGCCAGATACCAGGCGATGCCGACCATGATGACGATGCGGTAGACATAGGCCGCGGGGGCATAGAGGACGAACCAAACCCGCTCGCCCCAGGTGGCGATTTCCTCCTTCACCTCGCGGGCGCCGAAGGCATAGCGCTCGGCCAGGTGTCCCCAGAACTTGTTGGCCCGCTGCGCGAGGTTCGGGATCTCGACCAGGTCCGACATCACGAAGTAGCCGTCGAACTTCAGGAGCGGGTTTCCGTTCACGACCAGCGTGGACAGCCCGCCGATCATCACCAGCGAATAGGCGATGGCGGCGGTGAACCCGGTTTCGGCATTGGCCCAGACGATCACGGCCGCGGCCGCCACCGCAGTTTCGACGAAGATGCCGCCCGCCGCCACCGCCGCGCGGTGCCACTTGTTCGGCAGCGCCGCCGCGGCCGAGGCATCGACGTAAGGAACCGGGAAGAAGACGAGGAACATGATCCCCATCTCGCGCACCTCGAGCCCCCGCGCCTTGGCCAGGAACCCGTGCGCCAGTTCGTGCAGCGCCTTCAGCAGCGGATAGGTCACCAGCATGATCGCGATGTTCTGCGTGCTCAGAAGCTGCCCCGCGAGGTCGGTCGTCAGGCGCCCCCAGTTCAGCGCGGCCGTTGCCAGCCCCGCCGCCACCAGCACCGCCCAGAGGACCAGCCCCCACCACCCGGTCATCCAGCGCACGAAGGGCGTGGCTGCGGTCAGAAAGCGGTCAGGGTCCCACAGGGGCAGGCGGAAGGACATCGGGTTCGTCAGGTTCTGCCGGATCACCTGGGTTGCCTGCCGGTTGTAGCGGTCCAGCAGGTCGGCCAGATCGGGTGTGCCGGAATAGAGGATCAGGTCCTGCTGGTGCAGCTGCGACAGCAGGCGGATCACCTCGGTCTGACTGGGCGCCTCCTCGTCATGCGTGGCGGCGATGCCCTTCCAGACCGCATCGACCGTGCGGGTCCCGTCCAGTTGGCCGATCAGCATCCAGGCGGCGGGGGTGAAGCGATGGATGCGGCCCGAGGCGAGATCGTGAACCACATACCAGGCCCTCCCGCGGTAGCGGTGACGGGCCACCCGCAGATGCGGGCGCAGCCGCGGTGTCAGCTTCGCGACCCGATACCACAGCGTCGAGAGGTAGGGCTCCGCCATCGCCCGGCCCTCAGGGGGTCCAGGCCCAGACGGTGCGGCGGGCCCAGTCGGCCAGCCGCCGCGTCCAGACCCAGGCCATCAGTGCGCGGCCTGCCTCGACGCGTGCCACGCCCTCCATGCCGGGGCGCAGGCCGTCCGGTGCGCCGTCGATCCGGGCCTCGGCGCGAAAGGTGTTGGCCCCCTCGCGCGCCTCGGCGACCGGGGTGATGCGGGTGACGGTGAAGGGCAGCGCCGCATCGGGTGCGCCGGTCAGCGCGAGCGTCCCCCGCTGGCCCTCGGCCGCATGGGGCAGGTCGCGCTCGTCGATCCAGATGTCGAGCCGCCAGTCGCCATCGGGCGCGATCTCGAACAGCACCTCGCCCTGGCTGACCGGCGCGCCGAGACGCTGCGACAGGTCGCCCGCCACCACCAGCCCGTCGATCGGCGCCGTCACGCGCGCGCGCGCCAGTTGCAGCGCGGCGAGGTCCAGTTGCGCCCGCGCCTGGGACACCTGCGCCTCGATCAGCCCCACATTGTCGCGCTCGCCCCGCGCCAGTGCGGTGCGGGCCTGGGCGCGCAGCCGGTCGATCTCGGACCGCCAGCGCAGTTCCTCCAGCCGCAGGTCGGCATCGTCCAGCCGTACCAGCAGGTCGCCCGTCGTCACGCGGTCCCCTGCACGCACCGGCGCCTCGGCCACATAGCCGGCAAAGGGGGCAACGGCCGCGCGTTGCAGACTGCCGCGCAGCGCGGCCTCGGCCTGAAGGCGGAACGGCCCCTGCACCGTCGCCGCCGCCACCGCCAGCGCCACCAGCGCAACGGCCAGCAGCTTCCAGCTCAGCCGCCGCGGTCCCAGCAAGACGCCCAACACATGCACGAAACCATCGACCAGGCGGCCCCCGATCCACCGTTGCCCGCGCCGCCGTGCCTCGACCAGCGGTCCGAGCAGGGCGGCCACGGCTTCGGCCAGCAGGCGATCCTCGTCGGTGAAGGGGCGGTCGGGCGCGCGGCGCTCGAAGCTCAGGACACCGGCGATCCCCTCGGCATGGGTCAGCGGCACCGACAGGATGGTCTTCGACGGCGCATGCCGCAGGTGGTCGGCATGCGCGACCGATATGGCCCGGGCGGTCGAGGGAAGGACGGGCAGCGCCACCGCGGCGCCTTGGTCGAAGCATTCGTCCATCGCCGCCTCGAGGCTTTCGGCCAGCGTGGACCGGCGCCGGAACCATGCGGCATGCGACATTGCGGCCAGCCGGATGCGTGGGGCCGTGCGGGCGCCACGCAGAAGGCCAAGCGCGGCCTGATCGGCTGCCAGCGCCGTGGCCGTCGCATTCACCACGGCCAGGGCTGCCGCCGTGGGTTTGGCATGCTCGCCGGCCTGCGCGAGGATGTCCAGCGCCTGGGCCACCCGCGTGGCGCGCGCTGCATCCAGCGTCGCCTGCCGGTCGGCGGCCCGCGCCGACAGCCAGCCGCTGGCCCAGTAGAGATCGCGCAGCGCCGCTGCTGCCGAGCCGGGCCCGGGTGCGGGCAGGTCGAGCACTGCCACTGCCACCGCCGGCCCCGCCCCCCCGGGCGGGC
>DAOLBY010000171.1:0-7519 GCA_035324325.1 Paracoccaceae bacterium | reverse complement strand
ACGTCGGGCTCCATCGCCAGCGCGCGCGCCACCGCCACGCGCTGCCGCTGCCCGCCCGACAGCTGGCCGGAATAGCGCTTCAGCAGCTGGCCGATGTGCATGAGTTCCGCCGTGCGGGTCACGCGGCGGTCCACCTCGGCCTGCGGCAGCTTCTTCATCCGCAGGCCGAAGGCGATGTTTTCGAACACCGTCAGGTGCGGGAACACGGCGTAGTTCTGGAACACCATGGCGATGCCGCGGTCGCGCGGGGGCAGGTGATCGACCCTCCGCCCGCCGATCCAGACCTCGCCCGCACTCGGCGTCTCCAGCCCCGCGACGATGCGCAGAAGCGTGGTCTTGCCGCAACCGCTGGCGCCCAGGAGCACCATGAATTCCTGGTCGGCGATGGTCAGGTCGATCGAGTGCAGCGCGGTGAAGGCACCGAAGCTTTTCGCGACCCCGCGGATTTCGATGACGGCCATGGAACACTCCCTAGCGGTTGGCGATGCCCCACATCGCGAAGAGATACTTGCGGACGGCGAAGATGAAGATCAGCGCCGGCAGCACCAGCGCCGCCCCGCCCGCGAACTTCAGATGCAGGGGCGAGACGTCGAGCGACTGCAGCAGGAACGCGGTCAGTGTGCGGTTCTGGATGGTCAGGACGGCGGCGGCAAAGACCTCGTTCCAGGAGATCACGAAGGCAAAGACCGCGCTGGCGGCGATGCCGGGGGCGGCCAGCGGCAGGATCACCTTGAAGAAGGCCTGCGGCCGGGTGCAGCCCAGCGTCCAGGCGGCCTCTTCCAGCTCCACCGGGATGCCCGAGAACAGCGAGAAGGTGATCAGCACCGCGAAGGGCAGGGCAAGCGTGGTATGCACCAGCGCCAGGCCGAGGATCGTGTCGTCCAGCCCCGTGCGGATGAACATGACCGCCAGCGGCAGCGCCAGCAGCGGCAGCGGAAAGGCCCGCGTCATCACGACGAGGAAGCGGAACGCCTCTTTCCCCGGGAAGTCGAAGCGCGACAGGGCATAGCCCGCGGGTGCCCCGATGGCGATGGACAGGACCATCGTAACCGCCGCCACCTGCACCGAGTTCCACAAGGCCTTCGTCACCCCGGCGAAGCCGAAGAAGAAGGACAGCGAGGCGAAGTCGAACGAGGGCACAAAGGATTTCGGGAAGCCCGTCACCTCGGACGGCGCCGACAGCGCGTTGACGAACAGAAGCCAGATCGGCGCCAGCACCCAGACCACCAGCAGCACGGTCCCGGCGATGAAGACCCGGTTACCGGCGCGGCGGATGGTGGCGGCGCCCTGCGCGGGGATGGCAGCGTCGGTCATGGCCGGGCCTCCTTGGGCACGTGCAGCAGGCGAAGGATCAGCACGGTGAAGGCCACCGAGATGGCCAGGATCACCATGGCATAGGCCGCCGCGACCCCGCGTTCCTGCATCGTGAACTGCCAGTGGTAGGTTTCCGACATCAGGACGGGCAGCTGCGTGCCCCCCAGCGCCACGACCACGGCAAAGACCTCGAAGGCCAGGATCACCCGCAGGATCAGCGCGGTCTGCAGGCTGGGTTTAAGCATCGGCAGCGTCACGCGGCGGAACCTTTGCCAGCGCGAGGCGCCGAAGACCTCGGCCGCCTCGCCGTATTCCCTGGGGATCAGGCCCATGCCGGCGACCAGGATCACCATCATGATCGCGGTTGCGCGCCAGACCTCGGCCAGCACGATGGCGAGCAGGATCACCCAGGCGTTCTGGTAGCCCAGAAGAAGGATGGGCCGGTCCACCACGCCCAGACCCACGAGGATCGAGTTCAGGAACCCCGACTGTTCGAAGATCGACAGCCAGATGAGGCCCGCGGCCAGGTCCGAGATCCCCAGCGGAATGGCGAAGATGTAGAGGATGGTCGACCGCCCGCGTTCCAGCCGCGTGACGATCGAGGCCATGGTCAGGGCGAGGGCCAGCTGCACCGGCACCACCAGCGCGGCCAGCATCAGCGTGTTCCAGAACGCCGTCTCGAACTTCCAGTGGCCGGCCATGCGGCGGTAGTTTTCCAGCGTCCATTCGCCGCCCCGCGTCATGCTGTCGATGGCGACCAGCACGAAGGGATAGAGAAAGAACAGCACGAGGAAGGCCGTCGCGGGCAGCAGCAGAAGATAGGGCAGGGATCGGGGCATCGGGGGCCTCGCCGCCGTTCAGGGAAGGGACTTCGGGCACGCGGGGGCGCGGGCGCGCACCCCCGCGGCCGGTTCCGACGCCCCCCGGAGGAGGCAGGAGGCGTCGGACTTGCCCGCGGTCAGTTGACCGGGCAGGGGCCTTCGGATGCGGCGTCCGGGGCCCAGCAGGGCGCGCCCGCCTCGACCATCAGCGCACGCAGCGCCTCGGCCTGGCTGTCGAGGACGGTGCGGATGTCCTGGCCGCCCAGGATGATGCGCTCGAAGGTGTCGATGTAGACCTGGTTGAACTGCCCGCCCTTGTCACCCAGGCCCATCGGCAAGAGCGCCGGCAGCGCGTCGGGCGCCCCTGTCATCGCCGCGATGGCGGCACTCGATGCCTTGACCGAGGCCGGCATGTCGTCGGGCATGTCGGTCGCGATCACCGGGAAGAAGTTGGTGGCGCGCAAGGTGGCGATCTGCGTCTCGGACTTCA
Source organism: Paracoccaceae bacterium (assembly GCA_035324325.1). Classification (GTDB taxonomy): domain Bacteria; phylum Pseudomonadota; class Alphaproteobacteria; order Rhodobacterales; family Rhodobacteraceae; genus DAOLBY01. The sequence goes on along the minus strand of DAOLBY010000171.1, from coordinate 4,894 downwards.
GCATGTAGTCGACCAGCGCCTTCGACTGCGCCATGTCGGGCGCCGTGCGCGGGATGGCGATGCCCGCCACGACCGGCATGAAGGCCCGCCCCTTGGGACCGGCCGGCGCCGGGAAGGCCACGAAGTCGTCGGGGCGCTGGTTGAACGCATCCGCGATGCGCGCGACGTGGTCGAAGGCAATCCAGACCTCGTCGGTGACGAGCTGTTCCTGCATGAAGTTGTAGTTGGTCGAGGCGGGGTTGGTGTAGGCCCAGAGCTCGCGGAACCTGCCCCAGGCTTCCTCGGCCTCGGCCGAACGGAACTCGGTCACCGTCGAGGCGGTATAGGCCGGCAGCAGGAAGCCCTGGAAGAAGCGGTGCTTCAGCCCGCGCGGCCCGGCCGGAAAGCCGAACTTCGGCCCGCCGGTCGCTTCGGCCGTGGCCTTGGCCCAGGCGATCAGCTGGTCATAGGTCAGCGCGTTCAGGTCGGCGCCGGCGGGCAGGTATTGCAGCGCCTGGCGGTTGGCGACCATCAGGTAGGTGGCCTGCATCCAGGGGATATACTTCTGTTCATCCGTGCCGAGCTTGCCCAGTGCCATCATCGCCGGCCCCACCGCCGAGGCGTCGATGCCCGACAGATCCACCAGATCGGCACCAAGGCCCGACAGGTCGCCGTGCAGGCCGCCGACGAGCGCCACGCTGCCGCTGCCGGCCTGGAACTCGGCCTGAAGGCGGGTCAGCCAGGGGCCTTCGTCCGACGGCTGGTAATCCACCCCGCCGGGAAAGCCCGACAGGACCTCGTCGCGCATCTTCTGGCTTTCCTCGACCGGCTTGGCCTGGGTCGACCAGAACAGCGGCTGCGCGGCCAGCGGGCCGGCGACCAGAACGGCAGCCGAGGCCACCCCTGCAAGCATCTTCCTCATTGTCGTGTTCCTCCCTCTTCTTGGTCTTTGCGGCAGTTCTGCCGCGCGTCAGCCCGGCGCAGGGCCGTGGCTGGCGCGCAGGACGGGACGGGGCCGCACCAGCACGTGTGCGGGCGGGGCACCGGGGTTGCGGATGCGGGCGACCAGCAGCCGCGCCGACTGGACGGCGGCCGCGCAGGTGTCGCTGTCGAAGGTGGTCAGTCCGGGTCGGGCAAGCGCGGCCGAGGGGATGTTGTCAAACCCTACCACGCTCAGGTCGCGGGGGATGGCGATCCCCATCTCCTCGGCCACCTGGAGGACCGCCAGCGCCAGCCCGTCGAACAGCGCCAGGATCGCCGTCGGCCGGTCGGGGCGGGCCAGCAGGGCGCGGATGACGTCACGCCTCCGGTCGTGGCTGGAGCGCCGCGAGGTGACGACATCGAGCGCAACGGCCGGGTCGCCCTTGCGCGCGATGGCCGACAGAAGCCCCTCGGTCCGGTGCAGCCGGAAGGTCATCGGCTCTTCGATGGTCAGCAGCGCGAACCGGCGGTGGCCAAGGGCGTGGAGCATGTCGAAGGCTTGCCCGAATGCGGCAAAGCCGTCGGTGTCGACCCAGTCGTGCCCCGCATCCTCGCGCGCGATGCGGCCGTGCGTGACGAAGGGAAAGCCCTGCGTCGCGAGGAAGTCCACCCGCGGGTCCACCTCGGAGGTCCGGGCGAGGATCAGCCCGTCGGCCCGCCGCGTCGCCACGATGTTGCGGATCACCGACAGTTCCGACTGCCCCTGCGGGATCGCAGCCAGGAAGAGGTCGATCCCTGCCTCGGCCAGGCCCTGTCCCAGGGAGGAGAAGTATTCGCCGAGATAGCTGTCCTCGCGACCGTATCCCGGGTCGGTCAGGACAAAGCCGACGAAGCCGCTGGACAGCCCGCCAACCAGACTTTGTGCGGCGCGGTTCGGCATGTAGCCGAGCGTCGCCGCCACCGACTGCACACGCTGGCGCGTGGCCTCGGGGATGCGGCCCTGCCCGGTCAGCGCCCGCGATACGGTCGAGACCGACAGCCCGGTTTCCCGCGCGATGTCCTTGATCGTCGCCCCCGGCATGGCCGGCATTCCCCCCCTTGAGCGGCGCGGTTTTCCCGCGTCCTTTCCGCAAGGATAACATGCTCCGCCTGTTTGCGCAAACGTTTGCTCATGCAGATGGCAGTCCTGCCGACCGGGCGAGCGCGGCTTCCCGGCAGGGATCGGCGTCAGTTCAGGGAAGGTCGGCGTGCGGCATCTCGGCCGGGACAGCGGCCATGACGGCCGACATCACCGCCCGGACCCGCCCATGGTCATCCGTGACCGGGAAGGCGGGCAGGACGATTCGCTGCCCGCCAAGGATCACGTAGCCGCTCGTCGAGCTGCCCCCGACGTGCGGCGCCGGGTCGTCGACGGCAGGTCGCTCGGCCAGGCCCGAAGCCGCCGCCGCCGCGCGGATGGCATCGAGCGCCGGGGGCGGGGCGATGCCGCGGCGCGTGATGCAGGCGTCGTCGCCATAGCCCTCGCAAGCGCGCAGCGTCACCGTGCCGTCCTCTGCGATGGTCAGGCGCATGTGCTGGTGGTAGGGAGGCGGCAGGCTGCCGTTGTTGGAATAGACTTCGGCCAGAACGGTGCCATCGGCCATTCCGGCGCCGGCAAGAGCGGTCAGCGCCAGCGCCGCGGCCCCCGTCCGGCGCATCATGCGGGTTCGCGCAGCAGGCGCGGCACCTTGAACTCGACCGTCTCGACCGCCGTTTCCACCAGTTCGACCGTCACGGAAAAGCGGGCGCGGAAGGCGTCGATCACCTCGTTGACCAGCACCTCGGGGGCCGAGGCGCCGGCGGTCACGCCGATCGCCCGCACGCCAGACAACGCACGCCAGTCGATCTCGGCCGCGCGCTGGATCAGCATGGCATAGGGGCAGCCCGCGGCCTGCCCCACCTCGACCAGCCGGCGCGAGTTCGACGAATTGGGCGCCCCGATCACCAGAAGCGCGCCGATCTTCGGCGCCATGGCCTTGACCGCGGCCTGCCGGTTGGTGGTGGCGTAGCAGATGTCGTCATGCGCGGGCGCCCGGATCGCCGGGAACCGCGCCCTCAGCGCCGCGGCGATGGCCGCCGTGTCATCGACCGAAAGGGTCGTCTGGGTGATGAAGGCCAGCCGCTCGGGGTCGCGCACCGCAAGCCGTCCCACATCCTCGACCGTCTCGACCAGCAGCACCTCGCCCGGCGGCAGCTGGCCCATGGTGCCCACCGTCTCGGGGTGGCCCTCATGGCCGATGTAGATCATCTGCACGCCGGCCTCGTGGTGGCGCGCGGCTTCGTTGTGGACCTTGGTCACCAGCGGGCAGGTCGCATCCACCGCGATCATGTTGCGCGCCGCGGCCTCGGCCGGCACGGCCTTGGGCACGCCATGGGCCGAGAACACCACCGGCCGGTCGGTCGGGCATTCGTCGAGTTCCTCGACGAAGACCGCCCCCTTGGCGCGCAGATCGTCCACGACATAGCGGTTGTGCACGATCTCGTGCCGCACATAGACGGGCGCGCCCCATTTCTGGATCGCCAGTTCCACGATCCTGATCGCGCGATCCACCCCGGCGCAGAAGCCGCGCGGGGCGGCGAGATACAGGGTCAGCGGCGGCAGGTCGTTCGGCATGGGGCCCCCTTCGGCTCGGTCCAGAGGTAGCAGCGGGGGCATGGCCGGTCCAGCGCGGATCAGCCCCGGGGTCGCGACCGCAGGAACAGCATCAGCGGCAGCCCGCAGGAGACGCCGATGCAGAAGGTCGCGGGGATCGCGGCGTAAAGCACCGCGTCGCGTCGTGCCCGCGCCTCGGCCACCGCCCAGACGGCCAGCGCGACGGCAGCGATGGTCAGGTCCCAGGTCAGGCCCGTGGTCGAGGCGTTGACGTACCAGGCGTCGATCAGGCCGGAAAGGCCGGTGCCGGTTTCCCGCATGTGGCGGATGAACCAGTACATCGGATGAACGGCGCCCCAGACGGCCAGCGCCAGATAGGCCCAGCGCAGCGGCGTCACCGGCGCACCACGCCCAGGCTGGCCTCGCCCGACAATCCCGCGCCGCGGGGGCCGGGCGGTTCCGGCGGCCCGTCCGCTCCGCAGGCGGCGAGAAACAGCGAAAGGATCAGGATGCGCGGCATGGGCGAACCCTCAGCGCACGACCGTCGAGGCGCCCAGCCGCACCCCGCCGACAGTTGTGCCGACCGACGGAGCGACATAGCCACCACCCGCACCCACCCCGATGCCGACCCCCATGCCGGTCTCGGTGCAGGAAGCCAGCAGGGCCAGAAGGGCAATCGGGGCGGCAAGGCGGATCATGGCGACCTCCCAGGAACTCCTGCCTATGTCGGGCGCCTTCACGCGCCCGGCAAGCCCCTCGCGGCGCGGTCAGCCGAGAATCGCCTGCCAGCGGGCCACCTGTTCGCGCACACGTTCGGGCGCCGTGCCGCCGTGGGAGGTGCGCGAGCGGATCGAGTTCTCGACCCCCAGCACCCCGAACACCTCCGCCGTGATCCCGGGGTGTTCCGCCTGCATCTCGGCCAGCGTCAGGTCGGGCAGGTCGCAGCCCCGCGCCTCGGCCCGCGCCACCAGCCGCCCCGTCACATGATGCGCCTCGCGGAAGGGCAGGCCAAGCGCGCGCACCAGCCAGTCGGCCAGGTCGGTCGCGGTGGAAAAGCCGCTGGCCGCCGCCGCCCGCAGGGCGTCGCGGTTGGCCTCCATGTCCGAGACCATGCCGGTCATCGCCGCCAGCCCCAGCATCAGGTTGTCGGCCGCGTCGAAGACCTGTTCCTTGTCCTCCTGCATGTCCTTGGAATAGGTCAGCGCCAGTCCCTTCATCACCGTGAACAGCGCCACCGTCGCCCCCAGGATGCGCCCCAGCTTGGCGCGCAGCAGTTCGGCCGCATCGGGGTTCTTCTTCTGCGGCATGATGCTGGACCCGGTTGTCCAGCGGTCCGACAGCCGCACGAAGCGGAACTGGGCC
>DAOLBY010000170.1:0-7597 GCA_035324325.1 Paracoccaceae bacterium | reverse complement strand
GGCCGCTCCCCGCCCGACGCCGCCGCCGCCGTCTGGCGCACCCGCGACGGCGGCGCCTCGTGGCACCCTTTGCGCCGGGGCCTGCCGCAGCAGGGCTGCTTCTTCACCGTGCTGCGCCAGGCCATGGCGGGCGATGCGGCCGACCCCGCGGGGCTCTACTTCGGCACCAATTCGGGCTCGGTCTTCGCCAGCCGGGACGAGGGCGAGACCTGGGACGAGATCGCGCGCCACCTGCCCACGGCCCTCTGCGTCGGGGCCGTGGCCCGCGCCTGAACCCGCCCTTTGCTGATGGCCCGAACATCCCGGGGGGAGGCCCGCACGGGCCGGGGGGCAGAGCCCCCCCTCCGCCCTCTACCGCTCGCGCAACTTGGCCATGACGCGGCCCCAGCCGCCCGGGCTGACCACGAAGGACAGCCCGAACCCCGCGGCGAACCCGGCGAGATCGGCCACCCAGTCCGGCCCGCCGCCGAACAGCACGCCGAACAGAAGCTGGATCGCCAGCAGCATCCCGATCAGCGAGAAGGCCCGCGCCCGGTTCGCTCCGCTGCGACCGAGGTTCGTCCAGAGGATGAAGGTGAAGGCCCCGATCAGCCCGTAGACCGCCGGATAGCCGCCGAACAGGGCCGCATCGATCGACGGCACCGCGGCATAGACCGCGGCCCCTGTGACGGCAGCCCCCAGCACCACGACCAGCACTGCCCAGCCGGCAAAGACCTCGCCCACGAACTTGCCGAGTGCGAGAAGGAACACGACCACGAACACCGCATGCGTCACCGACCCGTGCACCGCCGCATAGGTGAGAAAGCGCATCACGCCGTCCAACGGCCACAACCCCTGGTCCCACATCGCCCGCGCGTATTGCGGCGAGAAGGCAAAGCGCTGCACCGCATCGAGCCGCCAGCCGATGCCCGAGGGCCCGCCCGCAAGTCCGGCGGCGCCCAGTGCAAAGGCCACTTCGAAGGCCACCACCGGCAGCATCAGCAGCCAGACGACGGGCGGCAGCGGGTTCAGCGGCGGGGCGTTCAGGTTCGACATCGGCGCACTCTCCCGGAAAGTCGCCCGGATTGACGCCCCCCGCCGCCAGCGATAAGCCCTTGGCGCCGCACAATCCAGCCCGGGACCGCAATGGCCAGCGCCGAACCGACCTTCACGCCGCGCATCTTCTCGGGGATCCAGCCCTCGGGCGGGCTGACGCTGGGCAACTACCTCGGCGCGCTCAAGCGCTTCGTCGAGAAGCAGGAGGAAGGGATCGAGACGATCTACTGCCTCGTCGACATGCATGCGATCACCGTCTGGCAGGACCCGGCGCGCCTGCGCCAGCAGACGCGCGAGGGCGCCGCGGCCTTCATCGCCGCCGGCATCGACCCCGCCCGCTCGATCCTGTTCAACCAGAGTCAGGTCAGCGCCCATGCCGAGCTTGCCTGGATCTTCAACTGCGTGGCGCGCCTCGGCTGGATGAACCGCATGACGCAGTTCAAGGACAAGGCCGGCAAGAACGCCGAGGCCGCGAGCCTGGGCCTCTACGCCTATCCCGCGCTGATGGCGGCCGACATCCTGGCCTATCACGCCACCCATGTGCCCGTGGGCGAGGACCAGAAGCAGCATCTGGAACTGACCCGCGACATCGCGATGAAGTTCAACCACGACTTCGGGACGGAGTTCTTCCCGGTGGTGGAGCCCGTGATCGAAGGGGCCGCGACCCGCGTGATGTCGCTGCGCGACGGCACGAAGAAGATGTCGAAGTCCGACCCCTCGGACCAGAGCCGCATCAACCTGACCGACGAGGCCGACACCATCGCCGCCAAGATCCGCAAGGCCAGGACCGACCCCAAGCCGCTGCCCGAAACCCTGGACGGGCTGCGCGACCGGCCCGAGGCGCGCAACCTCGTCAACATCTACGCGGCGCTCGCCGGCATCACGCCCGAGGCGGTGGTGGCCGAGTTCGCGGGCGCCCAGTTCGGCACCTTCAAGCCGCGGCTGGCCGACCTTGCCGTGGCGCATCTGGCCCCGATCACCGGCCGGATGACCCGCCTGATGCAGGACCCGGCCGAGATTGACCGTATCCTGGGCCGGGGCGCCGAACGGGCCGAGGCCATCGCCCGCCCGATCCTGGAACGCACCTTTGAGATCGTGGGCATGGTGCGGTCGCGCCGCCGGGGCTGAACCGGGCCGGGACAAGGGGGGGGGTCTGCCCCCCTCTGCCCGGGGAATTCGCCCCCCGAAGCAATCTGGGCAGGGTGAAGGGGCGGGCGCGGCGGGGTGGCCCCCGGCGCGGGCTGTCATGCATCCGATTCACGCGCCTGCCAAGGCTGAAGGCGGCGGTCCCCACCGCCCGAATCGGGTCAGCCCTGTCCCATCCCCGATCGGCGCCGCGCCTTTCCCCGGCCGCGCCACTGGCCCGCCCCTTGCGCCCCCGGACCATGGCCCGCAGGCCTGTCCGGGGGCGCCTTTTGTCCGGTGCGCACCATGCCTGTGCGGGGCAGCGCCTTTCGCAGGGCGGCGAATGGGCCTAGCTTGAACCGTAGCACGCCATCCGGAAACGCCCCCATGCCCGTCCTGCCCCCCGCCACCCGCATCGGCCACGTCCACCTCAAGGTTGCCGATCTCGACCGCGCAATCGCTTTCTACTCCGGGGTGCTCGGCTTTGCCGTCACCCAGCGCTACGGCCCGCAGGCGGCCTTCCTCGCGGCGGGCGGCTATCACCATCACATCGGCCTGAACACCTGGGAAAGCGCGGGCGGCACGCCGCCGCCGCCTGGCCACACCGGCCTCTATCACACCGCATTCCTGTTTCCCGACCGCGCCAGCCTCGGCGCCGCGCTGAAGCGCGTGGTGGCGGCCGGCATTGCGATCGACGGCGCGGCCGACCACGGGGTGAGCGAGGCGGTCTATCTGCGCGACCCGGACGACAACGGGGTGGAGCTCTACCGCGACCGTCCCGAGGCCGAATGGCCGCGCGATGCCGACGGAAAGCTGTCGATGGTCAATGCACGGCTGGACCTGCGGGCCCTGCTGGCCGAGGCCGGCTGACCCGCGGCCGGTCCAGCGCGGCAAGGGATCCCAGCGTCAGCGGCACGGCCCGCAGTTCGCGCGACCTGGGGCGCAGGTGCAGCAGAGCCCGGGCCAAGGTTCCCACCGGCGCCAGACGGCGCGAGAGCCCGGCCACCGACACGCGCGCCTGCGGTCCGGCAGTCCCGATATAGGCAGCCAGCGCGGCAGACATCGCGCTCTGCGGTCCGCCTTCGGGGAACAGCGTGAACCAGCTTTGCACCAGCATCACCACATCGGCCGACCGGCGCCAGGACGGGGCCGGGCCGGCGCGGAACCGTTCAAGATCGATGAACCGGGCCGCCCGTCCGTCCCAGCAGATGTCGCGCAGCACGGGCCGGCCATGGGCAAACCCCGCCGCGTGCAGCCGTGCCAGCGCCCGACCCGAGGCGGCGAAGGCCCGGCGCAGCGCCGTGCCCGACAGGGTGCCGCCGGTCGCCAGCCGCGCCAGATCGGTCCCACTGTCGCGCAGCAGCAGGAAATCGGGGCCTTCGGCGGCAAGCCGCGCCACCGGAAGGTCCAGCGCGCCCAGGATGCGCAGCCCCTCGCGCTCGGCCTCGAAACCGCGCCGCGGGTCGCCTTTCTGCCAGCGCAGCCGTCCTGACAGCTTTTCCACACGCTTGAGCCAGAGCGTTCCGGCACCTGCGACCTTCATGCGGACCAGCCGGCCCTCGCGCGGGGCCTGCATCAGCCCGGCAGAGATCGCCCGCACCGCCGAGGCCGGCAGATCGGGCGCGAAGGTTATCCCGCCGACCCCACGCAGGTTCACCGAACGCAACATGACGGAAAGATGACGGATCTGCGACGTGGCCTCAACCCCGGGCGAACCGCCGCAAGGCCGGACTCACGCCGGATTGAAGAAGCCCGCGCCCGCCCGCGCCAGCAGGTCGCGCGCCAGGGCGCGGCCCAGGGCCGCGCCGTCGTCCACCGGCCCGCGCATCTGACCGGCCCGCGCATCGCTGCCGTCGGGGCGCAGGATCTCGCCCCGAAGCCAGACATCGCCGCCCTCGAGCACCGCAAGGCCCGCGATCGGCGTCTCGCAGGATCCGTCCAGTTCGGCCAGGAAGGCCCGTTCGGCAGCCAGACGCCGGCCGGTCGGGCCGTCGTGGATGCCCTCCAGCAGCGCCGCGGTGCCGGTGTCGTCCGTCCGCCGCTCCACTCCGATCGCTCCCTGCGCCACGGCCGGCAGCATCTCTTCCGGCGGGATCGCGGCGCGCGCCACCCGCGCCATGCCCAGCCGGTTCAGCCCCGCCATGGCGAGAAAGGTCGCCGAAGCCACGCCGTCCTCGAGCTTGCGCATCCGGGTCTGCACGTTGCCGCGGAACTCGACCAGCCGCAGGTCGGGCCGGCGCAGGCGCAGCTGCGCCCGGCGACGCAGGCTGGACGACCCCACAGTTGCCCCCGCGGGCAGGTCGGCTATCGACGCGGCCACCGGCGAGACGAAGCCGTCGCGCACATCCTCGCGCGGCAGGTAGCAGTCGAGCACCAGGCCCGCCGGCTGGACCGTCGGCATGTCCTTCATCGAATGCACCGCGATGTCGATGCCGCCCGCCAGCAGGGCCTCCTCGATCTCGCGGGTGAACAGACCCTTGCCGCCGATCTCCTTCAGCGGGCGGTCCTGGATGGCATCGCCGGTGACCTTGATCACCACGATGGCAAAGGCGTCCTCGGGCAGGCCATGCGCCGCCATCAGGCAGCGCCGGGTCTCGTGCGCCTGCCACAGCGCCAGCGGCGAGCCGCGGGTGCCGATGCGCAGCGGGCGGGCGGGGGAGGGGAGCGGACGGGTCATGGCCCGCAGGCTTAGCGGGCACCGCGGGCGGTTACAACCGGCCCGCGGCGGGTGCCCTCATGGCATGTGCAGGGCGAGGGCAAGCAGCACCTCGCCGCGCTGCGCCGGTCCGCCCACGTCCTCGGCCGCCAGCAGGGCGATCACCTGCACCGCGTCGCCACGCTCGGCAAGGGCCCGTGCAAGCCAGAAGAACCCACGGGCACGGGATCTCTGGTCACTCATCCGGCCGGCATAGTCCGGGATGACATCCGGCCGCTGTCGGGCAAATCTGACTATGAAGGAAAACAGAATCTCGTCCCGCTTCGCCCCGTTCCGCATCCTGTCGATCAGGTCGAGCCAGAAGGGATGCAGGGGCATCAGCACGTCGATGGTGTAGAGCGCCCTTGTGATCGCCGCGTCGTGCTGTTCGTCATTTCCGATCCGCCGCAGCATCGCGTCGAGCATGTGTCGCGTGGTGAAGGCTTTCGTCCCCATGGCCGCAACCACGGTGGCGACCGTTGCGATCCGCTCGTCCTCGTCCTTGAAGACCTGGTCGCGCATCGCGTCGCCCTCGCTTCCCGCGATCGTCCGGCTGGCGGCCACGTATCGCCTCGCGACAGCCCTCGACGCCGCATCCGCGATGTTCATGACCTCCGCCTCCGCCTCGGCGGCAAGCGCCGGGTCGTTCAGCGCAAGGGCGATCATGGCGAGCCGCGAGACCTTGAAGCTGCCGGGGGGCATTTGCCGCACTACGGGCAGGGCCGCCTCGGCCTGCCCGGCCAGAACGAAGGACACGACATGCTCGCCAACCCAAGGCAACGGGCTGTCGGAGCTTGCCATCGTGTCGAGAAGCAACTCGGGTGCCCCCGGACGTCCGGCCTCGATCAGTCCCTGCGACGCATATTGCGCGGTCAGGTCGTGGTCGCGGTCCGATCGCCAGATCTCCATGAGCGTGCCCAAGGCGTTCATGTGGCCGCCGGCCCCGAGGTGGCGGGCGATTGTCAAGACATGCGCAACCTCGCGCCCTTCGGCCTTCCAGGCCGCGGTCATCGCCACCGCCTCATCAGCCCTTCCCACAGCCGCCAGCCCATGGGCCAGTGCGACGTCCAATCGGAACGCATCCGACAGGTGCGGCGACGCCTCACCGAATGCGCGCGCCGCCTCGGGCCCGGCGGTGCGCACCAGGGCGCGCACCAGGGCAAGGTCGTAGGCCAGCGGCGCCCGATCCTCGGCCGAGGACGGTTGCGGGCGCTGTTCCATCGCCATGGCGACCAGACAGTCGGGGGTGGGGGCGTTCAGGCAGGCCGCATCGGCCTGTGCCGACGGGGCGACGCCGGCCAAGGCCAGAAGGAAGGTGGTCAAGGCGGCAGCAATGCGCGTCATCGTGAAACCCCTGCAATCAAGCCATCAGGAACTATGGCGCGATGATGCCACGCCCGCCCCGTTCCATCAACGCAGCCCTGCCTGCCGCGCCGGCTTGACACTGCCCGCCCCGTGGGGGACGCCTTGACCCGCCAAGGGAGCCACCGCATGACCGACAAGACCATCCTGTGCGCGCTGAAGGGCGAGCGTCTGCCGACCCCGCCCATCTGGATGATGCGCCAGGCCGGGCGCTACCTGCCCGAATACCGCGCGACGCGGGCGCAGGCGGGAGATTTCCTGAAGCTGTGCTCCACGCCCGACCTGGCGGCCGAGGTGACGCTCCAGCCGATCCGCCGCTACGGTTTCGATGCGGCCATCCTGTTCGCCGACATCCTGCTGATCGGCCAGGCGCTCGGGGTGGATCTGTGGTTTGCCGAGGGCGAGGGCCCGCGCATGTCCACCACCACCACATCTGCGGGCGTGGCCGCCCTGCGCCCGGCCGAGGCCGTTCACGACACCCTGTCGCCGGTCTATGAAACCGTCCGCATCCTGTCGCGCGAACTGCCGCGCGAGACCACGCTGATCGGCTTTGCCGGTGCCCCCTGGACGGTTGCCACCTACATGATTGCCGGAAGGGGCTCGCCCGACCAGGCGGCGGCGCACCGGCTGAAGGACAGCGACCGCGCGACCTTTGCCGCGCTCCTCGACCGGATCGAGGCGGCGACGGTCGAATACCTGTCCGCGCAGGTCGCGGCCGGGGCCGAGGTGATCAAGCTGTTCGACAGCTGGGCCGGCAGCCTGAAGGGCCAGGACTTCACCGATTTCGCGCTGGAACCCGCCCGCCGCATCATCGCCGCGCTGAAGGCCCGCCACCCCGGCCTGCCGATCATCGCCTTCCCGCGCGAGGCGGGCGACGGCTACCGTGGCTTTGCCCGTGCAACCGGCGCCGACTGTGTGGCCGTGGACAATTCGGTGTCGCCGGAGTGGGCGGCCGAGAACGTCCAGCGCGACGGCTGCGTGCAGGGCAACCTCGCGCCCGGGCACCTCGTGACGGGGGGGGCAGCGCTGGTGGCCGAAACACGCCGGGTCGTGGGCGCCTTCCGCGGCGGCCCCCACATCTTCAACCTCGGCCACGGCATCACGCCCGAGGCGGACCCGGCCAACGTGGCCCTGATGATCGAGACGGTGCGCAGCGCCTGATACCCGCAGGGCCCCCGTCCGAACCGCCCGGGCGATCACGGCCTGTGCCTTTCATCCGGGCCCGGATATCCCGGGGGCGTCCTGGGGTTTCGCCATCGGTTCGAGATGGCGATGGCCGTGGGGGCGGGCCCTTCGCCCCGCGTCAGGTCGTCGCCACCACCCAGGCCGCGACGGCCAGAAGGCCGACGGCCATCACCCGCCGCATCGCCTTCGCCCGTC
>DAOLBY010000169.1:0-7658 GCA_035324325.1 Paracoccaceae bacterium | reverse complement strand
CGGCCTATATCCCCACGAACGTGATCTCGATCACGGACGGGCAGATCTTCCTGGAAAGCGAACTGTTCTACCAGGGCGTCCGCCCGGCGGTGAACACGGGCCTGTCCGTGTCCCGCGTGGGTTCCGCCGCGCAGACCAGCGCGATGAAGTCGGTGGCCGGCAAGATCAAGCTGGAACTGGCGCAGTACCGCGAGATGGCGGCCTTCGCGCAGTTCGGGTCCGACCTCGACGCCGCGACGCAGGCGCTGCTGAACCGCGGTGCGCGCCTGACCGAGCTGATGAAGCAGCCGCAGTATTCGCCGCTGACCAACGCCGAGCAGGTGGTGGTGATCTGCGCGGGCACGCTCGGCTATCTCGACAAGGTGGCGGTCAGGGACGTGGGCCGGTTCGAGACGGGGCTTCTGAAGCACCTGCGGTCGAACTGCCGCGACCTTCTGGACGACATCACCAAGAACGACCGCAAGGTGGCTGGCGACCTCGAGAAGGCGATCCGTTCGGCGATCGAGACCTTCGCCAAAGACTTCGCGTAAGGTCCGGGGGAGCACGGGGTCATGCCCAGCCTCAAGGCACTGAAGAACCGGATCGCCAGCGTCAAGAACACGCGGAAGATCACGAAGGCCATGCAGATGGTCGCCGCTGCCAAGCTGCGCCGCGCGCAGGAGGCGGCCGAAGCCGCGCGCCCCTATGCCGAGCGCATGGGGGCGGTGATCGGCGGACTCTCGGCCTCCGTCGCGGGGTCGGCCTCGGCGCCGCGTCTCCTGGCGGGCACGGGGTCGGACAAGGTCCACCTTCTGGTCGTGATGACGGCCGAGCGGGGCCTCTGCGGTGGCTTCAACTCGTCCATCGCCCGGCTGGCCCGGGCGAAGGCGCAGGAGCTTCTGGCCAGGGGCCATACGGTCAAGATCCTGACCGTGGGCAAGAAGGGCCGCGAGGCGCTGAAGCGTGACCTGTCGGAGCATTTCGTGGGCCATGTGGACCTGTCGGACGTGAAGCGCGTGGGCTATGCGGATGCCGCCCGCATCGGGCGCGAGGTGCTGACGCGGTTCGAGGCCGGCGAGTTCGACGTGGCGACGCTGTTCTTCAACCGCTTCCAGTCGGTCATCAGCCAGATCCCGACGGCGCAGCAGGTGATCCCCGCGGCCTACGAGGCCGCAAGCCAGCCCGCGCTCTACGACTACGAGCCGGGGGAAGAGGCGATCCTCGCCGACCTTCTGCCGCGCGGCGTGGCCACGCAGGTCTTCACCGCCCTTCTGGAGAACGGCGCCAGCGAACAGGGCGCGCGGATGTCCGCCATGGACAACGCCACCCGCAACGCCGGCGACATGATCAACCGCCTGACGATCCAGTACAACCGGAGCCGGCAGGCCGCGATCACCAAGGAACTCATCGAAATCATCTCGGGCGCCGAGGCGCTCTGAGGCAAGCGGAGACACGACATGGCCAAGGCAACTGGCAAGGTAACGCAGGTGATCGGCGCCGTGGTGGACGTGCAGTTCGCTGGCACGCTTCCGGCGATCCTGAACGCGCTGGAAACCACCAACAACGGCAAGCGGCTGGTACTGGAAGTGGCGCAGCACCTGGGCGAAAGCACGGTGCGCACCATCGCCATGGACGCGACCGAGGGCCTGGTGCGCGGCGCGGCGGTGTCCGACACCGGCGGGCCGATCAGCGTGCCGGTGGGTGACGCCACGCTCGGCCGCATCATCAACGTGGTGGGCGAGGCGATCGACGAGCGCGGCGCCGTCGAGGGCGCACCCTTGCGCGCCATCCACCAACCCGCCCCGGACTTCGCGGCGCAGTCGACCGATGCCCAGATCCTCGTGACCGGCATCAAGGTGATCGACCTGCTGGCCCCCTACTCGAAGGGCGGCAAGATCGGCCTGTTCGGCGGCGCCGGCGTGGGCAAGACCGTGCTGATCCAGGAGCTGATCAACAACATCGCCAAGGTGCATTCGGGCTATTCCGTGTTCGCCGGCGTGGGCGAGCGGACGCGCGAAGGCAACGACCTCTATCACGAGTTCATCGAATCCGGCGTCATCAACATCGACGACCTGTCGAAATCCAAGGTGGCACTGGTCTACGGCCAGATGAACGAGCCGCCGGGCGCGCGCGCCCGCGTGGCGCTGACCGGCCTGACGCTGGCCGAACAGTTCCGCGACCAGTCGGGGACGGACGTGCTGTTCTTCGTGGACAACATCTTCCGCTTCACGCAGGCGGGGTCCGAGGTGTCGGCGCTGCTGGGCCGTATCCCGTCCGCCGTGGGCTACCAGCCGACGCTGGCCACCGACATGGGCGCGCTGCAGGAACGGATCACCTCGACCAAGGCGGGCTCGATCACCTCGGTGCAGGCGATCTACGTTCCGGCCGACGACCTGACGGACCCGGCGCCGGCCACGTCCTTCGCCCACCTCGACGCCACGACGACTCTGAGCCGCCAGATCGCCGAGCTTGGCATCTACCCGGCCGTCGACCCGCTGGACTCGACCTCGCGCCTGATGGACCCGCAGGTCCTGGGCGAAGAGCACTACAACACCGCCCGCGCGGTGCAGGGCATCCTGCAGCGCTACAAGTCGCTGCAGGACATCATCGCCATCCTCGGGATGGACGAACTGTCGGAAGAGGACAAGCTGACCGTTGCGCGCGCCCGCAAGATCCAGCGCTTCCTGTCGCAGCCCTTCGACGTGGCGCAGGTGTTCACCGGCTCGCCCGGCGTGCAGGTGCCGCTCGACAAGACCATCGCCAGCTTCAAGGCGGTCGTGGCCGGCGAATACGACCACCTGCCGGAAGCCGCCTTCTACATGGTCGGCGACATCGAGGAAGTGAAGGCCAAGGCGCAGCGTCTGGCTGCGGCCGCGGCGTAGGGGGGACACGATGCCGGTCCAGTTCGATCTGGTCAGCCCCGAGCGCCGTCTGGCCTCGGTTTCGGCGACCGAAGTGCAGATCCCCGGGGCCGACGGCGACCTGACGGCGATGGAGGGGCACGCCCCCACCATCACCACGCTCCGCCCCGGCATCCTGCGCGCGGTCGCGGCCGATGGGGCGAAGGCCTATGTCGTCACGGGTGGCTTTGCCGAGATCACGGCGCAGGGCGTGGCGGTGCTGGCCGAACGCGCCGTGCCGGTCGAGGAAGCGACGGGCGCCATGCTGGACGGCCTGATCGCCGAGGCGCGCGAGGCCGCGGGCGCCGCCACGGGCGAGGCGCGCGACCTCGCCGACAAGGCGCTCGGCGATCTGCAGGCGCTCAAGGCCGCTGCCGGGCATTGACCGGGGCCGGCTTCCCCGCATAGGACGGACAGGCCCCGCCGCGGCGGGGCTTTTCATTGGCGGACCGCCCGTCCGCGCAAGGTGCATCAATGTGCCGGGAATTGACCCCGATCCTGCCGCGTTTGCCGGGGATGATCGCCGCAGAATGGCCAGGAAGACGATGAAGCGCATCCACGGCACGGTCGGCGTCGATCAGGGCAGCCGCGTGCTGTTTTCCGACTTTGCCGACGGCGGCCCGATGTGGACGGGGCAGGGCCCCCGCGAAAGCCGCCACGTCATCACCTTCCGCGAGGCGTTCCAGGCGCCGCCCGCCGTGACCGTGGGCATTTCCATGTGGGACATGGACCAGAAGACCAACATACGCGCCGACATCGCTGCCGAGAAGATCACCGAGACCGAGTTCCACCTGGTCTTCAAGACCTGGGGCGACACCCGCGTCGCCCGCATCCGCGCCGACTGGATGGCCATCGGCCCGGTGCGGGGCGAGGACGAGTGGGAGGTGGACTGAGAAACCAATTCCCAGTCAATCCAAGGTCGTGCAACGAGACTCAGCGCGAATACATCCCCTCGTAGATCGGCACCAGCGTCTCGGTCTCGAACAGGCTCGACACACTGGTGCCGTTCCAGATGTTCAGGATCGCCTGGGCGAACATGGGTGCGGTCGGCACGATGCGGATGTTGGCGGCGGCGCGGACCTTCTCGCCCTGTTCGATCGAGTCGGTGATCACCAGCGACTTCATCACCGACTTGCCGATGCGCTCGACCGCCGGGCCGGACAGCACACCATGGGTGATGTAGCTGTGAACCTCGGCAGCACCGGCCTGAATCAGCACCTCGGCCGCCTTGCACAGCGTGCCGGCGGTGTCGCAGATGTCGTCCACGATGATGCAGGTCTTGCCCGTCACGTCCCCGATCACCGTCATCTCGGCCACCTCGCCGGCCCTCTCGCGCCGCTTGTCCACGATGGCGAGGGGGGCGTTGATCCGCTTGGCCAGTTCGCGCGCCCGCGCCACGCCGCCCACGTCGGGCGAGACGACCATCAGGTTCTCCATCCGGCCGCGGAAATGGTGCTCGATGTCCAGGGCGAAGACGGGGCTGGCATAGAGGTTGTCCACCGGAATGTCGAAGAACCCCTGGATCTGGGCGGCATGCAGGTCGAGCGTCAGCACCCGGTCCACCCCCGCCGTCTCGACCAGATTGGCGACCAGCTTGGCGCTGATGGGGGTGCGCGCCTTGGCGCGGCGGTCCTGGCGGGCATAGCCGAAGTAGGGGATCACGGCAGTGATGCGCGCGGCCGAGGACCGGCGCAGCGCATCGACCATGATCAGAAGCTCCATCAGGTTGTCGTTGGCGGGGTTCGACGTGGGCTGGATGACATACATGTCCTCGCCGCGGACGTTCTCGAACACCTCGACGAAGATCTCCTGGTCGTTGAACCGTTCGATCCTGGCATCGACCAGGGTGACGCTCATCCCGCGGTGCACCGACATGCGCCGGGCGATGGACTTGGCGAGCGGCAGGTTCGCGTTGCCCGAGATGAGCTTCGGTTCGGTCAGGACGGGCATGCGGGGGGTCTCCGGGCAGCGGATTCGCGACGTTGACACGCCTTAGCACCCGGCTAGGGTCTTGCCAAACCGGATGGGGGCGGCGGCATGGCACAGATCGACTACTTCCTGGCGACGGTGTCGCCCTATACCTACCTGGCCGGCCTGCGACTGGAGGACATCGCCGCGCGCCACGGCGCCACCATCGCCTACAAGCCCGTTGACGTTCTGGCGCTGTTCGACCGCACCGGGGGCATCCGGCCGGCACAGCGGCACGAGAACCGCAAGGCCTACCGTTTGCAGGAACTGCGCCGCCAGTCCGCCAAGACCGGGCTGAAGCTGAACATCCAGCCTGCCTTCTGGCCCGCGAACCCTGCGCCCTCGTCCTATGCGATCATCTCGGCGGCGCGGACCGGGGCGGATGTGGGGCCGCTGGTGCATGCCTTCTGCCGCGCCTGCTGGGCCGAGGAGCGCAACATCGCCGATGACGAGACCGTGCGGGCCATCCTGGCCGAGAACGGTTTCGACCCGGGGCTGGCCGACCGCGGCATGCTGGCGGCGGCCGAGACCTATGCGCGGAACCTCGACGAGGCGGTGGACCGCGGCGCCTTCGGCGCGCCCTTCTACATCGTCGGTGACGAGCGATTCTGGGGCCAGGACCGGCTTGACGACCTCGAGATGCACCTCGCGGGCAAGCTCTGACCCGCGCCGTCCTGATCCATTGCTCGCTGTCCTCATCGCGCCAGTGGCGGGGGATGCTGGCGCATCTGCCGGGCTGGCAGGCTGCGGGGGTTGACCTGCCGGGCCACGGCGATGCGCCCGACTGGGACGGGGCGGCGGACTACGGCGATGCGGCCCATGCGCAGGCCGCGGCGGCCCTGGGGCAGGGCACGGATGTGCTGGTCGGCCATTCCTTTGGCGCGGTGGCGGCGCTGCGGCTGGCGATGGCGCGCCCCGGGACGGTCGGCCGGCTGGTTCTGATCGAACCCGTGCTCTTCGCCGCCGCCCGCGGCACCCCCGCCTGGGACCGCAACACCGCCGATTTCGCACCCTTCGCTGCGGCCATGCAGGCCGGCGACCGCGAGGGCGCAGCCCGCGCCTTCCTGGCCGTCTGGGGCGACGGCACGCCGTGGCGCGACATGCCCGCCGCGATCCGCGCCGCCCTCGCCGCCCGCATCCACCTGATCGCAGCCGGGGCCCCCACCCTGCACGACGACCGTGCGGGGCTTCTTGCGCCGGGGCGGCTGGAGTCGCTGACCCTGCCCGTCACCCTGGTCGAAGGGGGCGCCAGCCCGCCCGTCATCGCCGCGATTCACGCAGCCCTCGCCGCCCGGCTGCCCCGCAGCGCCCGCCACGTCATCCCCGGCGCGGGCCACATGCTGCCCGTCACCCACGCGGCTGACCTCGCGGCCCGGCTCGCCTGACCCTGCCCTTTCCTGATGGCCCAAGTATCCCGGGGGACGGCCCGCAGGGCCGGGGGGCAGAGCCCCCCTACGCCAGTGCAGCGAGAAACCCGTCCACCTCGGCCTCGGTCGTCGCCCAGTGCGTGACCAGCCGCGCGGCCTCGCGCCCTGCTGCGGCATCCCATTCGTAATAGACCGCCCCCGCGGCCTTCAGCCGGGCATGGGTGCCGGCCGGCCATTCGACGAACAGGATGTTCGCCTCCACGGGATGCAGCATCCGCACGCCCGGCAGGCCGGCCAGCCCCGCCGCCATCCGCGCGGCCATTGCATTGGCATGGGCCGCGGCCCGCAGCCACAGCCCGCCCGCAAGCCACGGAGTGAACTGCCCCGCCACATAGCGCATCTTGGACGCGAGATGCCCCGCCCGCTTGCGGCGCAGCTCCAGTTCCCAGGCCTTGGCGGCGTCGAACAGCACCACCGCCTCGGCGCCCATCAACCCGCCCTTGGTGCCGCCGAAGCTGACGGCATCCACCCCCGCCTTCCAGGTCATCTCGGCCGGGGTGGCGCCCGTTGCGGCCAGCGCATTGGCAAACCGCGCGCCGTCCAGATGCACGGGCACGCCCCGCGTCCGCGCCTCGGCCGCCAGGGCCGCCACTTCGGCCGGCGTCAGCACCGTGCCCGCCTCGGTCACGTTGGTGAGGGTCAGCGCGCCCTTCTGCACCCCATGCACGCCCGACACACCCGTCCGGTCCAGCACGGCCGCCAGTCCCGCAGGGGTCATCCGGCCATGGTCGCCCGGCACCGTCACCAGCTTCGCGCCGGCCGTGAAGAACTCGGGCGCGCCGCATTCGTCCATCTGCACATGGGCATGCTCATGGCAGAACACCGCCCCCCAGGGCGGGCAGAGGCAGGCGAGCGCCAGCGAATTGGCGGCCGTGCCCGTGGTGACGAACTGGACCACTGCGCCGGGCGCCTCGAAGGCCGCGCGCACCGCGTCCTGCGCGGCGCGCGTCGCGGCATCGTTGCCGTAGCCGAGCGCACCGCCCGCGTTGATGCCGGCCAGCGCGGCCATCACCTCGGGCATCACCGGCGCACCATTGTCGGAGGCAAAGAACATCAGGGGCGCTCCGCGATCACGTAGTTGTCCCAGTCATCCTCGGCGACCTCGGTCTCGGGGATGGTCCAGCCGCGCACCGACCGGCCCTCGACATGCACCCGCTCGGGGTCGCCGCAAATCAGGTAGTGCCAGTCGGGCAGGGGCATGCCCTCGTGCCGCAGGCGGTAGGCGCAGGTGCGGGGCAGCCAGTAGGCGACATCGCCCATGCGGTCGGCGGTCAGGCTGACGCAATCCGGTACGAAGTCGCGCCGGGTCTCGTAGTGGCGGCAGCGGCAGGCCTCGCCGTCCAGAAGGCGGCTTGGTCCAGATCGAGCGCGAGATCGTGCGCAC
>DAOLBY010000292.1:0-1562 GCA_035324325.1 Paracoccaceae bacterium | reverse complement strand
TTGAGCCGGGTCGATACGATCGTCTTCGACAAGACCGGCACGCTGACGATGGGCGCGCCGCAACCCACTGACCTCGAAGCCATCCCGCCGCGCGCCTTCGCCGTGGCCGCGGCGCTGGCCAGCGCCTCGGCCCATCCGCTGGCGGTGTCGCTGGCGGCGGCGGCGCGGACGGCGGGCATCCGGCCCGCACCTGTCACCGACCTGCGCGAGGTGCCGGGCATGGGGGTCGAGGGCCCTCTGGAGGGTCGCCGCGTGCGGCTCGGCCGGGCCGAATGGTGCGGGGCCGACCCCGCGCCGGTGACTGCCACCTACCGCTGCCGGGGCGAGGGGCGTGCGCCGCTGGCCATTCCATTCGCCGACCGGCTGCGCCCGGGGGCCGAGGCGGTGGTCGCGGGCCTGCAGGCGCAGGGGATGCGCGTGATCCTCTTGTCGGGCGATGCGGCCGGTCCGGTGGCGGACCTCGCGGGCCGGCTCGGGATCGCGGATTGGCAGGCGGGCGTCCTGCCGGGCGAGAAGGCCGCGCGGGTGGAGGCGCTGCGGGCCGAAGGCGCCCATGTGCTGATGGTGGGTGACGGGCTGAACGATACCGCGGCGCTGGCCGCCGCGCATGTCTCGGTCTCGCCCGCAAGCGCGCTCGATGCGGCGCGCACGGCCTCCGACATCGTGCTGCTGGGGCAGGATCTGGCGCCAATCGCCGACGCCCTGCGCATCGCCCGCCAGTCGGTGCGCCGCATCCGCGAGAACTTCGCGCTGTCGGCGCTCTACAATGTGGTGGCCGTGCCGGTGGCGCTGGTGGGGCTCGCGACGCCCCTGCTGGCGGCGCTGGCGATGTCGCTGTCCTCGATCACCGTGTCGCTGAACGCGCTGAGGCTGCGCTGATGGAGATCCTGACCATCCTCATTCCGGTGTCGCTGCTTCTGGGGGGCGCGGGGCTGGCGGCCTTCTTCTGGGCGCTGAAGCGCGGCCAGTTCGACGACCCCGAGGGCAATGCGCAGCGCATCCTGCGCACCGATTACGACGACAAGCCGAAGGGTTGACCCGGGCGCGTCACTCGCCCCAGGGGACCCAGACGGTCTTGACCTCGGTCGCCTCGCGCAGGGCCGCGGTCAGGTCGAACCCGGCCCAGTCGGTCGCCCGGCCATGGTTGACCCAGGTTCGCTTGAGGTTGCCGGCGGCCAGCCGCTCCACCAGACCCGACAGGTGGGTGGAGGAGAAGCACCAGACCGCATCCACGTCCAGATGCCGGGCCAGCGTATCGGCGAGGTCCCCGTGCCGCCCGGTGACGATGTTGACCACACCCGCCGGCACGTCGCTCGTCTCCAGCACCTGGGCAAGATCGGTCGCCGCCAGGGGAAAGGGCTCGGACGGCACGGCGACGACCGTGTTGCCAAGCGCGATGGCGGCGCCCACCAGCGTCACGAAGCCCAGAAGTGGTGCCTCGTCCGGCGCAACGATGCCGATCACGCCCGCAGGTTCGTTCATCGCCAGCGCCACGCCGCGGATCGGCACGGCGCGCGCCGCGCCGTCCCACTTGTCGGCCCAGGCGGCGCAGGAAAACAGCC
>DAOLBY010000168.1:0-7728 GCA_035324325.1 Paracoccaceae bacterium | reverse complement strand
ATGCGACGGGCCGGCCCGCGGCGCGCACGGCGGTGCTGGCGGCGCTGGCCGCGCTAGTGCTCGCGCTGGCGCTGTGGGGTCTGCCGGCACTGTGGCTGGCGCTGGCCGCCACCCTGCCCGCACTGTGGCTGGCCGCCCAGGCCCGCCGCCGCATCGGCGGGCAGACGGGGGATGTTCTGGGCGGGTGCCAGGTGCTGGCGGAATGCGCGACGCTTGCCGTCGCCGCGGCGATCCTCGGCTGAGGCCGCTCCCTCGCCCCTCGTGCTTCGCCCTCGAGGGGAAGGATGGCGAGGGGGGCACCCGACCCCGCAAACGCAAACGGCGGCCCCGGGGGACCGCCGCCGCAACAGGCTGTCGCAGGGATCAGGCCGCGCGGGTCAGCAGAACCTCGTCAACCGCTTTCTGCGCGCCCTTCTCGTCCAGGTTCGATACCGCCGCCACCTCGCGCGTCAGGCGTTCCAGCGCCGCCTCGTACAGCTGACGCTCGGAATAGCTCTGCTCGCGCTGGTCGTCGGCGCGGTGCAGGTCGCGCACGACCTCGGCGATGGCCATCAGGTCGCCCGAGTTGATCTTCTGCTCGTATTCCTGCGCCCGGCGCGACCACATGGCCCGCTTGACGCGCGCCTTGCCCTTGAGCGTGTCGAGCGCCCTCGTCACGACATCGGGGGCCGACAGCGGGCGCATCCCGATCTCGGTCGCCTTGTGGGTGGGCACGCGCAGGGTCATCTTGTCCTTCTCGAAGGTGATGACGAACAGCTCCAGCTTGAAGCCGGCGATCTCCTGTTCTTCGATCGAGATGATCTTGCCCACGCCATGGGCGGGGTAGACGACGAACTCGTTGGGACGGAACTCGGGCTTCTTCGACTTGGTCATTCGGTGCGCTTCCTCGGTCGGGGAGTGCTCGCGGCGGCGACAGGCCATCGACCGAGGCGCAAGCGCCCCGACGATGACCGGAAGTTTTCGCAGAATTGCCCGTCCCGGGTTGGCAGACCCGAGGCAGGCGCAGGCCCCATGCTTCTCTGTGTAAAGGATGTAACACAGAATCACCCCGATTCCAACGGCTGCGACCCCGTGGCACGGGTGATTCCCGTTCGCGCCGCGGTCCGGCGGGGCCGGACGCAGCGACGGGCTCCCTCTCAGCCGCCCTCACCCGCGGCGGGAGAGAAGTACTTGTCCATCTTGTCCTTCTCGCCGTCGCGCTCGGCGGCATCGGGCAGCGGGTCCTTGCGGGTCACGATCACCGGCCATTGTTCCGAGTATTTCCGGTTGAACTCCACCCATTTCTCCATGTCCGGCTCGGTGTCGGGGCGGATCGCGTCGGCCGGGCATTCGGGTTCGCAGACGCCGCAGTCGATGCATTCGTCGGGGTGGATGACCAGCATGTTCTCGCCCGCGTAGAAACAGTCCACCGGGCAGACCTCGACACAGTCGGTGTACTTGCAGGCGATGCAGTGGTCGGTGACGACGTAGGTCATGGCGCAGTCCCTCGGGCGGTCAGGCGGTGACCTAGCCCGGGCGAACCGATCATTCAAGCGCCGCCGGCGCCGCATCCCGGTCCGCATCGAGGTCGGCATACAGCGCCTGTGCCTCGGTGGCCGGCCCCCGGCGCCGGCCGACCGCCAGCACCCGCACCACCCGGATGCGTCCCGCCTGCGGAAAGGTCAGCACGTCGCCCGCGCCCACGGGCTGCGCGGGCTTGGTGACGTGGCGGCCGTTCAGCCGGCAGTGCCCGGCCTCGACCATGCCCGAGGCCGCATCGCGCGCGCGAAAGAACCGGGCCTGGAACAGCCACCTGTCGATGCGCAGCACCGGACGGGCATCGGCGGCCAGGCGTGCGCCGGGACCTGCCAATCCCGTCAGTCCCGGTGCATCAGACCCGGCCCTTCAGCGCGGCCAGAACCGCGAAGGGGCTGTCGGGATCGACGGGTTTCTCGGCCCGCGGCGGGCGCGCCTCGGCGGCGCGGGGGGGGCGGTCCTGCTGGTTCCGGTCGGGCCGTTCGGGACGCCCCTTGCCTTGCGGCTTGCCGTGCTGGCCCTTTCCCTGGTGCTTGCCCGTGCCTTCGCCCTCGCTGCCCTGGCGCGGCTTGCCATGGCGGCGCCGACCCCCGCCGGCACCAGCGCCTGCGTCGTTCGACAGCTGGCCATCGGGCGGCGCCCGGGCTGCGGTCTCCCCGCCGCGGGCCCGGCAGGCTCGGCGGCGTCCGCCACGACCGGCTCCGCCATGGCGGCAGGTTCCGCCGCGGGTGCGTCCGAAGCCGGCCCGGCCTCGGCATCGGCTGGTTCGATGGCGGGGCCTTCGGCAGCGGCGGCTTCCGTCCCGGCCTCGACCTGACCCGCGACGGCCGTCTCCACCACGGCCGCCACCGGCTTCACCTTCGGCCGCTCGCCCCGTTCGGCGCGGTAGCCGAGCCCCTCCATCAGGTCGATGAACTGCTCGAGCGTCAGGCCCGTGATCGACAGCATCTCGGGCGCGGCCTCGAACCCTGCCCGGCTGTCGCGGGCGCGCAGAAGGTCGGCCAGCCGTTCCAGCATATCGATGCGGATCGCCCGCGCCCCGGCCGGGTGATAGCCCGCCAGCCGGTAATGCGCCTTGGGCACCTCGCGAAGGTTCGGGATCGTCACAAGGCCCGGCGGCGGACTTTCGGGAAACTCCTCCAGCCCCGCCCAGAGCGAATGCAGCACCAGCCGCAGCCGCGTCGGCGCCGGTTTCAGAAGTGCCTGCTGGAACACCGTGTACTGCCCGAAGCGCACGCCATGTCGGCGCAGCGCGGCGCGCCCCCCCTGGTGGAGCGCCTGGAGGTCCCCGGCCGCCCCCGACCGCGGCGGCCCCCCCACCCCCTCGACCAGCCGGAATGCGACGCCCCGCGCCAGCCCCGCCAGCGCCTCGTCCTTCTGCAGCGCGTGCAGCGGCTCGAACTGCGCCGTCACCTTGCGGTCGATGAAATGCTGAAGGCGCCGGCGCACCTTCTCGATGACCTCGGGCCCCGCCTCCTCGTCCACGAAAGGCTCGACCCCGGGGCGCAGCGCCTCGGCCCCCTTGACCAGCTTGCCGACCGCCGTGGTGCCCCACATCAGCCCGCCCTGGGTGGTGAAGTCCATCTCGGTGTCGGGCGCGTTGTAGAAGCGGTCGGCGCGCAGGTTGAACTCGGGCCGCAGCGCGGCCTCGGCCGCCTGGCGCAGCACGCGGGCCTCGTCGGGCGACCCGCTGGCGTCCTGGCGGAAGCGGAAGCCTTCCAGCCGACCCACGGCCTGCCCCTCGACCGTCACCTCGCCCTTGTCGTTGACCTCGGCCACGAGGCTCTCCTTCTGCTTGAGCAGCCGGAGGAGCACGCTCGTCCGCCTGTCCACGAATGCCCGCGTCAGCGCCGCATGCAGGGCGTCCGACAGGCGGTCTTCTACCGCGCGGGTCTCGCCACGCCAATGGGCTTCGTCATCGACCCAGCCCGAGCGCTGCGCCACATAGGTCCAGGTGCGGATATAGGCGAGGCGTTTGGACAGCGCGTCGATGTCGCCGTCGGTTCGGTCGATGCGGGCAATGGCGCGGGCCAGCCAGTCGGCGGGAACCTGGCCGTCCGACAGGAACCCGAACAGCCGCGCCAGCAGCGTGGCGTGTTCCTGAGGGCTTATGCCGCGGAAATCCGGGACCCGGCAGATGTCCCACAACCGACGCACCGCGGCGGGGTCCGTCATCCGCGTGGCCACCTCGGGCATCTCGACCAGCGCGCGCAGGGCTGACAGGTCGTCGGCGTCGCGCGCGCGGATCAGCCATTCGCTGTCGGGCGACACCTCCAGGCTATCGATCAGGCGGGCGGCGCTGCCGAACTCCAGCCGCGGGTTGCGCCAGGACAGGCGGCGCACGGGTGCGAAGCGGTGATTCTCGATTGCCTCCACCAGATCATCGGCCAGTGGCGCAGCCTCGCCGGTCACGCCGAAGGTGCCGGGCGTCAGGTGCCGCCCCGCGCGTCCGGCGATCTGGCCCAGTTCGTGCGGGAACAGATCGCGCATCCGCCGACCGTCGAACTTGGCCGTGGCGGAGAAGGCCACATGCCGGATGTCGAGGTTCAGGCCCATCCCGATGGCGTCGGTGGCGACCAGGTAATCCACCTCGCCCGCCTGGTACATCGCCACCTGGGCGTTCCGCGTGCGGGGGGAAAGCGCGCCCATCACCACCGCCGCCCCGCCCTTCTGCCGCCGGATCAGTTCGGCCGTGGCATAGACCGAATCGACGCTGAACCCCACGACGGCCGACCGTGCCGGCATCCGGCTCAGCTTCTTCGACCCGGCATAGCTGAGGGCCGAGAACCTTTCGCGCCGCAGGAAGGTGACATGCGGAACCAGCGCCGCGATGGCGCCGCGCATCGCCTCGGACCCGAGAAACATCGTCTCGACCAGCCCGCGGGCGTTCAGCAGCCGGTCGGTGAAGACATGGCCACGGTCGGGGTCGGCGCAGAGCTGGATCTCGTCCACCGCCAGGAAGTCTGCGCCGATGTCCACCGGCATCGCCTCGACGGTGCAGACCCAATAGGCCGCGCGGTCGCCGACGATGCGTTCCTCGCCCGTCACCAGTGCCGCAACCGAGGGGCCGCGGGCCGCCACGATGCGGTCATAGACCTCGCGCGCCAGCAGCCGCAGCGGCAGGCCGATCACGCCGGTGCGGTGGCCCAGCATCCGCTCGATGGCGTAATGCGTCTTGCCGGTGTTGGTGGGGCCGAGAACGGCCGTGACGCGCGCATGTGTCAGCATATCGCCCGCCCCGGGGGCCGTCCGTCGCAGGGATCAGAGGTTCTGGCCCGACCGCTTGAGTTCCAGCCGCGCCACGGCGCTGCCTATCCCGGCAAGATGCGGATGTATAGCCAGCGCGGCCTTGTAGACCTCCAGCGCCTCGGCCTCCTTGCCGGTCGCCTCGAGGATGGCGCCGAACCCGGCCAGCGCCCCGAAATGCCGCGGCTCGCGCTTCAGGACCTCGGCGATGTCGGCCACCGAGGGGCCGTAGAGCCCGGCCTGGAAATAGGCCGTGGCCCGCGCGTTCCAGCCCTCGGTGAAGTCGGGGGCGTGGTCGACCAGCGCCGTCAGGTGGTCGATGGCCGCGTCGAGCTTGCCCTCGCGCATCGCCTCGCGGCCGCGCTGCAGCAGAAGATCGGCCGTTGCCGACCCCGATTTCGACCAGACGTTCCAGATCTCGCGCTCGATCCGCCGGGCGACACGGGGTTCGGCCGTCAGCAGGTCGGCGAACATCGTGTCCAGGGTCCGGGGGGGCGCGACGCCGGTCTCCTGCGCTGTCACCGGGGCGACAAGAAAAAGCGACAGAAGTGCCGCTACGATCCATTTGGAAAAGACGCGCGCCGGGGCCATAACGGGCAGTGTAGCGCAGCCCGCGGCCAAGGGAAGCGGATGCGCATCACGACAACGGCACGTTTCAGGGGAGACACAGGAATGAGCGATGTGATCGCGGCCGCGGTGGCCATGCTGCAGGACAAGGTTGGCGGCTTCGACGGCGTGGCCAAGTTCGTCATCAACGGCGAGGGGTCGCTGGTGATCGACGCCGATGGCGCCCGCGCGGGCGACGACGAGGCCGATGTGACCCTGACCGCCGATGCCGACGTGTTCCAGGCGATCCTGGCCGGCGACATGAACCCGACCGCGGCCTTCATGCAGGGCAAGCTGACGGTGGACGGCAACATGGGCATGGCGATGAAACTGGGTGCGGTGCTGGGCTGAGCCATGTCCGGCGCGGGCGAGGAGGCGCCGCTGCTGCACGACCTCGCCCGAGGGCCGTCGGGCGGGAGGGCGGTCTGGCTGCGCACCCGTGACGGTCTGCGCATCCGCGCGGCACACTGGCCCGGGGGTACGCGGGGCTGTGTCCTCCTGATCCCCGGCCGCACCGAATACATCGAGAAATACGGGCCCGCCGCCGCCGATCTGGCGGCGCGCGGCTTCTCCACCCTCGTCATCGACAACCGCGGGCAGGGGATGGCCGACCGGTTGCTGCCCGACCCGCTGATGGGCCATGTCGGCCGGTTCGCCGACTATCAGCTGGACCTTGCCGCCCTGTCGGACGCGCTGCCCGCCCTCGGCTGGCCGGTGCCCGATGTGATCCTCGGGCATTCCATGGGCGGTGCGATCGGGTTGCGCGCCCTGATCGAGGCACCCGGCCGGTTCCGCGCCGCGGTGTTCTCGGCACCGATGTGGGGCATCCGGATGTCGCCCCTGATGGCGCCGGTGGCGCGGGTCGTCGGGGCGGCGGCGCGGGCGGCTCGGCTCGGGGCGCGCTATGCGCCGACGACCAGCCCGGTGCCCTATCCGCTTGCCGTGGGGTTCGACGACAACACCCTGACGACCGACCGCGAGATGTGGGACTTCATGCACGACCAGGTGAAGGCGCGCCCCGACCTGACGCTCGGCGGTCCCAGCCTGCACTGGCTCGACGCCGCCATGTCCGAGACGCGCTGGCTGGCCCGCCAGCCGCTGCCGCCGGTGCCGGCGCTGGTGGCGCTCGGGTCGCGCGAACGCATCGTCGATACCGAGGCGGTGCGCCGTCTCGCGTCCCGCTGGCCTGCGGCCCGACTGATGGAGGTGCCCGGGGCCGAGCACGAGATCATGATGGAAGCCCCCGCCACGCGCAGGGCCTTCTACGACGCCGCGGCCGGCGTGTTCGGGGGCTGAGACGGCCCGGACCCGGCACGGCACGGCGCGACGGCGGCGGCGCGCGGTCCCACGGACAGCGGCCTAGGCTGCGGACGGCGGCGCCCCCGCCACCACCACCTGTGCCGCCGGCACCCGGCCCTGCCCCCAGCCCAGAATCGCGCCGGCCGCGGCCATGCCCATGGCACGGAACGACGCCCGGCCGAGGCCCGCGGCATGGGGTGTCAGGATCACCCGGGGGTCGCGGGCCAGCGGATGGCCCGGCGGCAGCGGTTCGGGGTCGGTCACGTCCAGACCCGCGCCGCCGATCTGCCCCGCTTCCAGCGCCGCGGCCAGCGCGCGCTCGTCCAGCACCCCACCGCGGGCGCAATTGACGACGAAGGCGCCCGGCGCCATCAGTGCCAGTTCCGCCTCCCCGACCATGCCCCGTGTCGCCGGCGTCAGCGGCACATGCAGGCTGACCGCCCCGGCCCCCCGCAGCGCCGCATGCAGATCGTCGGTCGCCTCATGGCCCGCCGCCCGCGCCGCCGCCAGCCCCGCGCCGCGCGCCACCACGCGCACCCGGGCGCCCAGGCCCGCGGCCAGCGCCGCCACCCGTGCCCCGCTGGCCCCGTGGCCCACCACCACGAGGTCCAGCCCGCCGATCCCCGCCACCCCGGCCAGCCGCCCGGCCCGCTGGCCGTCGAGATCCCGCGCCAGTGCCAGAAGCAGCATCAGCGTCTGTTCCGCCACCGCCCCGGAATTGGCACCGGGCGCGTTCGTGACCCAGGTACCGGCCTCCCGAGCGGCCGCCAGCGGGATGTTGTCCACCCCCACCCCGTGCTTGGCGACGATGCGCGCGCCGGCCACCTCGGCCACCGTCAGGACCCGAAGCCGCACGAGGATCGCGTCGAACCCCTCCAGCGCCGCAGGCCCCTCGACCACGTCCCAGCCCCCGGTCCGCAGCGCGGCGGGAACATCCGGGTGGACGGGTTCGGTGATGGCGACGCGGCGGGGCGCCCCCGGGGGCAGATCTCGATCCGGCCGAACCCCTCGCGCCGGGCGCGGCCCCAGGCCCCCGGCCTGGCGCGGGACATCCCGCCCCCC
>DAOLBY010000167.1:7149-7838 GCA_035324325.1 Paracoccaceae bacterium | reverse complement strand
CCAGGCTCTCGGCCACCGTCGCGTTCAGGTTGGCACGCGAAAAGCCCTCCGAGGCCGATACGAACACCGCCACCTCGTCGGCCCCTGCCGCATGTGCCGCCTGATATCCCCTGAGGTTCGGGGCCAGCACGGAGAACCGCACCCCCGGCGGGCGAAGGATGGCCGCCATCACCTCGGCGCCGTCCGCCATCTGCGGTACCCATTTCGGACTGACGAAGCTCGCCGCCTCGATCCGCCGGAAGCCAGCGCGCGACAGGGTGTCGACCAGCGCGACCTTCTCGGCCGTCGGGATCGTCCGGGTCTCGTTCTGCAGCCCGTCGCGCGGGCCGACCTCGACGATCTCGACGAACCCCCGCCCGGTCACGGCTCTTCCAGCGCCACCAGCGCCGCCCCGGCCTCGACCTGGTCGCCCGGGGCGGCCAGCACCTCGGCCACCACGCCATCGCGCGGGGCGGCCAGGCTGTGCTCCATCTTCATCGCTTCCAGCACCGCGAGGGGATCGCCCGCGCGCACCGCCTGTCCGGCCACGGCATGCAGCGCCCGCACCAGCCCGGGCATCGGCGCGCGGATCAGGTTGCCCGCGGCCGAGGCGGGGGGGGCGCGGTCCAGCGGGTCGATGCGGCGGAAGCTTGCGGTCCGTCCCGGCGCGAAGACGTGGATCGCGCCGCCGGCCTCGACCACGGGCAGCG
>DAOLBY010000167.1:0-7139 GCA_035324325.1 Paracoccaceae bacterium | reverse complement strand
CCCACACCTTCCACCCGCCAGCCTGCACCCGAACGCCCGGCCTTGATCACCACGCCCCCCACCACGGCGCGCACCGTGCCCGGCCCAGCCATCTCGCCCAGGCAAGTCAACGGCCCGTCCGCGGCCGACATCGCCACCGGATGGCGCAGCGGCGACCACAGCGCGAAGCCCGCAAGCGGACCGGCCGGCAGCCCCGCGGCGTGCAGGACCGCGGTGGCAGCCATGGCCAGGTCCAGCTGGTCGCGTTCGCGGGGCGCGGTCAGCGCGGCAAGGTCGCGGGCGATCAGGCCGGTATCGACCTCGCCCTTCGCGAACCCTTCGTGCCGGGCCAGGGCCGCGAGGAAGGACAGGTTGGTCACCGTTCCCGCCACCTGCGTCCCGTCCAGCGCCCGTGCCAGCCGGTTGAGCGCGATGGCCCGCGAGGGGCCGTGCAGGATGATCTTGGCGATCATCGGGTCGTAGAAGGGGCTGATGGCATCGCCCGACCGCACCCCGGTATCGGCGCGGGCCTCGGCCGGAAAGGCCAGATGCGCCAGCCGCCCGGTGGCGGGCAGGAAACCCGCCGGCACATCCTCGGCGTAGAGCCGCGCCTCGAAGGCGTGGCCGGTGATGCGCAGCTCCTCCTGCCGCGCGGGAAGGCGTTCCCCGGCGGCCACGCGCAGCTGCCATTCGACCAGATCGACGCCGGTGATCGCCTCGGTGACGGGGTGTTCGACCTGCAGGCGGGTGTTCATCTCCATGAACCAGAACCCGTCCGCGCGCAGGCCGCGGCTGCCGTCGGCGATGAACTCGATGGTGCCTGCGCCCCTGTAGCCGATGGCCCTGGCCGCCCGCACGGCAGCCGCCCCCATCGCCGCGCGCACCTCGTCGGGCATGCCGGGCGCAGGCGCCTCCTCGATCACCTTCTGGTGGCGCCGCTGGAGCGAGCAGTCGCGCTCGAACAGGTGGATCGCGTCGGTGCCGTCGCCGAAGACCTGCACCTCGATGTGGCGCGGTCGCTCGATGTATTTCTCGATCAGCACGGCGTCGTTGCCGAAGGCGCCGCGCGCCTCGGCCTTGGCGCTTTCCAGCGCGGCCATGAAGGCGGCCGGGTCGTCCACCCGCCGCATCCCCTTGCCGCCGCCGCCGGCCACGGCCTTGATGAGGACCGGATAGCCGATGGCGGCAGCCTCGACCTCCAGCCGCCCGGGCTCCTGGTCCTCGCCCAGGTAGCCGGGCACCACCGGGACGCCCGCGCCCTGCATCAGCCGCTTGGCCGCGTCCTTGAGGCCCATGGCGCGGATCGCCGCCGCCGAGGGGCCGATGAAGGTCAGGCCGGCGGCCTCGACCGTCTCCACGAAGTCGGGGTTCTCGGACAGGAAGCCGTAGCCGGGATGGATCGCCTCCGCCCCCGATGCGAGGGCCGCAGCGATGATCGCATCGCCGCGCAGGTAGCTTTCGGCAGGCCGGGGGCCGCCGATGGGCACGGCGGCATCGGCCATCGCCACGTGACGCGCGCCCGCATCGGCCTCGGAGAACACGGCGACGGTGCCGATGCCGAGGCGACGGCAGGTGTCGATGATGCGGCAGGCGATCTCGCCCCGGTTGGCGATCAGGATCTTGGCGAACATCGGGCTGGTCCTTTGGCGCGAACGGAGCGGGGGCCAGCCCCCGAACCCCCGGGGTATCTGGGCCAGGAAGAACGGGGTGCGGTCAGGCGCACCAGTCGGGGCGCGGCCCGCCGGCGTAGGGGCGGCCGTGGCCGGCGGTGATCATCACGGGCGCGAGCGGCCGGCCGTCGAGCGACAGCGCCACAAGCGCGCGGTCGAAGCGGTCCTTGCCGCGGGGGGTGACGGTGATGGTCTGCGCGCGGAAGAGGTGGCCGCGCAGCGCCCAGGTGGCCGCCATGCCCGCGGCCAGTTCCGCCGCGCAACCCGGCGAGAACACCTCGGGCGCGTCGTAGCCGGTCAGCCTTGCGCGGTAGGGTGCGGACCCCGGACACCACAGCGTCACCGTGTCGCCATCCACCACGCGCAGCACGCGGCAGCCGTCCGTGCCCCTCGGCCCCAGCACCGCGTTCACCCCGTCGGCGCCGTAGGGCAGCACCACGAGCAGACACGCCGCCAGCACCATCACACCGGTCAGATAGGTGCGGGGGTCGGCCAGCCGCCAGCGTCCTGCCGGCCTGCCCGGCGGGCGCCGCCTGTCGCGCGTGAAGGCGGTGACGTTTCGGTTGCGCATGGCCGGCAGGATGACCCGAGATTGCGGCAATGCAAGGGCCGCCTCGCCCGACGACGCCGGGGCGGGCGGGCGGGAGGCGTCCGGGGGCGGGCCGTCGGCGGGGGGGGGGGGGGGCGGTCACAGGTCGGCCATCCGGCGTTCGCCGCGCAGGCATGTGGCGGGGGGTGTTGCGGTCGGGGTATAGGCCTCGACCGCGCAGGTGTCGCAGACCCAGCGGTGGTCGCCGCCGCCGGTGCGGAAGCTGTCGCGCACCCAGCGGCAGGCGCCCGCGGGGGGCCGGACGGGCGGTTGCCCGGCCACGCGCCCGCCGATCAGGCGCTCGAACTCGGTCAGGGGCGCGCGCCCGCGCGGCGGCACCCGGCCGTCGCGCCCGCGGCCGCGCAGCGCCGAGAGGGCGGCCAGCGCCACGACGACCACGGTCGCCCCGGCCACCCAGAGGACCAGGCTGTGCGTCAGGGCCTCGGCCACACCCATGTCGATGTCCCTCCCCCCGCTCACATCCGGAACACGCCGAAGCGTGTCTCCTCCACCGGGGCGTTCAGGCTCGCCTCCAGCGACAGCGCCAGCACCTGCCGCGTGCGGCGCGGATCGACGATCCCGTCGTCCCACAGCCGGGCCGAGGCATAGAGCGGGTGGCTCTGCCGCTCGAACATCTCGATCGTGGGGCGCTTGAACTCGGCCTCTTCCTCGGCCGTCCAGGCGCCCCCTGCCCGTTCGATCCCTTCGCGCCGCACGGTGGCCAGCACCCCGGCCGCCTGTTCCCCGCCCATGACCGAGATGCGGCTGTTGGGCCAGGTCCAGAGGAACCGGGGCGAATAGGCGCGACCGGCCATCCCGTAGTTGCCCGCCCCGAAGGACCCGCCGACCAGCACGGTGATCTTGGGCACCGCGGTCGTCGCCACCGCCGTCACCATCTTGGCGCCGTGGCGCGCGATGCCCTCGTTCTCGTACTTCCGGCCCACCATGAAGCCGGTGATGTTCTGCAGGAACACCAGCGGGACGCCGCGCTGCGAGCACAGCGCGATGAAATGCGCGCCCTTCTGCGCGGCCTCGGAAAACAGGACGCCGTTGTTGGCCACGATCCCCACGGGCATCCCCTCGACATGGGCAAAGCCCGTGACCAGCGTCTCGCCGAAGCGGGCCTTGAACTCATCGAGGCGACTGCCGTCCACCAGGCGCGCGATGACCTCGCGGATGTCGTAGGGGATGCTGAGGCTCGCCGGAACCAGGCCCAGGATCTCCTCGGGGTCATAGGCGGGGGGGTCCGGGGGTTGCCGGACGATGCGCGCGCCCTCGGCCGCCCCCAGATGCCGCACCGCCTCGCGCGCCAGCGCCAGGGCATGGGCGTCGTCCTCGGCCAGCGCATCGGCCACGCCCGACAGCCGGGTGTGCACGTCGCCCCCGCCCAGATCCTCGGCGCTGACGACCTCGCCGGTCGCGGCGCGCACCAGCGGCGGGCCGGCCAGGAAGATCGTGCCCTGCCCCCGCACGATGATCGAGACATCCGACATCGCCGGCACATAGGCCCCGCCGGCGGTGCAGGACCCCATCACGACCGCGATCTGGGCGATGCCCGTGGCGCTCATCCGCGCCTGATTGTAGAAGATGCGGCCGAAATGGTCGCGGTCGGGAAAGACCTCGTCCTGGTTCGGCAGGTTGGCGCCGCCGCTGTCCACGAGGTAGATGCAGGGCAGCCGGTTCGCCTCGGCGATCTCCTGCGCGCGCAGGTGCTTCCTGACGGTCATCGGGTAATAGGTGCCGCCCTTCACCGTGGCGTCGTTGCACAGGACCATGACCTGCCGGCCGTGTACCCGGCCCACGCCCGCGATCATCCCGGCGCCCGGCGCGTCTCCGCCATACATGCCGTGCGCGGCGGTGGCGCCGATCTCCAGGAACGCCGCCCCGGGGTCGAGCAGCCCTGCCACCCGGTCGCGCGGGGCCATCTTGCCGCGGGCGGTATGGCGCGCCAGCGCCTTCGCCCCGCCCCCGGCCGCGGCCAGCGCGGCGGCCTGTCCGATCTGCGCCAGCATGGCCAGATGCGCGGCGCGGTTGGCGCGGAAGGATTCGGACGTGGGCAGGACGCGGGAGGTCAGGCGCATCGCTCAGGTCTCCGGCAGGGGGGGCAGCGCGGTTTCGCGCAGGATGAAGCCAAGCCGCCCGATATAATAGACCCGGCCGCCCGGCGCCCCGCGGCAGGTGACGACCAGCCAGGTGAACCAGCCCGGATCGGGCCGCGCGGCGCAATCGGCCGCGCGCGCACCCGGGCCGGCGGAGGCGAGCCAGCGCGCGGCGGCGGCCTCGATCGCCGCCGTCTCGCCCCCCGCGGCTACGCGGGTTCCCTGAAGGGCACCGACGACAGCCGCCAGCGCAGCCAGGGCCGCCACCGGCAGCCAGAGGGTGCGCGGGCGGATCACCGGGCCCGCTCCAGCGCCACCGCACGGAACGAGAAGGGGAGCAGCGCCAGGGCCAGCACAAAACCTGCCACACCGCTGAACAGCTGCGCGACGACCAGCGGCGGAAGAGCATGCAGCAGGAATAGCCGCATGGCCTGATCCCACCGGCTGCCCGCCAGTCGCAGCGCCTTGCCGCAGCGGGGACAATCCACCGTGGGCATCGGTGCGGACAGGGGGATTTCCTCCAGAAGGTCCGCCACTTGCGCACGGGTCAGCGCCTCGCCGCAGGTCGGGCACCGGGATCCCGTCAGGCGGGTGAGCCACCCCATCACACCCCCAGGATCTCGCGCCCGACCAGCATCCGGCGGATCTCGGAGGTGCCGGCGCCGATCTCCATCAGCTTGGCGTCGCGGAACAGCCGCGCGACGGGCGCATCGGCCAGGAACCCCGCGCCGCCCATCGCCTGTACCGCCTGATGCGCCTGCACCATCGCCTGTTCGGAGGCGTAGAGCACACAGGCCGCGGCGTCGGCGCGCGTCACCTTGCCCCGGTCGCAGGCGCGGGCGACCTCGTAGACATAGGCGCGGGCCGAGTTCAGCGCGGTGTACATGTCGGCCACCTTGGCCTGCATCAGCTGGAACGACCCGATGGGCCGGCCGAACTGCTGGCGCTCGCGCAGGTAGGGCACGATCTCGTCCAGACAGGCGGCCATGATGCCCAGCCCGATGCCCGACAGCACCACCCGCTCGTAGTCGAGCCCCGACATCAGGACGGCCACGCCACTCCCCTCCTGCCCGATCACGTTGTCGAAGGGCACCTCGCAGTCCTCGAAGACCAGCTCGCCCGTGTTTGACCCGCGCATCCCCAGCTTGTCGAAATGGGGCGAGGTCGAGAACCCCGCCATCCCCTTCTCGATCAGAAAGGCGGTGATGCCCTTCGAGCCCGCCGCAGGGTCGGTCTTGGCATAGACGACCAGCACATCGGCGTCGGGGCCGTTGGTGATCCAGTATTTCGTGCCGTTCAGGATGAAGCGGTCGTTCTTCTTCTCGGCCCGCAGCTTCATCCCCACCACGTCCGACCCCGCCCCGGCCTCGGACATCGCCAGCGCGCCGACATGTTCGCCGCTGACCAGCCGCGGCAGATAGCGGGCGCGCTGCCCGGTCGTGCCGTTCAGCCGGATCTGGTTGACGCAGAGGTTGGAATGCGCCCCGTAGGACAGCGCGACCGAGGCCGAAGCGCGCGCCACCTCCTCGATGGCGACGGTATGGGCCAGATACCCCATGCCGGCCCCGCCATACTCGTCCTCGACCGTGATCCCCAGAAGCCCCAGGTCGCCCATCTCGCGCCAGAGGTCGGGGGGGAAGGCGTTGGAGCGGTCGATGGCCGCCGCGCGGGGCTTCAGCCGCTGCTGCGCCCAGGCATGCACCGTCTCGCGCAAGGCACCGATGTCCTCGCCCAGATCGAACTGCAACGGCCCCGTGAACATCGCCCCCTCCCCAGGAAATGAACGCTTGTTCATTTCTTATCCGCCGCCGCGAGTCGGGTCAACGGGATTGATCGGCGGCCGTCCCTGTGTCGGTCTGACGGGCTCTGCCCCAGTTCGGCATCATGGTCCGCATCCGCTGGTCCAGATCGCGCTGGCGTTCCTCCATGCGGCGAAGGGCGTCCTGATGGTCGCGGTCAACGGCCCGCAGGCGTTCGTTCGACTGCTCGATCATCCGGTTGCGCTCGGCCCGGGTGGCGGCATCGCGGGCCTGCCCCTCGGTCTGCCAGAGCCCGGCCGCATTGGTCAGCAGGACAGCCGCCGCCAGCCCGGCCCCGCCGAGACCGGCCCACCAGAGTCCCCTGTTGGCGGGACGGAACCCGCCGAGGCGCAGGGGCGGCAATGCGGTGTCCGGTCCGGCCGCCACCTCGGCCCCCCCGAAGGCCTGCCAGCGCACCTCGACCGCATGCCGGATCTCTTCGGGGGTCAGACCGAAGTCGTCGTGGTTCAGCACGATCTCGACGCCCTCCTCGTCGTCGCGGATCACCCGGTCCCCCGTCGGACCGCCGGGACGAAAGCTGCCCGCGGTCCGGGCCGCAGCCAGCACCTCGGCATCGATCCGCACCAGGGTGCAGCGCGGCAGGGTCATGAAGGGCGGGCCAGGCCGCCACCGCGGCTGGAACACCCTGATCGTGCGGCTGGACACGGCGCGAACGGCCGCCCAGGTCACGGTCAGGTGCCCCCATCCGTGGGGGGCAAGGGTGAAGCCCTCGGGTGTCAGGGTGAGGCCCGGCGCCTCGGACTGCGCGTTCCGTGCGGCGAACCATTGCACGGCCAGCCCGACCGGCAGCAGGGCCATAAGGAACCAGCCCATCCCCCGCATGACTTCCTCGTGCTCGGCGGCAAAGAGCACGGCGCCCAGCCCCAGAACCGCCGCCCAGGCGACCCACGGCAGACCGTTCAGCCCCGACGCGCCCGTGCGGAACTCGACGGTACGCGACGGGTCGCGGGTCACAAGGTCGATGGTCCGTGCGGGAGTCTGT
>DAOLBY010000002.1:57404-64916 GCA_035324325.1 Paracoccaceae bacterium | reverse complement strand
GGCGGATCAGTTCGGCGGCGGAACTGCGGCGGTAGGGGGCGCTGGCGCGGATGTCGTCGATCGGCGCCAGCGCCTCGGCCACCATGCCATCACCGATGCGGCTTGCGGCCTCGGCCAGGGGTACGCCGGCCAGCGCGGCCTCGACCGCCGGCAGGCGGCGGGCAGTCGGGGCGCAGGCGCCGACGGCGATGGCGGCGGCGGCGATGCGCCCGTCGTGGAGCGTCAGTCGAACCGCGACCATGACGATGGAGATCACCAGATGCGCTCGGGCGCCGAGCTTTGCGAAGCGCGAGGCGCCGGCGAGACCGGCGGCGGGCAGATGCACGGCCACCAGGACCTCGTCCGGGGCAAGCGCCGTGCGGCGCGGGCCGGTCAGGAAGTCCGCCAGCGCCAGCGCCCGCGGCCCCCGCGGCCCGGCCAGTTCCACCGCGGCGTCGCAGGCCAGAAGCGGCGGCACCCCGTCGGCGGCGGGCGAGGCGGTGCAGAGGTTGCCGCCCAGGGTCGCCGCCGTCTGGATCTGCTGCCCGCCGACCAGCCGTGCCGCCTGTTGCAGCGCATGCAGCGCCGGCGGCAGTGGCGCGCGCGCGACTTGCCCCCAGGTGGTGCAGGCGCCGATGCGCAGGCCGCCCCCTTGCGTGGCGGTGATGCCCGAAAGGTCCGGCAGCGCCGTCAGGTCGACCATCGGACCCGGCAGGTCGGCGCCCGTCACGGAGGGCCAGACATCGGTCGCCCCCGCCAGCGGCCGCGCGCCGCCCGCAACCAGCGCCAGGGCATGCTCGAGGTCGCGGGGGCGCAGGAGGGCAGCGGTCATGGCCCGGCTCGTTTGCGTGCAAACACTGATGCCATGCTGCGGCCGGGCGGGGCACCCTGTCAACCGGCGGCACCTGGCGGCGGGTCGAACGCGCGGTTGCGCGATCTGCCTGCGGCGGCTAACGGAGTGGGGTGAACCATGACCCCGCCCCCTATGTGCTCGATGACCAGGTCGGCTATGTGCTGCGACGCGTGACGCAGCGGCATCTGGCGATCTTCGCCGCCGCCATCCCCGAGGTGACGACCACGCAGTTCGCCGTCCTGGCGCGGCTCTGCACCGAGGGCGCGATGAGCCAGAACCAACTGGGCAGGGCGGTGGCGCTGGACGGTGCAACGGTCAAGGGCGTGGTGGACCGGCTGCGGCGGCAGGGGCTGGCCGAGCGCCGCGCCGACCCGGACGACCGGCGGAGGCTGACGGTGGCGGCGACGCTTGCCGGTTCGGCGCTGTTCGCGGCGCGGTTGGCCGATGCCCACGCGGTGACGGACCGCACTCTGGCGCCGCTGTCAGTCGGGGAGAGGGCGCAGTTCCTCGCCCTTCTCGCGCGGCTGGCCGAACCGGGCGGTTGAGCGCTATCCTGCGGGCAGGAGGGGGGCCATGACGGCAGGTCGGCGCATCCGGGTGGCGGGTTGGGTGGCGCTGCTGGTCGCGGCGGTCCTCGGGGCCGGCTGGGCGGCGCATGACCAGGCGCTGACCCGCGCGCTGGACGCGACCGCGCGCCGGGGCGATTCGACGCTCGATCTGGCCGTGGCCTCGTTGCGGGGGCAACTCGAGCGGTTCGAGCGACTGCCGGCCCTGACCGCGCTGCAGCCGCAGGTGCGGGCGCTGGCGGCCGACCCGCTGAATGCGCAGCTGGCGGCCGAGACCGACCTCTGGCTCGAGGACATCCAGACACGCCTGGGCGCATCGGACGTGTATCTGATGGACCGGGGCGGCACCACGCGGGCGGCCTCCAATCATGCGACGGAAACCTCGTTCGTCGGCGGCAACTTCGCCTTCCGCCCCTATTTCACCGGCGCCGCGGCGGGGGGCGAGGGGCGGTTCTACGCGCTGGGCACCACCAGCGGCAAGCGCGGCTATTACTTCGGCGCGCCGGTCGGGGGGCCGGCGGGCGATGTGGCGGGCGTTCTGGTCTTCAAGATCGACCTCGACGCGATCGAGGGGGCCTGGGGCGCCGGCGCCGACGAGGCAATCCTGGTGACCGACCCCGAGGGCGTGGTGTTCCTGTCGGGGCGGCCTGATTGGCGGTTCACCGCCTTCCTGCCGCTGACACCGGCCGCGCGGGCCACGCTGGCCGAGACGCGGCGCTATGCCGACGCGGTGCTGCGGCCGTTCCCGGCCACGGCGCGGACCATCCGTGCCGGCCACCCCATGATCGACGTCGACGAGGGGCGAGCGGCGCGGCGCTACCTGATGCGCGAGGCGCCGATGCCCGAGGCCGACTGGGTGCTGCGGGTGCTGATCGACACGGCACCCGCGCGGCGCCAGGCGCTGACCGCCGGCGGCGTGGCGGCGCTGGCGCTCGGGTCGCTGATGCTGGCGGCGGCGGTCGTGGCGCAGCGCCGGGCGCAGTTGCGCGAACGACTCGCCCTGCAGCAGGCCGCGCGCGAGGGGCTGGAGCGGCGGGTCGAGGAGCGCACGGCCGAACTGGCCGCCGTCAACCGCCGTCTGGAGGCCGAGGTGGCAGAGCGCACGGCGGCCGAACAGGGGCTGCGCCAGGCGCAGGCCGATCTGGTGCAGGCGGGCAAGATGGCGGCGCTGGGCCAGATGTCGGCGGCGCTGAGCCACGAGTTCAACCAGCCGCTGGCCGCTGCCCGCACCTATGCCGACAATGCCGCGGTATTGCTCGACCGCGGGCGGACGGCGGATGCACGGGGCAATATCGGGCGGATCCTCGGCCTGATCGACCGCATGGCGGCGATCAGCCGGTCGCTGCGCAGTTTCGCCCGCGCGCCGGGCCAGCGGCTGCGTCCGGTGGCCCTGCCCGAGGTGATCGAGGCCGCGCGCGAGATCGCGGGGCTGCGGCTGCGCGGGGCCGGGGCGGAACTATCGGTCGATCTGGCGCCCGGCCTGCCGATGGCGGTGGCCGGACCGGTGCGGCTGCAGCAGGTGCTGGTCAACGTGCTGACCAACGCCGCCGACGCGGTCGAGGGCGCGGCGGACCGGCGCATCCTGCTGACTGCAGGGCCGGGGCCGCTGGGCATTCGCATCTCGGTCCGCGACCACGGGCCGGGGGTTCCGGCGGCGGTGGCGCCGCGCATCTTCGACCCGTTCTTCTCGACCAAGGGGGTGGGCAAGGGGCTGGGTCTCGGGCTGTCGATTTCCTACAATATCGTCAAGGACTTCGGTGGAGATCTGTCGCTTCACGCGCCGCCGGGCGGAGGGGCGGAGTTCCGCATCGACCTGCGCGCCACAGATGCCGGCGAACGGGCCGCATGACCGACCGGTTCCGCATCCTGCTGGTCGATGACGAGCCCGACCTGCGCGCGTCGACTGCCCAGGCGCTGGATCTTGCGGGCTTTGCGGTGACCGAGTTCGCCGCCGGCGACCGGGTGCCCGACTACGTCAGCTTCGGCTTTCCCGGGATCGTGCTGACCGACATCCGGATGCCCGGCATCGACGGTCTGACCCTTATGAACCGCATCCACGAGGTCGACCGGGACATCCCCGTCATCCTGATCACCGGGCACGGCGACGTGCAACTGGCGGTGCGGGCGATGCGCGAAGGGGCGCATGACTTCATCGAAAAGCCCTATCCGGCCGGCCAGCTGGCCGAGATCGCGGCGCGGGCGCTCGACTACCGGCGACTGGTGCTTGAAAACCGCGTGTTGCGGGCGGCGGCGGGGCAGTCGGACGATCTGGAACAGCGCCTGGTGGGGCGGTCGAACGCGATGATCGACCTGCGCCGGCGCATCCGCACCCTGGGCCCGACCGAGGCCGACGTGCTGATCGTGGGCGCCACCGGCAGCGGCAAGGAGGTGGCGGCGCGCGCGCTGCACGACCTGTCGGCCCGGGCGCGGCGGCCCTTCGTTGCCATCGACTGCGCCGCGCTGCCGGCGCATCTGATTGAAAGCGAACTCTTCGGGCACGAGCAGGGCGCGTTTCCCGGGGCGCTGCGGGCGCGGGCAGGCAAGTTCGAGCATGCCCGCGGCGGCACCGTGCTGCTGGACGATGTGGGGTCGATGCCGCCCGACCTTCAGGGCAAGCTCCTGCGCGCCATCGAGGACCGTGCGATCACGCGGCTGGGGTCGAACGAGGCCGTGCCGCTCGACATACGTTTCCTGGCCACCAGCCGCGTTGCCCTCGAGGACGAAGTGGCGGCCGGCCGGTTCAGAGCCGACCTTCTGTACCGGCTGAACGTGGTGACGCTGCGCATCCCGACCCTGTCGGCGCGGGCCGAGGATGTGGGCCTGCTGTTCATGCGGCTGCTGGCCGAGGCCGCCACCCGCCACCGACAGGAGATGCCGGCGGTGCCGCCGGCGCTGCTGGCCGCATTGGCCGCGCGCGACTGGCCCGGCAACGTGCGCGAGTTGCGCAACTTCGCCGACCGTTTCGCGCTGGGCCTCGTGGAGCCGGGCGAGGCCGAACCCGCCCCCGCCCGGCTGGCCGACCGGGTCGCCGTCTACGAACGTCGCGAGATCGAGGCGGCGCTGGCTGCACATGGCGGGCGGCTGCGGCCGGTCTATGAGTCGCTCGGCCTGTCACGCAAGACGCTGTGGGAGAAGATGCAGAAGCACGGCCTCGACCGCGGCCAGTTCGGCGAGGGCGACAGCGAATAGCGCGCGGAATCCGCCCATGCCAGGGCCGCGATGTTACGGTTTCCACCCATTGCGGCGGTCGGCCGCGCGGTTTTTCCCCGATCCGGCCCCGTTGCGGTTGATCCGTACGCCCCGACCCGTTCTGATGCGCGCAGGGGCGGGGAGACCCCAGCCTGCACATGACCGGGAGGAATATCGGATGAAACGCACCTTCGCCGCCGCCGCGGCGGCCCTTACGCTTGTCGCCGGCGCTGCCGTCGCGCAGGACCGCACGGGCTGGCCCAACGACTTCACCATCGGCACTGCGAGCCAGGGCGGAACCTACTTCGTCTATGGCAACGGCTTTGCCGGCTACATCACCGAGGCGCTGGGCGTGAACTCGACCGGCGAGGTGACGGGCGGGCCGGTACAGAACGTGACACTGGTGGAAACCGGCGACCACCTGATGGGCCTCGTCACCATGGGCCCGGCCTATGACTCCTGGAACGGCAAGTCGGAGCTGGCCCCGGGACTTGAGCACAAGTCGATCCGCGCGCTGTTCCCGATGTACCAGACGCCGTTCCAGGTCGTGACGCTTCGCAAGTCGGGCATCACCTCGGTCTCCGATCTGAACGGCAAGCGCGTGTCGGTCGGTCCGGCGGGCGGCACGCCCGGCACCTACTGGCCGCAGTTCATGCAGGCGCTGGGCGTCAACGCCAACGTGTCGAACGCCGGCGCCGCCGATGCCGCGGGCCAGCTGGCCGACGGGCTGATCGACGCCTTCGCCTTCGCCGCCGGCGTTCCGATCAGCGCCTTCGCGGAACTCGCCGCCAGCCAGGACGTGGTGATGTTCGGCTTCAACGACGAGGAACTGCCGAAGATCCTCGAGGCCTTCCCGGCCATGGCGCCGCTGACCATCCCGGCGGGCACCTATTCGGGCCACGACTACGACCAGCCCACCGTTGCGCTGTGGAACTTTGCCATCGCGCACGCCGACATGCCCGAGACGCTGGCCTACGAGATCACCAAGCTCGCGATGGAGAACCCCGACCGGATGGTGCAGATCCACGCGGCCGCCTCGGAAACGCTGCTGGAGAACTGGGACAAGAACACCTTCATGCCCTACCACCCCGGCGCCGTCCGCTACTTCGAGGAAAAGGGCATCGCCATTCCCGACACCCTGAAGTGATCGACGCCTGACGGCACCGGCCGCCCGGCCCCTGTCCGGGGCGGGCGGCCATCCACAACAAGACGCAGCGCGCGTATCGGGGGGGACCGGGGATGGCTGGCAACGTCAAGGAAAAGGCCCTGCTGGCCGAAGGCGT
Source organism: Paracoccaceae bacterium (assembly GCA_035324325.1). GTDB lineage: Bacteria > Pseudomonadota > Alphaproteobacteria > Rhodobacterales > Rhodobacteraceae > DAOLBY01. The sequence continues at coordinate 59,046 of DAOLBY010000002.1, read as the reverse complement.
GGACGACGAGATCTTCGCGCCGAACCAGCGCAGGCCCGAGGGCGCGCTGAAACTGGCGGCTGCGGTGATCTGCGTGGCCTATACCGCCTTCCACATCGGGGTGATGAACCTCTACCCGCTGGAACCCTGGGTCTATCGCCTCGTGCATGTGGGCGGGGGGCTGGGGATCGGGTTCCTGCTGTTTTCCTCGACCCTCTTCGGCGAGGGTGACGCGCCTGTGCACGGCCTGCCCCGCAACACCTATCTTGCGATCCTTGCGCCCGGCGCGCTGGCCGTCAGCATCGCATGCGCGCAGGCGATCGGCTTCTGGCTGGGCACGGGCAGCGTCGGCCAGGCCGCGGCCAAGGATGCCTTCGACTATACCTTCGGCTGGCCGCTGGTCGGCGGCATCGCCTGGCTGGTGGTGATGGGCTGGCTCCTGCCCGACCGCGACCGCGGCCGTGTCGATCTGGCCGATGCCTTCCTGGCCGTGGCCGCGCTGGCCGTCACGCTCTACATCATCCACCACGCGCCGCTCCTGCGGCTGCGGGCCGGGACCGCGCTGGCCAAGGACGCCGACATGTTCGCGGCCATGGGCGGCGTGATGCTGATCCTGGAAATGACGCGGCGGCTCGCGGGCCTTGCGCTCGTGATCATCGCGGGCATCTTCGTGGCCTATGCCTTCGTCGGCCCCTGGCTGCCCGGCATCCTGCAGCACCGCGGCTACACGCCCAGCCGCTTCTTCACCTACATCTTCACCGACCAGGGGATCCTCGGGCCCACCACGGCCATCAGTTCCACCTACATCATCCTGTTCGTCGCCTTTGCAGCCTTCCTGCAGGCAAGCCGCGTAGGCGAATACTTCGTCAACTTCGCCTTCGCCGCGGCGGGGGACAAGCGCGGCGGGCCGGCCAAGGTGGCGGTGTTCTCCTCGGCGCTGATGGGCACGATCAACGGCACCTCCGCGGGCAACGTGGTGGCCACCGGGTCGCTGACCATCCCGCTGATGAAGCGCGTGGGCTATCCGCCGCAGACGGCGGCATCGGTCGAGGCCGCAGCCTCGTCCGGCGGGCAGATCCTGCCGCCCATCATGGGCGCGGGCGCCTTCATCATGTCCGAGATCACCGGCATTCCCTACTCCGACATCGTGATCGCGGCGATCATCCCCGCGGGCCTGTATTTCCTGTCGGTGTTCTTCATGGTCGACCTTGCCGCACAGAAGCACGGCATGAAGGGCCTGCCGCGCGAGGAACTGCCGCAGTTCGCCAAGCTGGCGAAACAGGTGTTCCTGTTCATCCCGATCTTCATCCTGATCGGGGCGCTGTTCATGGGCTATTCGGTGATCCGCGCCGGCACGCTCGCCATGGCCGCGGCCGCCGTGGTGTCCTGGCTCACGCCCTACAAGATGGGCATCCGGTCGATCCTCTTCGCGCTGGAAATCTCCACCAAGATGACGCTGCAGCTTGTGGCGGTCTGCGCCGCGGCGGGCATCATCGTGGGGGTCATCGCGCTGACCGGGATCGGCACGCGCTTCTCCTCGCTGCTGCTGGGCCTGGCCGAGCAGAACCAGATCGTGGCGCTGTTCTTCGCCATGGTGGTGTCGATCGTGCTGGGCATGGGGATGCCGACGACGGCGGCCTATGCGGTGGCGGCATCGGTCATC